>NZ_CP049362.1:2516551-2831120 GCF_019343455.1 Alcaligenes ammonioxydans | reverse complement strand
GTTTCAGAGGAGAGAAACCGATTTCCTTGACACCTAGCGGGTAGACATTGGCGCCCAGCGCGCGCGCAATCAATTGTGCGCCCAGGCAAATGCCCAGCAGGGGCTTGCCAGCCAGCAGGAACTTGTGGATCAGTTCCAGCTCATCGCTCAGGAAGGGGTAGATTTTTTCGTCGTAAGCGCCGATCGGCCCGCCCAATACCACCAGCAGGTCCGCATCCTGTGCTCCCAAGTGACGCACAGACTCGACGGAAGGGTCAATATAGTGAACTTGGTAGCCCTGCTCGATCAGAACAGGCTCCAGCGTGCCCAAGTCCTCAAAATGAATATGACGCAGTGCGATGACTTTCTTCATAAGGTTTTCTTTCAGTCCAGAGGGTAAGGATGTCAGCTCGTGGTGCCGATGTCTACATTCATGGCACCCGATAGCGGGAAGGTGCAACATGCCAGAGCATGGCCCTGCGCCTTGTCCTGATCGCTCAGGCAAAAGTCAGGTTCAGAGCGGTATTCGCCCTCCGAGATCTGTACCCGGCACGCGCCGCAAATGCCCGACCTACATTGGCTGCGAATGGGTACATCGGCTGCTTCCAGCATTTCCAGCAGGCTGCTGCCCGGTTCGGGCGAGAGTGTTTGTCCGGTACTGCGTACATTGATCTGCAAGGGGGCGCTGCCAGCTGCAGGCTGGATCTCTGCGGCCGAGCTGGCCGGCGGGGAGAACGCCTCGATCAACATATGCGAGATGGGGTGTGCCTGTTTGGTGTATTCGCGCAGGGCTTGAGCAAAGCCGTGGCTGCCGCAAATGACGACGGCCTGCGGATCTTTTAGTTGCTCCATATTTTCAAAGGAGGGGCGTCCCACCTTGAAATGAGCGCTTTCACGGATTTTTTCCTGCGTGACAAACACCGTCAGCGTGAACCAGCTGCTGGTCAGATCCAGTTGCAATAGTTCATGCAAAAAGGGAATGTCGGCAATACGGGCAATACTGAGCAGCAAATGTACTTGTGGTACTGGCAAGCCGTCCTGGGCTCGCGCCGCCAGTTCACGCAGCAAGGCAATGGGCAGGGTAATGCCAATGCCGCCAGCGATCATGGCGATACGCTCATAACCGACAATAGAATCTACCGAAATCTCGCCTGCCACATACTGCAGGGGCACGCTCATGCCCTCGCGCAACGTGGCGTGCAAATGATCGGAGACGCTATTGCGGCCCGAACCTTTGACAGCAATTTCAATCAGGTCTGGATCGGCCACGCGAGTGATCGAATACATACGCTGTTGAATCGTGCCACCGGTATCGGGGTAGCTCAGGGCGACATGCTTGCCGGCCCGCAAGGCGCTCAGAAAATCGAAATGCTTACTTTGCACGCGCAAGGTGAACACTTTGACGTTTCCGGCCTCGGGGCGAACGGTCTCGCAGCGCGCCTGAATCATGGCTGTCATTGCAGCGCCTCCTGTTGCTCGTCTTGGGCCTGTGCCTGCCCCGATTTGCTGTTCAAGCCAATGCGCTCGATCAGGCTTTCAACCGAACCGGTGTACACGCCAATTTCGTTGGAATCGCCGGTGTCGTGCAAAATGTCGCGTGCATTGGGGAAGTTCACCATGGAGAACACTTTTTCCCAGGCGCCCATTTCGTTGTTGGCGAACATTTCCACGGTGCGCAGGATAACGGCACGCATATGCTCACGCTCTTTCTGGCTCAGACCGTGAATGATGTCCGAGGCGACAAAGCTGAACACGCTGGAGTGGCTCCACTCGTCCATGGCGTGCGTGCGGGTCACTTCATGGCAGATAGTCTGGATGCTCTTGTCCTCAGCCATGGTCTTGAGGTAGTCGGTAATCAGGGTTTCGGACGCGCAGGCAATGGCAAAGCGGGTCAGGCGACGCTCGGATTCAGAACTGCACTGGCTCAGGATGTCGTTGCGCCATTGCACCAGGTTGAAGTTGGTGAAATCCAAAGGTTGCAGACCGCGCATGGAATAGATGTAGTTGCATGCCATGATGGACATGCGGGTGTGCAGGGCTTCATCCAGCAAGGCCTGGGACATCACATCCTGCAGCAGATTGCGGTTGGCGCTCGGTGGCGGCGTCTTGATGATGTCTTCGCAGGACGGAGTGACGACGTTGCACTCCACATAAATGGTCTTGAGGTTGTAGATCCCCCAAGCGTAAGACAGACACTGCGATTTCAATTCCTCAGGTGCTTCCAGCCAGGCCTGGTGCTCACGGAAAGGCAGCAGACATTCGCTGAAATCGGCCTTGTTCGGATCGAATGCCAAATTGTTGTAGTCCGGCAGCTCCTGATTGACCGCCGCCCGGTTTTTCCAAAGTACAGACAGCTTTTGCAGCATATTACGTACAGCATCATCGGTTTCGTAGCTTTTGATAGTCATTTCAAACTTCCTTGCTGTTGGTTGCGATCCGTTCGAAATGAACAGATCGTTTTGTTATTCCACCTGTCTCTATTTCCGAATGGAAATTCGCAGGCTTAAAAGGATTTGCTGCTCTTTCAGCCCGGTTTCAAAAAAAGCCCGTTACCGGGTCTTTAGGAACCTTGCAAGATCAGCGCGGTTGAACTGCCGTTAAAGCAATGGCGTTTCCTGTGGTTATGGGAAAACTGGGGATGGTTTTAATGCGCAGATTGAAAAGAGTGATAATCTGTTTGAGCGTTTAGAAGTATGGGCATTGAGTATTCGTTGGCTGCATTCTAATGATCCTATGACAATAAATGACAGACCATTTTCAGGCTATTTAACAGACCACTTAAGAATAAAAATTTGATTTCTGTTTTAATTCTTGACTGAAATAATCGGGATTGGCTTTCTTGCTGTGTTTCAAGGGATTTTTAATTCTTTATGCCTTGAATGTTTATCCGGACAATAATGATTAAAAGTGTTCTGGTGAATTAATTTTTAATGGACTGTTTGATTGGGCGATAAACAGAATAGGATGTTTATCTTTCGCCCTGGAAAACGACATACCCGGGCTTGCCCTTTTGTCTCGTGACTGAAAAACGGTCGCGACCGTCAAGGGGCTTATATCTAAACAGGAACTCCCATGAAGAGTCTTGCCGGTGGCGACACCTCCCACCTGCCTGTGGTGGGTTCGCAATTTCTACAGCAAAGCGATCGCAATCTTTGGGACATCATCGAGGCCGAGCGACGCCGACAGCAGCACACCATTGAGCTGATTGCTTCGGAGAATTACCTGAGCCGATCCGTTCTGGACGTACAGGGGTCCTTGCTGAGCAACAAGCAGGCGCAGGGATACCCAGGGCAACGGATTTATGGCGGGTGCGAACAGGCCGACCAAACCGAAGAGCTGGCTATCGAGCGGGCCAAGTCGGTGTTCGGGGCGGCGTTTGCCAATGTCCAGGCCCACTCGGGCAGCCAGGCCAATCTGGCGGTCTATCTGGCCCTGCTCTCGCCGGGTGATACTATTTTGGCGCTGGATCAAAGTGCCGGCGGCCATATCAGTCACGGCTCGCATGTGAATGTTTCGGGGCGCTGGTTTCAGACCTGTTCTTATGGTGTGGATCGCCAGACCCAGTGGGTGGACATGGACGAGGTGCGTGCTTTGGCTCACAAGGAGCGTCCTCGCCTGATCATCGCGGGTGGCTCCTCCTATTCACGGACGCCCGATTTTGCCGAGTTCAGAACGATTGCCAACGAGGTCAATGCATATCTGATGGTGGATCTGGCTCATAGCGCCGGACTGGTGGCGGCGGGCTTGATGGCGTCGCCCGTACCGCATGCCCATGTGACCACTTTTTCCACGCATGGCACTTTACGCGGTCCCCGAGGTGGCATCATTTTATGTAATGAGCCCAAGTTGGCGGAGCGTCTGAGTCAGGCTGTGTATCCGGGCCTGCAGGGTGGGCCTTTGCTGAACATTATGGCGGCCAAGGCAGTGGCACTGGGAGAGGCAATGAGCCCTGCCTATAAAGCCTATGCACAGGCGGTCATCATCAATGCGCGCAGTTTGTGCCGCCGATTGGCTGAAGGTGGCCTGACTGTGGTGTCGGGAGGCACGGACTGCCACTTTGGCGTGGTGGATCTGCGCCCCTGGGAGTTGTCCGGGCCCTTGGTAGAACGGGCCTTGGCGCAGTTGGGTATCAGCTTGAGCAAACATCGTGTGCCGTATGAGCAGGCTCATGCGGCCTATTCCGGCATACGGGTGGGGAGCGGCGCCTGTACGACCCGGGGGCTGGGGGAGGATGACTTCAAGGAAATTGGCGACATGATTCTGGCGTTGCTGGGCGGCGTGCGCAGCGGTGCTCGCAGCGCGCGCACCGAAAATGCCATTTTAGAAGGGGTAGCCGATCTGAACCGGCGATATCCCCTTGCATATTGACTGCAGCCTGGCTCAACCCTTGCCCTGACGCAAGGCGTTGGCCAGACGCAACATGGCGGATTCAATCTCGTAGGCCGTCAAGGATGCATAGCCCAGTAGCCACCCCTGTTGTTTTTCCTCACCAATATACAGCCGGCTCAAACCGGGTAGCTGTACGCCAGCGCTTAGGGCGCGGCGCAAGGTGTGTTCTTCCGACCAGCCTGGCTCAAGGAAACAGGGTATCTGCAAGCCGCCCTCAGGTCTGGCGGCGCGCACAATACCTTGAAGATGTTGTTCAATGGCCTCCAGCATGATCTCCCGACGCCCCGTGTACAGCTTGCGCATGGCCCGGATGTGCGAGTTGTAGTGGCCGTCTTCCATGAAACGCGCCAGGGTCAGCTGCAGTATCTGGGGAGTGTGCCCATCCATGATGCTGCGGGCTTGTGTAAAGGGTTTGACCAGCTCCGGCGGCAGAGCCATATACCCCATGCGCAGCCCCGGATAGAGCGTTTTGCTGAACGTGCCCAGGTAAATCGTACGCTGATACTTGTCCAGACCCTGCACGCAGGCGGTGGGCAGGCCGTCATAATGAAACTCGCTGTCGTAGTCGTCTTCCAGAATCCAGCGGCCATTTTCGGCCGCCCAGCGTATCAGTTCCAGGCGACGTTCCAGTGAAAGGGTCGCCCCTGTTGGGTACTGATGGGAGGGGGTGACATAAATGCAGTTTGCACCGCTGCGGTCTTCATGCAAAAGCTCGGTGCGCAGGCCCTGTTCGTCCACCCCAATAGGTACGACACGGGCTTCGGCCGCTTCAAAAGCCTTGCGCGCGCCGAAGTAACCTGGATTCTCAACCAGAATGGGCTTGCCCGCATCGACCAGCAGTTGCGCACACAGGAACAGAGCTTGGCGCGTACTGCTCAAAATCAGAATCTGATCCGCGGATACCTTGGCGCCTCGTTCCAGATTCAGGTATACGGCAATCGCTTTGCGCAAGGACTCGGTGCCCTGGGGATCACCATGTAGCAGGATGTTGGCGCGAAAGTCCTTCATGGCCTGACGCTGCAGGCGCTCCCAGACATCGGTCGGAAAGTTGCGGGTTTCAGGCAAGCCGGTGGCAAAGGCCTTGATGGTTTGCTGATCGGCAATACCGCCACTTTCAAATACGGCGCGGCCCCGGCGGCTCAAGCCGGTACCCGGTTCCATGACGCTGCGTTTCAGATCCTGGGCCTTGATGCGCCGGTAGGCGCTGCCTCGCAGCTCGGTTCCCACGGATTCAGAGACATAACTGCCCGAACCTTCACGTCGCACGATAAAGCCGTCGCGGTGGAGTTGGACATAGGCGTTCTCGACGGTATCGCGCGCCATGCTCAATGATTTGGCCAGTGAGCGCGTGGCAGGCAGCTTGACTCCGGGACCCAGAGCGCCATCCAGAATCAGCGCCCGTAGGGCACGTTGAATACGCTGGTGAAGATCCAGGGATTGAAGTTCGTCATCGTTAAGACGCATTTTCAAGGTGTCCAGTTCAAACGAACGCGTCATGCGGTCTGCTCCAGAGAAGATTAATGGTCTGACTAGTCAGACCATTGTGCTCGTAGACTTGATTGTCGTTGCCGAAATAGGGGGGGCCTGTTCCGGCGTTCAGGTTTGTACAGGATCTCAGCAAGTATGTCCCGACCCTTTAATTTCAGCGCAGGGCCCAGCGCCTTGCCGATCGATGTTCTCTTGCAAGTGCGCGATGAACTGCTCGATTTTGCCGGCACGGGGGTATCCGTGATGGAAATCAGCCATCGCTCCCAGCCCTTTATGGATTTTGCCCACGCGACTGACGCCGCGGTGCGTCGCGTTCTGGCAGTTCCATCGGACTATCACGTGTTGCTCCTGCAAGGGGGGTCGTATCTGCAGTTTTCTCAAATTCCGATGAACCTGTTTCATAAAACAAACACAGCGGACTATATACACACGGGCTTGTGGTCGGAGCAAGCGGCTAATGCCGCCAGGCAATATGGGATTGTGCGAACCATTGCCAGTTCTCATGAAACTGGATTTGATCGTGTTCCTGAAATTAATGAATCTCATATTAATCTGGATGCGGCTTATTTGCATTACACGGAGAATGAAACTGCACAGGGCTTGCAATTTTCAAAACCACCCATTTCGTCTATTCCATTAGTGTGTGATGCCTGCTCCAGCCTGATGTCCAAGCCGATTGACATTGCCGCACATGATTTGGTTTATGCCTCAGCCCAGAAAAATATGGGTATTGCCGGTGTCACGCTCGTATTGCTCAATCCTGCTATTTTAGACAAGCCTTTGGCTGCAACGCCACAGGCGTTGGATTTTTCCATTCAGGCAAAAAAGCAGTCCCTGTTAAATACTCCTTCCACGTTTTCCTGGTATGTGATGGGCTTGATGATGGAGTGGATTGAACGTACGGGTGGAATAGAAGTGCTGCATGAAATCAATAAGAAAAAGTCACGCCATCTTTATAACGTGATTGATGGCAGTAATGGTTTCTATATCAATCATGTTTTGCCTGATTATCGATCTATCAATAATGTTCCTTTTCATATTTCCGAAAGAAATTTGGAGGATCTATTTGTTCGGGAAGCGCAGGAAAACGGATTTCATGGTTTGAAGGGCCATCAGTCGACTGGGGGCTTGCGCGCCAGCATTTATAACGCCGTCACCCTGGATGCGGTACAGGAGCTGGCGCTGTTCATGCGCGAATTCGCGCGCACGCACGGTTAAGGGCGATGCCCGCCTCTCAGAGCGGCCAGGCAGGTGGCTGCGATTTGACCTAAGATTTTTTAAGGAAAAGCGATGTACGACAACACACTCACTCTGGCTGAATTCGACAAGGAACTGGCCCAGGCCATGGCTGGTGAACAAAGCCGTCAGGAAGATCATGTAGAACTGATTGCCTCGGAGAACTATGCCAGCCCCTTGGTCATGCAGGTTCAGAACTCCGTTTTCACCAACAAGTACGCTGAGGGTTATCCGGACAAGCGCTATTACGCCGGTTGCGAGTTTGTGGACGTGGCCGAGCGTTTGGCCATCGAGCGCCTGAAGGCCCTATTCGATTGCGATTATGCCAACGTGCAGCCTCATGCCGGAGCACAAGCCAATACCGCCGTGTTTCTGGCCCTGCTCAAACCTGGCGATACGGTAATGGGGATGAATCTGGCGCAGGGCGGGCACCTGACGCACGGTAATCCCATCAATATTTCGGGGCGTCTTTACAACATTGTTCCTTACGGCGTCGATACCCAAACCGGGCTGATCGATTACGACGAAATGGAGCGGATTGCTATCGAGACCAAGCCCAAGATGTTGATCGGCGGTTTCTCTGCCTATTCACGCGTGAAGGATTGGGCGCGTATGCGCCAGATCGCTGACAAGGTGGGTGCCTGGTTCTGGGTCGATATGGCTCATGTGGCCGGCCTGGTGGCGGCGGGTGAGTACCCCAGCCCCTTGCCATACGCACATGTGGTTACCAGCACCACGCACAAAACCCTGCGCGGCCCACGTGGTGGCGTGATCATGGCTAAAGGGCAAAGCGACGATTTCTACAAACGTTTGAATTCAGCGGTGTTCCCCGGCGTGCAAGGGGGGCCCTTGATGCATCTTATTGCAGCCAAAGCCGTTGCCTTCAAGGAAGCCTTGCAACCCGAGTTCCGTACCTATCAGCAAAATGTGGTGCGTAATGCCCGAGCGATGGCAGCGATACTGATTCAGCGTGGCCATACCATCGTGTCTGGGGGTACGGATAACCACATGATGCTGATTAACCTGTCGACCAAGCCTTATACCGGGCAAGAAGCCAGTGATGCCCTGGCGGATGCTTACATCACCGTCAACAAAAACTCAGTGCCCAACGATCCGCGCTCGCCCATGGTGACCTCGGGTATCCGTATCGGAACGCCTGCCGTGACGACACGGGGCTTTACCGTGGCCGATTGCGAGCAACTGGCGCATTACTTGTGCGATGTGCTCGATGCTTATGAGGCGGGCACGCTGGAGGCCGTCAAGCACGATATTCGTGAGAAGATCGTTACCTTGTGTCGTACGTACCCGGTGTATCAGGTACAAACGGAACCAGCCCAGCTGTAATGTGTCATTCTGTTGATAAGGACCCAGCCACTTCGGTGGTTGGGTTTTTTTATGATGAATACTATCTCAAGTCTTTTTTCTTATTTTTCTGCCGCTTTTAGTTTATTTATCTTTCTGAGCGTGTTGGCGGGCTTGCTCTACCTGTTCTTAAGGGGGGCGTATTTCATATTTTTCAATAAGCTATGGTCTTTCTTTCATCGCGACAAATTTTATGATGCTTATTTGGATGCCGAGCGAGAAAAATCGCTGGATGTAGAGCGTTTCAAGATCATGTTCGGGCTCCACCGCGTTGATGATATTCAGACAGTGAAAGACACACATCGCGCGGTGAAATGGGCGCACTCCAGCGCCATTGCTCTGAGAACACTGGGCAAAGCAGGGGTCTGGGTCAACTGGAAAGAGCAAAGAGTAGAGAAACCCAAGGCTGTGCAACGGGTGGTGCTGCCGATTTTTTGGGTTTTGATCACTTTTTTGATCGCGATTTTCGCGACTTTAGTCATCCGTCCCGATGCGATTATTAAATTTAAAGAAAGCGAGGTTTGGGCATGGCAGGGCGAGAAGGGCTTGCGCTCTTTCCTGGCGTCAGGAGATAAAAAATGGGTTTATGATCTTTCCGATTGCTCACTACCGAAACAAGCCCAGACTGTTCCTTTTCTTGAGGATGAAAGGGAGTGGGTTTGTGCGGCGGTCAAGTCAGGAGATTATTTTTCCAGCTTACACTCAACGGTGAAATTCCAGCGTTATTTCAGTGCGCCCATCCTGATTTTTCTGATGTGGTGTTCTGTTCTGCTGCTATTGAAAAGCCACTCTTTGTCCACCGCATTGCGTTTGCATCGAATCCTGCATCCCTGCCGAAATGCTCAATGACCGGGATCGGCACGCCGCCTGCTCCAGTTTGCATATCCTTTGGCGCGCAGTTCGCAAGCGGGGCAGCGTCCGCAGCCATATCCCCAGTCATGCAGCGCTTCCCGCTCATTCTGGTAACAGGTATGGCTGTCTTGCTGGATCAGCCTGACCAGAGCATCTGAGCCCAGTTGGTCGGCCATCTCCCAAGTATCAGCCTTGTCCAGCCACATGAGGGGCGTCTCTATGGTTAGGGGACGCTCTATGCCCAGACTCAGGGCGACTTGCAAAGCTTTAAGGGTGTTGTCCCGGCAGTCCGGGTAGCCTGAGTAGTCAGTTTCAGACATGCCGCCTACCAGCGTATCCAGCCCGCGACGGTAGGCCAAGGCAGCGGCCAAAGTAAAGAACAGCAGGTTGCGACCGGGCACGAAGGTATTGGGCAGGCCATCGTCCTGCACCGCAATGCGCATAGGCTCAGTCATGGCGCTGCCGCCTATCTGTCCCAGAACACCGGCGTCAAGCACATGATCTTCGCCCAGGCGCTCTGCCCAATGTGGAAAGTGTCGGCACAGATTTTCTCGCAACGTCTGGCGACATTGCAGTTCCGCATGGTTTCGCTGGCCGTAGTCAAAGCCCACGGTCTCCACAAACGCAAAACGATCCAGAGCCCATGCCAGACAAGTGGCCGAATCCTGTCCCCCCGAAAATAGGACCAGGGCTCGACGACGGGCAAGCTGCGGCTTCATGCTTTGACCTGCGCAGGGCTCAGGGCGCGGCGTTTCATGGTGCTGATCAGCGAGTTGAGCAAGACACCGTACATAGGAACAAACAGCAACAGGCTCACCCCCAGCTTGATGACGTAATCGACGAGCGCGATTTCGCCCCAGTGCTCCGCCATGAAAGGATTGCTGCTGCGCCAGAAGGCGATGCCGAAAAAGGCCAGAGTATCCAGTGCCTGCCCAAAAACTGAGGCGGCGGCCGGGGCGATCCACCACTGCGTGTAATCGCGGCGGATGCGGTCAAAGACCTGTACGTCCAGCAACTGTCCCAGCACATAGGCCGCGAAACTGGCCAGTGCAATACGAAAGACAAAGCTGTTGAACTCGCCCAGTGCCTGCAAGCCATTGAACTGGCCTTCATGGAACAGCACGGAGACGACATAGGAGGCGATCAGGGCCGGAAACATGGCGCGGGTGATGACGCGTCGTGCCTGCGATTTACCCATCAGGCGCACGGTCAGGTCGGTTGCCAGAAACACAAAAGGAAAGCTGAAAGCGCCCCAGGTGCTATGAAAGCCAAACAGCTCAATAGGAAGTTGAACCAGATAATTGCTGGCGATCACGATGAATACGTGAAAGGCAATGAGAAGTCGCACATACAGCGACAGCCGTGAAGACGGCATAGCGGGCAGAATCATGTCTGAACCTTTTTGGTGGATGGGGTGAGGGAACCCATTGAAAATGGACTTCAACCAACTATTGTACGGGCAGTTGCGGTTTGAGGGAATGTGTACCGGTCGCCAGTGTAGCGTGGGCGCCCGACCGCCTTATATGTCTGGCTTGATAAGGCTTATGACTCAACGCAGGAGTGGGGCGATTGCACCCCCGCTTGCGGTTTGCAGCAGCCCGGCGCCTGGGGCTGGGCTGACCGATCCCATTTAAGCGGTGGGTTGCAGTTGTTCCATCAGCAGGCGCTTGTGCAACAGACGGACTTCTTCAAAGGCCACGGGCGAGTTTTCCGGTCCCAGGACCAGCAGGACCATCAGCCACATCAGGGAGGGCGAGGCAGCCAGCGTGTAGTCCGAGGCGCTGACATCGGGGCGGATGAGCCCACGCTGTATTCCCGCTTCAAAGAAAGCCTGGTTAGCCATGTAGTTCTGGCTCAGGAGCTGCTTGCCCCAGTAATGCGCCAGATCAGGCACTCGACCGCTTTCTGTCATCAATAGCCTGAACATGGCTTGCACATCCGGGCTGGACAGACGTTCATACAGTTGCTTGAGATACTCGTCCACGATACAGGACAAAGTATCGGCCTGGTAAGAATCCGATAGTTCGAAGGCATGGCCTTGAGCAGGCAGCAGAGTGTGGCGAAGCATGTCCTCGAATACCTCGTCTTTGCTGCTGTAGTGCGCGTAAATTCCGGACTTGGAAATGCCGGCGCGGGCCGCGATGCGTTCCAGCGAGGTACCCAGAAATCCCCGGTGAGAAAACTCTTCAAAGGCGGCGCTCAGAATTTCGCGTTTGCGCTCGGCCGAGGACAGGTAGCGTCGCTTGTTTGTGCTTTCGTTTTTTGTCGATTTATTGCTAGGTGAGTCTGTCATGTCATCCTGTAGGGATGGGCAAGAGATGGGGGCTTGCAGTATATCAGGCCGTCAGTTTCGGGCCCCGGTTTGCCAGAAGGTAAGCGTGTCCTGGGCACATGCTTGTTTTGTCATATGGCGGCAGAAATAATAGTTCTGTCCTGACTTTAAAACCGTATTTGTTTCAATAGATTTCATTGGTTTTTCTTTTAGGTTTCTTCCCTTTTTAGGGAAGGTTTATTTATTTTCATTTCCGTTTTATTTCCCTATTTCATTTCAGGCACGGTATAACAACAAGTGCAGCTTGGATGTTGTGTTTTTATGTGTCATGAGCTTGATCTAACGCAAAGGTTTTTTATAGGTTTTTGTTAAAAGGACTGCATGCAAAAAGTTTAGATGTAAACTGGTGTATTATCAAAAAGACTAAGCGGTCGTATCTGCTTTTTCTTTGGATGTACTTTTTGCGGAGTGACAATGGTGAGTAGGCAGTCCCCTGATCAGACTGAGCATCTGGACGCATCCGCACGAGCCGCTTGGGCTCGTATCTGGAGCTCGCTCTCTCCTGAATCGCAGTTTCTAGCCTGGATGGACTGGATACGCCATCTGGGTTTGAGCCCAGGTAAACAGGAGCAGCTCAGACAACTGGCTCAACGCCAGTGGGAGCAGTTGTTTCGCGAATGGAGCCAAGAGCTGGCAGCGGCGGCTCAACTTCCTGCTCACGCCTCTGTTCAGACCCCGTCGTCTGCTGCTGTTGCCGACCGTCGGTTTTCTGATCCTGCATGGGACCGTTGGCCATTCAATTTATTGCGACAGACCTATCAGGCGCAGCAGCAATGGTGGCAAAGTGCCACTGAAGGAGTGGCTGGCGTTGAGCCGCATCATCAAAAGCTGGTCGCTTTTGGTGCCGAGCAATGGCTGAACATGCTGAGTCCCAGCAATTTTGCCTGGACCAACCCCCTGGTATGGGACAGAACCCTGGCCGAGCAGGGCGCGAATTTCAGTCGCGGTCTGGAGAACTGGCAGCAGGATATGCAGGCCCAACTAGCGGGTGAGCCGCCTGTCGGGACCGAGGATTTTCAGGTAGGAAAGGATGTGGCCGCTACACCCGGCAAGGTGGTGTTGCGCAACGAGCTGGCCGAGCTGATTCAGTATGCGCCCAGCAGCAAGCAGGTCCACCCGGAACCCGTTTTGATTGTTCCGGCCTGGATCATGAAGTACTACATTCTAGACCTGTCGGCCCATAACTCCCTGATTAAATACTTGGTAGATCAAGGCCATACCGTATTTTGCGTGTCCTGGAAGAACCCCCAGGCCCAGGATCATGCTTTTGGCATGGACGATTACATTCGTCTGGGCTGGAAAGCCAGCCTTGATGCGATCAACGCGATTGTCCCCGGCCAGAAAATTCATGCTACGGGCTATTGCCTGGGCGGCACCCTGCTGGCGATCGCGGCAGCCGCCATGGCACGGGATGGCGATGAGCGCCTCGCTTCCCTGACCTTCTTTGCTGCGCAGACGGACTTTTCAGAGCCGGGCGATTTGTCCTTGTTCATCGACGAAAGCCAGGTCAGTCTGCTGGAAGCCCAGATGGCCGATGAAGGGTATTTACGCGCCAATCAGATGGAAGTGGCCTTTCAGCTTCTACGTTCCGCGGATTTGGTATGGGCGCCTTTGGTCAATAAGTATTTATTGGGTGAACGCCGTCCGCTTAACGATCTGATGGCCTGGAATGCGGACGCTACCCGTATGCCTGCCACCATGCATTCGCAATATTTGCGGCGCATGTATTTGAATAATGATTTAAGTCAAAACCGTTATCCGGTGGAAGGTCGTATCGTTTCTCTTGCGCACATTAATTTGCCTATTTTTTGCGTCGGCACTGTTTCTGATCATGTTGCCCCCTGGCGCTCTGTTTATAAGCTGCATTATCTGGTGCCTGCCGAGATCACGTTTGTTTTGACCACAGGCGGTCATAACGCCGGAATCGTCAGCGAACCGGGCCATCCGCGCCGTCATTATCAGATTCATACCCGTGCAGCAGGCACAGCGCCTGTTTTGGTGGACGAGTGGCAGGCACAAGCCGCTTCGCATTCAGGTTCCTGGTGGCCCGCTTGGAGTGCATGGCTGAAAGCGCGCTCGGGCGCGCAAACAAAAAAGCCACCGCAGATGGGTGCCGCCAAGCAGGGTTACGCCCCTCTAGGCCCCGCGCCCGGTCAATACGTATTGGTGAAGTAAGCAGTCTGGTCATACAAGCTTGCACAACAGTGAGCTTGCCGCTTTGTTCCAGGTCGGCAACCGGCGCAACGCCAGTTGCTGACATGCTGTATTGCCTTGACGGCAGTTTTCTTTTTTCTCATTAGGCATGTTTCCAAATGGCTCCACAGACCCACGATGTGAGTATCAAGCATCAAAGCGTTGCGCGTCGTCCTTATTTCGCGCTGGCTGCCTTGCTGGTCACGCTGGCAGGTTGTACCTCGATGGCGCCCGATTATGTTCAGCCCGCATCCCCTGTTCCGCACGCCTATCCGGATCTGTCCGCAGGGCAGGCCGAGGCGGTGCGGGCGCGGGACCTGGGGTGGCGTCAGTACTTTAAAGATCCGGTTCTGAGCAAGCTGATTGAAACCGCATTGGCCAATAACCGCGATATGCGAGTGGCCGTGTTACGGGTTGAGGAAGCGCGCGCCGCGCTGAACTTGCAGCGTAGCGAGCGTTTTCCGGCGTTTACGGTGGGCGGTCAGACAGCCCGGTCGCGTGTGCCGGGCGATATGAATCCCTCCGGGCAGGCCGTTACAGGCGGGGATTACCGTGCGCAGATCGGTTTGACCACGTGGGAGCTGGACTTATGGGGACGGGTGCGCAGCCTGGAAGATGCAGCGTTGCAGGGCTGGCTGGCAAGTGAGGCGGGTCGTCAGGCGGTGCATGTGGCCTTGGTCTCGCAAGTAGCCAATAACTATCTGGTCGTGCGCGAACTGGATGAACGCGTACAGATTGCCCGCAAAAGTGTCGAGAGCCGTCAGGAGTCCTATCGTATCTTTTCCCGCCGCTACGAGGTGGGGGCCACCTCCAGGCTGGATGTCACCCAGGTGCAAACCTTGCTGACACAGGCTCAGTCGCTACTGGCTCAACTGGAGCAGCAGCGGGCGGTACAAGTGCATGCCCTGCAGCAACTTCTGGGCGCGGACCCGGGCGTCCCCCTGAGCGGCGCTCCGCTCAACGAGAACGTGATGTTGGCCGAGCTGGCCCCTGGTTTACCTTCGGACCTGATGCTGTGGCGGCCGGATATTATTGCCGCGGAGCATACATTGCGCGCCGCCAATGCCAACATTGGAGCGGCGCGTGCGGCCTTTTTCCCACGCATTGCCTTGACGGGCAGTTTCGGCACGGCCAGCGCTGAGTTGGACGGTTTGTTCGATTCCGGCAGCAAGGCCTGGACATTCGCTCCTACCATTTCCCTGCCTATTTTTGATGGCGGCCGCCGCAGTGCCAACCTGGATGCGGCTTATGTACGCCGTGACATACGAGTGGCGGAGTACGAGAAAGCCATTCAGAGTGCCTTTCGTGAAGTCTCGGACGCCTTGTCGGCGCGTCGCTGGTTAAGTCAGCAGCTGGAGGTCCAATTGGTCGCCCGTCAGGCCCAGACCGAGCGCGCCCGTTTAGCGCAGATGCGCTACGACAATGGGTCGGCTGCTTATCTGGAAGTGCTGGATGCGCAACGAGACTTGCTGGATGTGGAGCAGCAGGTGGTGCAAACGCGCCGCGCACTGCTAGCCAGTCAGATTGCGCTGTACAGCGCCCTGGGCGGTGGCTTGGACCCCGCCGACACCCTGACAAACATTTCTATCCCTTCTCAATCGGATTCATCTTCGAGCCAGTTATGAGCACACCCTCTACCTTGAAAAAAAACATTGTTCCTGTCCTGATTGTTGCCGGGGTTCTAGGCCTGGGTTGGTGGGCATGGCAGAAAATGTCCAATACCGGTCCGGGTGACGGCTTTGTCAGCGGTAATGGTCGTATCGAGGCGACCGAGATTGATATCTCCACCAAGTTTGCCGGCCGTATCCAGAGCATTGAGGCCCGCGAAGGCGACTTTGTGAAGAAAGGCGAAGTGCTGGCTGTCATGCAGCAAGACAGTCTGGAGGCTGCTCGTGATGAGGCTGTTGCCGGTTTGCGGCAGGCTGAGAACAATGTGGCCGTTGCGCAGGCCCAGGTGGCACTGCGTGAAAGCGATGCGATTGCCGCCAAGGCGATGGTCGGGCAGCGTGAGTCCGAACTGGATGCTGCCCAGCGTCGTCTGGCTCGTTCCACCACCTTGTCCAAAGAAGGGGCCGCGTCGGTGCAGGAACTGGACGATGACCGCGCCCGCGTGCGGGGCGCTCAGGCAGCTGTTGCTGCCAGTCAAGCGCAAGCCAATGCGGCGGTTGCTGCCATCAATGCGGCCAAGGCCCAGTTGATCGGCGCCCAGTCTGCGGTTGAGGCCGCCCATGCCGCGGTTGCCCGCATCGAAGCGGACCTGCGCGACAGTGAGCTGGTCAGTCCGCGCGATGGACGGGTGCAGTTTCGGGTTGCCCAGCCTGGTGAGGTGCTGGGGGCCGGGGGACGGGTGCTCAATGTGCTGGATTTGTCCGATGTGTACATGACCTTCTTTCTGCCTAGTGAAGTGGCGGGCAAGGTGGCCCTGGGCTCCGAAGTGCGTCTGGTGCTCGATGCGATCCCCGATATGCCTGTTCCTGCCACCGTGTCGTTTGTTGCCAGCTCGGCCCAGTTCACGCCCAAGAGTGTCGAGACGGCGTCAGAACGTCAAAAACTGATGTTTCGTGTCAAGGCTCAGATTGCTCCAGAGCTCTTGAAAAAACACCTGGAGCAAGTCAAGACAGGCCTGCCTGGGGTGGCCTGGGTGAAGCTGGACCCCAATGCCAGCTGGCCTGAGTCGCTGACTTCCACCCTGACGGAGTAAACCATGCCCAAGCAGCAAGCGACGGCTGTTGCTCGTGTAACGGAGCTCAGTCAGCGTTATGGCGATACGCTCGCCCTGGACCGTTTAAGCCTGGATGTTCCTGCCGCTTGCATGGTCGGACTGATTGGTCCGGATGGTGTGGGCAAGTCCAGCTTGCTGTCCTTGCTGGCCGGCGCACGCGTGATTCAGGAAGGCCACATTGAGGTACTGGGCGGCGATATGGCAGATAAAAGCCATCGCGATAAGATTTGCCCGCGCATCGCCTACATGCCCCAGGGGCTGGGCAAAAATTTGTACCCCACCTTGTCGGTGGAAGAGAACCTGCAGTTTTTTGGCCGTTTGTTTGGGCACAATGCCGCCGAGCGCCGCCGCCGGATTGACGATCTGACACGCAGCACGGGACTGTATCCTTTTTTGACGCGCCCGGCTGGCAAGCTCTCGGGTGGCATGAAGCAAAAGTTGGGGCTGTGTTGCGCGCTGATTCATGACCCGGATTTCTTGCTGCTGGACGAGCCCACCACCGGCGTGGACCCCCTGGCCCGCAAACAGTTCTGGGACCTGATCGAGCGCATACGACGTGAGCGCCCAGGCATGAGCGTGATTGTGGCCACCGCCTATATGGATGAGGCTCAGCGCTTTGACTGGCTGGTGGCCATGGATGATGGGCGGATTCTGGCAACGGGTTCACCCCGGGAATTGCTGGAACGCACACAGAGCAAAAATCTGGAGCAGGCTTTTATTCGCCTTTTGCCCGAGGACAAGCGTCAGGGCCACCAGGAGGTTGTGATACCACCACTGGATGTGGATGCGAACGATATCGCCATTGAGGCCGAAGGACTGACCATCCGTTTCGGCGACTTTACCGCCGTGGACCATGTATCGTTTCGCATCCGGCGTGGCGAGATTTTTGGTTTTCTGGGCTCGAATGGTTGCGGCAAGTCCACCACCATGAAGATGCTGACGGGCCTGCTGCCGGCTTCAGAGGGTCAGGCCTGGCTGTTTGGTCACGAAGTCAATCCCAAAGACATCGATACCCGCCGTCGTGTGGGTTACATGTCGCAGGCGTTCTCCCTGTACGGCGAGCTGACGGTTCGACAAAACCTGGTGCTGCATGCCCAGCTTTTCCACGTTCCTGATGACCAGGTGCAAGCGCGTGTCGCTGAAATGGTGGAGCGCTTTGAGCTGGGCCAGATTCTGGATCGCCTGCCCGATGCCATTCCGTTGGGCATGCGTCAGCGCCTGTCTCTGGCGGTGGCGATGGTCCACAAGCCCGAGCTACTGATTCTGGATGAGCCAACTTCGGGGGTGGACCCGGTGGCTCGCGACAATTTCTGGCGTTTGCTGATCGAGCTGTCCCGACGGGACAAGGTCACCATTTTTATTTCCACCCACTTCATGAACGAGGCCGAGCGTTGTGACCGCATGTCCATGATGCATGCCGGTAAAGTGCTCGATAGCGACACGCCCGCCAATCTGGTGAAAAAACGGGGAGCGGCCACGCTGGAGGAGGCTTTTATCGGCTACCTGCTCGAGGCCAGTGGCCCCGAGCCGCAGGCCGAGCCCGCGACCGAACAGACGACGCTTGTCGAAGCGCCCGAGCAGCAGGAGCATCAGGAGCGTTTCAGTCTGCAGCGTCTGTTGAGTTACACCTGGCGCGAAACGCTGGAGCTGCGCCGTGATCCGGTGCGGGCAACCCTGGCTCTGGCCGGTTCCCTGATTCTTCTGTTTGTGATGGGTTTTGGCATTACTCTGGACGTGGAGGATTTGCGCTATGCGGTACTGGACCGTGATCAGACCAGCATCAGTCAGAACTACGCCTTGAATCTGTCAGGGTCGCGCTATTTTCTGGAGCAGCCGCCGCTGACGGATTATCAGGATCTGGACGATAGAATGCGACGCGGCAAGATTGCCCTGGCCATTGAGATTCCGCCGGGCTTTGGTCGCGATGTGTTGCGTGGCAGCAATCCTGAAATTGCCGCCTGGGTGGATGGCTCCATGCCCACCCGTGCTGAGACCATCCAGGGCTATGTGAAAGCCATGCATCAGCAGTGGCTGATTACGCAGGCCAAAGAACGTTTGGGAGCAGCGGCGCTGGTGACGCCCGCCAGTATCCAGGACCGCTACCGTTACAACCCCGATGTCAAGAGCCTTCCTGCGATGGTTCCGGCCGTCATTCCTGTGCTCTTGTTGATGTTGCCGGCCATGCTGACCGCGCTGTCTGTGGTACGTGAAAAAGAGCTGGGCTCCATCATCAATCTCTACGTGACCCCGGTTACGCGCGTGGAATTCCTGCTGGGCAAGCAGATTCCCTATATTGGCCTGGCGATGGTCAACTTTTTGTGCATGTGCTTGCTGGCCATCACGATATTCGATGTACCCATCAAGGGCAGCTTTCTAACCCTGAGTCTGGCGACCTTGATGTTTTGCGTGATTTCGACCGGCATGGGGCTGCTGGCTTCTACCGTGACTCGCAGTCAGATTGCCGCCATGTTTTTTGCCATGATTGGCACCATGCTGCCCGCCACCCAACTGTCCGGCTTGCTGAATCCGGTGTCCTCTATGCAAGGTCTCAGTCGCTGGGCGGGCGAGCTTTACCCTGCCACGCATATGTTCAACATCAGTCGTGGGGTGTTTAACAAGGCCTTGACCTTCTCAGACCTGCATGGCGCCCTGTTTGCCTTGTTGCTGGCCATCCCGGTGGTGTTGGGCGCTGCGGTCATGCTGCTCAGAAAGCAGGAGAGCTGAGATGAGAAAACTCAAGAATGTACTGTTGCTGGGTCGCAAGGAGCTCTGGAGTCTATGGCGTGATCCCATGATGCTGCTGCTGATTGTGTACGTGTTCTCGGTCTCGATTTACACCTCGGCCACTGCCCAGCCGGAAACCTTGAACAATGCGCCTATCGCAATTGTGGATCAGGACCAGAGCCCCTTGTCGGCCCGTATTGCGTC
The DNA here is from genome assembly GCF_019343455.1 of Alcaligenes ammonioxydans. Taxonomy (NCBI): domain Bacteria; kingdom Pseudomonadati; phylum Pseudomonadota; class Betaproteobacteria; order Burkholderiales; family Alcaligenaceae; genus Alcaligenes; species Alcaligenes ammonioxydans. Next base: position 2,811,639 of record NZ_CP049362.1, on the reverse strand, counting down.
GGCCTTTTATCCGCCGGAGTTCATTCGCCCGCACATGATCGAATACGGCGAAATGGATTCGGGTATGGACACTGGGCAGTTCACTTTTGTGTTGAACATTCCTCCCAATTTTCAGCGCGATGTCCTGGCGGGGCGTAGCCCCGAGGTGCAGCTCAATATTGATGCCACTCGCATGAGCCAGGCCTTTACCGGCAATAACTATATCCAGCAGGTGGTAATGGGTGAGGTCAACGAATTCGTGCGGCGCTACCGCAGCGTTGACACCTTGCCGGTGGACCTGGCCTTGCGTGTCCGCTTTAACCCCACGTTGGAAAAAGCCTGGTTTGGCAGTATTGCCGAAGTCATCAACTCGGTTGCCATGCTGTCCATTATTCTTACCGGGGCTGCCCTGATCAGAGAGCGCGAGCACGGCACCATTGAACACTTGCTGGTGATGCCCGTCACGCCGGGCGAGATTATGGCCTCCAAAGTGACGGCCATGGGGCTGGTGGTTCTGATCGCCACGGCTGCATCGCTCAAGTTTGTGGTGCAAGGTCTGCTGGGTGTGCCGATTGAAGGTTCCATTGCGCTGTTTCTGTGCGGCGCAGTGCTGTGTCTGTTTGCCATGACTTCCATGGGTATCTATCTGGCGACCTTGTCGCGCAGCATGCCCCAGTTTGGCCTGTTGCTGATGCTGACCCTGCTGCCCATGAACCTGCTCTCGGGCGGGCGCACGCCCCGTGAAAGCATGCCTGAAATTGTGCAGCATCTGATGCAGCTTGCCCCCACCACGCATTTTGTGTCGTTAGGGCAGGCCATTTTGTTCCGTGGTGCCGGTATTGAAACGGTGTGGCAACCCTTTTTGGCCCTGTTGGTGATCGGGACGGTTTTGTTCGTTCTGTCGCTACGGCGTTTTCGTAACACCATCTCTCAGATGGCTTGATGGACTGGGCCCCGTCAGGGGGCACTTTTTTCCTTTAAGGAGATTTCGATGAGCATGGAGACACTTCCCCTGGACCTGTACAAGGCCAATGTCGAGCTGCAATTGCGTATCACGCGCCTGTTGCAGGAGGGCGGTCACCGCTGGCTGGAGTCCGTACAGAAAAGCAGCCTGAGAAGCGTGGAGCAGACCACGGCTGAGATTGAGAACTTGCTGCAAACCGGCAACTGGCAGTCGTTGGCAACTCTGCCGGCCGACACGTTCTGGCGTCTGTTCCAGCACGGGGTCAATGACAGCCAGGCCATCAACCAGCTGGCTATTGAGAACCAGACCAAGTTCACCTCCGGTTTGCAAGAAGCGCTGGAAGCCTGGCAAAAGTCGGTGCTGGCCGTGGTCAGCGAGACCAGTGCTGCAGTACCGGTCATGGATATTTTCAAGCAGTGGGGCGCGCCTTGGGCAAATGCTGCCAGCGCCTCTGACACTCAAAAGGGAGCATAAGCGGTATGTCTACGGTTAAACGCACGGCGTTGGTGACGGGAGGGATGGGCGGTCTGGGTCAAGAGATCGCCCGTGCCCTGCATGATGCGGGTCATCGGGTACTGGTGACCCACTCGCGCAGCGAGGCCGATGCCCAGGTCTGGCTCAAGGAACAGGCCGAGGCCGGTTATGAGTTTCAGGGCTATCACGTTGATGTTGCCGATTTCGAGTCTTGCCAGCAGATGGCCCAGGCCATTGAAAAGGACGGCCAGCACGTTGACATCCTCATCAACAATGCCGGCATTACCCGTGACGGCACTTTTCGCAAGCTGAGCAAGGACAAGTGGGACGAGGTCTTGCGGGTCAATCTGGACTCGGTGTTTAACGTGACCAAGCCCTTTATCGATGGCATGCTCGAGCGCGGCTGGGGCCGGGTGATCAACATCTCCTCCATCAACGGCAGCAAGGGACAGTTTGGCCAGACCAATTATTCGGCTGCCAAGGCGGGCATGCATGGTTTTACCAAGGCGCTGGCACAGGAAGTGGCACGCAAGGGTGTGACCGTCAACACCGTCTCTCCCGGCTATCTGGCCACGAAGATGGTCATGGCGGTGCCCGAGGATGTGCGCAACAGCATTATCGCGGGCATTCCGGTGGGCCGTTTGGGACAGCCCGAGGAAATTGCCGCGTTGGTGACCTTTATTGCCAGCGAAGCGGCTGGTTTTATGACAGGCAGTAACGTCGCCATGAATGGCGGCCAGCATATGTACTGATCCTGACGCTGACCACTGGCTGCCTGTAGGGGGCCCGCTTGTCGGGCCTGTGACTTAGGAAAGGAATGGATATGCACAAAGATATCGCGATTCTTGCCGCGACCCGTACCCCCATCGGCCGTTTTCAGGGGGGGCTGTCCACGGTGCCCGCCCACGATTTGAGCGCCCAATTGATTCGTGCCGTGCTCCAGGCGACGGGCGTAGCCGCCGATCAGATTGACGAGGTCATTCTGGGCCAGGTCCTGACCGCCGGCGCAGGCCAGAATCCGGCCCGTCAGGCTGCCGTGAATGCGGGTCTGCCCTACGAGGTGCCCTCCATGTCGCTCAACAAGCTGTGTGGTTCGGGCTTGAAGGCGGTCCATCTGGCGGCGCAGGCCATTGCTGCAGGTGACGCCGATCTGGTTCTGGCCGGTGGACAGGAAAGCATGAGTCTGGCCCCGTTTGCCGTTCACAAGGCGCGTACAGGTTTGGGCCTGGGCCATGCCATGATGGATGACACCTTGCTGCGTGATGGTTTGACAGACGCGTTTCACAACTATCATATGGGCATTACGGCAGAAAATCTGGCCGAGCGTTACGGCATCAGCCGCGAGCAGCAAGATGCGTTTGCTCTTGAGTCCCAGCGCAGAGCCGTGGCTGCCCTGCAAGCGGGACGTTTCAAGGAAGAAATCACCCCGATTGAGGTGCCTCAGCGTAAGGGTGACCCGCTGCGTGTGGAGACCGATGAGCAACCTCGTGCGCAAACCACGCTGGAGTCGTTGGCCAAATTGCGCCCTGCCTTCAAGAAAGAGGGCACTGTCACGGCGGGCAACGCCTCAAGCATCAATGACGGTGCCGCCGTGCTTTTGCTGGCCAGCGCCGACAAGGCCAAGGCATTGGGCCTGCCCGTATTGGCATGGGTTCGGGGCTGGGCCAGCACCGGGGTAGATCCAGCCATCATGGGGATTGGCCCTGTGTCGGCCAGCCGCAAGGTCTTGAAGCAGGTAGGCTGGGACCTGAACGAGCTGGACCTGATCGAGGCCAATGAAGCCTTTGCCGCCCAATCGCTCGCCGTGGCCAAGGATTTGCAGTGGGACATGAACAAGGTCAATGTCAATGGTGGGGCCATCGCTTTAGGTCACCCCATTGGTGCATCGGGCGCCCGTGTGCTGGTCACCTTGGTTCATGAAATGCGTCGTCGCGGTGCGCGTAAGGGGCTTGCCACCTTGTGCATTGGCGGCGGTCAAGGTGTGGCTATCGCTATTGAGGCCGCATGAACCGGTAGCAGAATGAAGGGAGAAGATGATGACAGATAAGTCTCGTGACGACAGCACGGCGTGGTCCCCTTGGATGATGAATCCCTGGAACCTGGGTCAGACCGTCTCCTCGTACTGGGTGGATGCCTGGCAGCGCGCCATTTTGTATGCCGATATCGAACGTCAGGTCGGGGACCAGTACCAGGCCCAACGTAAGATGAACGTGCCCAATGTGCTGAATTTTCCGGCGGAACTGGTCATGTCGGGGCTGACGCTTCCCCGACCCGTCAACTATCTGATGGTACGGATTGTGCCGCCCGACGATCAGCCTACCGTCCCTGGCAAGCGCCCGTTTCTGGTGGTGGACCCCCGGGCCGGGCATGGGCCGGGTATCGGTGGATTCAAATCCGACAGCGAAATTGGTGCTGCGCTCAAAGCGGGGCACCCTTGCTATTTTGTGGGCTTTTTACCTGACCCTGTCCCTGGCCAGACGGTCGAGGATGTGATGCGCGCACACGCCGCCTTCGTCAGCAAGGCAGCCGAGCTGCACCCCGACAGCCAGGGTAAGCCGGTGGTCATTGGCAATTGTCAGGCTGGATGGCAGGTCATGATGGCCGCCGCGGTCTGGCCGGATCTGTTTGGACCGTTGATTCTGGCTGGCGCCCCGCTGTCTTATTGGGCGGGGCGCAATCCCATGCGCTATGCCGGCGGTTTGCTCGGGGGCAGTTGGCTGACCGCCCTGACCAGTGATGTGGGGCATGGCCGTTTTGATGGTGCGTGGCTGGTCAAGAATTTTGAGAATCTGGACCCTGCCAATACCTTGTGGACCAAGCAGTACCGCGTTTACGCCAAGGCGGACACGGAGGCTGAGCGCTACATCGGCTTTGAGAAATACTGGGGCGGTTATGTGTTTCTGAATGATGTGGAAATGCAGTACATCGTGGACAACTTGTTTATCGGCAACAAACTGTCCACGGCTCAGCTTCTGACCTCGGACGGCATTCGCATCGATCTGCGCAATATCCGTTCGCCCATTGTGGTGTTCAGCTCCTTTGGCGACAACATCACGCCACCGGCCCAGGCACTGGGCTGGATCACGGACCTGTATCTGGACGATGACGATGTGCGCAGCCATGACCAGACCATCGTGTTCACCACGCATGATCGTATCGGCCACCTGGGCATTTTTGTATCGGGCAGTGTGGGCAGCAAAGAACACCGCAAGTTTGCCAGCACCATCGATCAGATTGATCTGTTGCCCGCTGGCATTTACCGGGCCACGGTAGAGGAAACTCCGGGCGACGACACCTTGCTGAATGATCCGTATCTGATGTCAGTGCGCCAGAGTGGTCTGGCTGAAATCGCGCAGATTGTGCAGCCGGACCCCGAGTCGGACCGTCGTTTTGCCGCTGCTGCGCGTCTGTCCGAGATTAATCTGGCTTTCTACAAGAGCACCTTGCAGCCTTGGGTCAAGGCTCTGTCCACGCCGTATAGCGCCGCCTTGCTGGAGGCCTTGCATCCTATGCGCCTGTCTTACGAGTCCTGGACCAGCGCTCACCCTTGGGCGGACACGATTCATAAGTGGGCCGAGAATATTGCCCAGCAGCGTCAGGCGGTGGACCAGGACAACCCCCTGCTGCAAGCGCAAGAGAATTTCTCGCAGGCCATGGAACGGGCTCTGGATAACTACCGCGATCGTCGTGACAGCATCTATCAGATCTGGTTTGACACGGTGTATGGTTCGCCTTTGCTGCTGGCCCTGGCCGGTCACGCCCCCGGTGATTCGACGCCGGCGCGCCCGCATCCGGGTAGTTCACCCGAGCATCTGGCTTTTGTCCGTGAGCAAATGCACAGACTGGACGGTCTGCTCAATGAAGGCGGTTTGCTGGAAGCCGCGCTGCGCGGTTTGTTCCATATTGCCAAACAGCGCAATAGTGTGGACGAGCGTTATCACCATGCCGCCATGCGCTTGCGCGAGCAGTACGATGCCGGCAAGTTTGATATTGAAAAAATGCGTGCCGCGATTCGCGAGCAGGCCTTGGTGCTGGCCCATCATGGCCATAAGGCGGTGGAAGCGATTCCGCACTTGCTGAGCAGACATACGCCGGAGGAAATTCGTCTGGTGGCGTCCCTGATCAAGAAGCTGATCAGTGCGATTGATGAGCAGGATGCGGCACCTGCGGCGGTGGCCAAGGCCTCGCAAGAGGTGCTGGATTTGTTCGAGACGGCGGCCCGGCAGCGGGAGCAGGCAGAACAGTCCGTACCGCTTGAAAGCACACCGCTTGCAAGGACAGCAGCCACGCCGGTAGCGAAGGCGACGAGCGAGACAGTGCCCGGGTCCCCGCCCGGTGCTGTGTCGACACCACTGGCTCAAACTGGGGCAGGTATTCCGGTGAAAAAGACCGCAGCGGGCACCAAACTGGCGCCTGAAGTGGCTGCGCCCGCGGCTGCCCAGTCTGGTCCTGAAGTGGCTGCTGCAGTTGTCGCCAAACCCGCGCCTGAAGCGAGAGCTTCCGCGGCCCCCAGGAGCGCGACCAAAACGACGCCGCAAACTGCCAGCCGTGCTACCCGGACCGCAGCACCCGGAAAGGTGGCGGGCAAGTCCGCTGCCACGGGTCGCAGCACGGCCAAAGGACGGACGCGCAAATCCTGAAACCGGGTGCGCATGACATTGTGACGGAGTGCCGAGTATGAAACATTCATGCTCTGGCCGTGCTGTGTGGATGAGGGGTGCGGCGTTGCGTGTTATCGCTGCCACGGTGTGTTAGGTGGCGCAAAACAATGTTTGCTGATGAAAGAAAGACCGGCGCCCGTGACTGGGCGCCGGTCTTTCTTTTGGGCCTGCAGGCCGGCCGCTTAGGAGGGTCTTGCTGGTCAGGATGGCGACATCCAGATCTGCCGGAGTTGACCGGCGTCATTCAGCGGCTGGAGAGCACAGGGGGTCTGCTGATACCGGCGTGCTGGTGTGAAAACCCTGCCCCGTCTGACCAGGCGTACAGAGGGGGCAGGGGGCAGCTTAAGGCTTCAGAACGGGCTGGTGTCCGGCCATGGGTTTCATCGATTCCACGGCGTAGGCAACATTCAGGATGCGTGCTTCTTCAAAGGCGGGGCCGATGATTTGCAGTCCTACGGGCATACCGTTGGCGATACCGGCGGGCACCGTGACGGCCGGTAGACCAGTCAGGTTGCTGGGGCCGGTAAAGCGGATGCCTTCGTCGATGAAGTCCAGCGTTTTTCCATTAATGTTGACGGTATCGACGCCAATGTCGGGCACCTGGCAAGGCAGGGTGGGAGCGATGATGACGTCTACGTCGCTGAAGGTGCCGGTAAATTGCTGTTTAAGGGCGCGGCGTACTTGCTGGGCTTGCAAATAATCGATGCCGCTAAACAGCTCACCGAGTTCAAACAGGAAGCGAATGTCACCGCCGAAATCGTTGGGACGTTTGATCAGGTCCTGGTGGTGGATGGTCGCAGCCTCGGTCAGGCTGACGGCCAGCTCGGCCCATTCGGAATAACGCAGGGCAGGCACGGTCAGAGGGATGACTTTGGCGCCCTGTTTTTCCAGGTCGGCCAGGCGCTCGCGGATGACTTTTTCAATGCCCGAGTCGACGTTTTTGAAGAAGTAGTCCTCAATGATACCGATGCGCAGGCCTTTGACCTCACCGTTCAGGGCGCTCAGGTAGGAGCCGACCGGGACGTTGGCGCAGGTTGGGTCGCGCGGATCAAAGCCAGCAATCACTTCCAGCATGGCAGCGGCGTCGGCCACGGTTTTGGACATGGGGCCGACGTGGTCCAGGGTCCAGGCCAGCGGGTAGACGCCGAACTTGCTCACACGCCCGTGGGTGGGCTTCAGACCGACGATACCGCATGCGGCGGAGGGGATACGGATGGAGCCGGCCGTATCAGTGCCCAGGGTGTTGTAGGAACTGTGTGAGGCCACGGCAGCGCCCGAACCACCGCTGGAGCCACCGGGCGCACGGTCTGGATTCCAGGGGTTATGCACGGGGCCAAAGTGAGGGTTGTTGTTGTCGATGCCCCAGGCGTACTCGTGCATGTTCAGCTTGCCGGTAAAAATTACGCCGGCATCGCGCAGCTTGGTGGCAACTGTTGCGTCGTCCTTGGAGACGAAATCCTTGTGGATTTTGGAGGCCATGGTGGTGACCTCGTTGGCAAAGTAGATATTGTCTTTCAGGGCCAGCGGCACGCCATGAAATACGCCCTTGTACTTGCCGGCCATGATGTCTTGCTCGGCTTGACGGGCGCTTTGGCGCGCCTGCTCGGCGGTGATGGAAATGTAGGCGTTGGTCTGCGGGTTCGACTGATCGATGTAGGCCAGCAGGTTGTCAGTGACTTCGACAGGGGAGACCGCCTTGGTGCGCAGTTTATCCGCCAGTTCAATCACGCTGAGTTCAAGCAGTTCCTTATTCATGGTGGTCCCCTCCGGCCAGATGCTTGATCGCGAGGTCTGCATCGTCGATGGCGATCCCTTCCAGATTGCCCTTCATGGCCTGAATTTCACGCCATTTGGTCTCCAGCTTGGCCAGATGTTCGGGGCTTGGGTGTATCCCTTTTGCAGCCAGGGTGTCTTTGACACTTACAGTCATTTGTCCTCTCCTTATCGTTGTCAAAACCGTGCATGCGCAAATGACGCGCACAAAAAAAGCCCCACCCCTTGTGCAAAGGGAGTGAGGCTTTATTGCCTGCATGTCGCTGGCAACTTTGGCAGCGCATGCATCTGTTTTGGCAGACTCAGGTGTCTGCTTATTTAATCTACAAAATCCCGGCCGTGAAAAACACTAGGGTTTTCCAGCGGACAGAAGAGGGTTTATGGCGTGCTCGTGTTTTGCTGCCAGCGCAGATACGCATTACGGGTCTGTGCACAGACGGACTCCAGAACCTTTTGATGCGTGACTTTATGGCGTGCCAGCAAACGCGCATCGGCCACTGTGCGAGATTTGCAGAACCAGTGGCAACTGTGTTGGAACAGGTACAGTTCTGCGGACAGATGAAATGCCCGGCTTTTGGGGTCCCACTGCTCCCCATTGTCTGCCACATGGCGCAGTCCGGCGGCATGAATCTGCAAAAGCTGACGAAAGTCCCGTGTCATGGAGGGGAGAAGGCGTTCGACATAAGGCACACAGAAAGGCAGCATGCCCATTCGGGTGCTTTCGGCCGGTTCCTTTTGCAGTAGATCTGCCAACGATTGAACCTGGCTTGCTACGGCATTTTCCGTCTGCGCAAACATTTCCAGAACCTGACGCTGGCGCGAGGGGTCCTGTTCACCGATAGCGCGGGCATAGCCTTCTGTCAGCGTTTCCATGTGACGCTCCAGCTGGAAACTGCTCAAGTGGCGGCCCAGCAAGATAATGCGCCCGCGTTGATAGCGTGCCCGCAGCAAGTGCAAAGCAATGGCGGCGGCCAGAAGAAGTAATACCGTGTCCATCTTTAGAGTGTCCGTTCAGAGCCAGGCGTCTTGTTGCGTTTCCTGGCGGTGGGAAAGCCTGGTCTATAGAAAACTTCTGCCAAGAAGAGTCGGCCATTGTATATCGTCATTCTTTATCCTTGTTTCCATTCTCTGAGGATTGACCAGAGTAAAGGCCAGGATAAGAGCTTGGTTCGTCCCGCTTGGCCTCATAAAAAAGCGCCCTCATTGATAGGGGGCGCTTTGTGGTATTGCTGTCAGAGATCTGTAGTCACGCAGGCCGGTAATGAGGCTGATGCTGCCTGCTGATTGCACTTCTGCCCTGAGGCCGTCCTGTTTGTGTTCAGGCCTTGCTGACGGCTGACAGGGCTGGGCGCTTGATTGACTGCGCCTGCTCCTGATTGATCTGACGCACCACCAGCAACATGCACAGCGCCGAGACGATAATGCAGGGAATGGCCGAGCTGATTACGCCCGCAGCACCATAGCCCTGGCTGAGCAGCATGCCTGCAATGGTCGGACCCAAGGTGGCACCGATGCGGCCTACTGCAGCGGCGGTGCCGACCCCTGTGGCACGCACGGCGGTGGGGTAGACAATGCCGCCAAAAGCATACAGGACGCCTTGGCAACCAATGACAAACGCACCCGTCAAGGCGGCGGCCCAATACATCTGTCCCAAGCCCGATGCTCCGTTCAGACTTAACAGGCCAGCCAGAATGCCACCGTACATCAGCGCAATGACCAGCGCCTTTTTCCAGCGGTCGGTCAGATAGCCCAGCAGGACCGTACCCAAGGTTGCGCTGACCATGAACCAGAATTGGGCGGTGCTGCCTTGTTTGCGGCTAAAGCCCAGCTCCTGAAACAGCGAAGGCAGCCAGCTCAGCATCAGATACACCACCATCAGCGTGAAAAAATAGCTGACCCACAAGAGCAGGGTGCGGGTGGCCAAACCATTGCTGAACAGATCTTGGAAGCGTCCCTGAACTGCGGTTCGGCTTTCTCGTGCCTGCAGAAACTCGCGTGATTCAGGCAACAGCCACACCATGACAGGGATGACCAGCAGGGGCAGCAGACCGCCCAGATAAAAGATGTTTTTCCAGTTTTCCCCGAAGTTGGAGGCAGCGACCAGCGACAAAATGGCTGCCCCCACCGGCATGCCCGCATACATCATGCCTACCGCACGGGCACGGTGTTCGGGCTTGACCGACTCGGCGGCCAGAGTGATCAGGTTGGGCATGGCTGCGCCCAGGCCAGCCCCGGCCAGAAAACGTACCATCAGGAGGATAGCCAGGCTGTTGACCCAGGCAGTGAACAGGGTAAACAGGGCAAATACGGCGACCGAGGCAATCAGCACGGCTTTGCGCCCGTATTTATCTGCCCAGCGCCCGCCCATCAGTGAACCGGGCAGCAGCCCCAGAATGCCTGCACTCAGAAAGTAGCCCTGATAGGTTTTATCCAGTCCGAACTCCGCTGCCACGCCTTTCACGGCGATGCCGGCGGCCTGAATGTCCATGCCTTCGATAACAGCGATCAGAAAGCAGATCGCTACGGTAAGGACCGCATGCTTGCGGCCATGGGTTTGTGTCATTGCAATGTCTCCTCGGTTGACCGGGACGTTTTTTTATTGCTTCTGCGACCTGCCCGCCCCGAATTCAGGGCGCAGAAATCCGCTCACCGCGCGCTAAAGCGGCGGTGAGTCGGGGTAGAGCTTTTTTTTCGATTTTTTGGAATCAGGCCGTCGCGGCTTGTCGTTGCAGCAAGTCCATAGCCACGTCCACAATCATGTCTTCCTGGCCGCCAACCATGCGACGCTTGCCCAGCTCGACCAGAATGTCCACGGTTTTCAGACCGTATTTCTGGGCGGCTACTTCGCTGTGACGCAAGAAGCTGCTGTACACACCGGCATAGCCCAGGGCCAGGGTTTCGCGGTCTACGCGCACCGGGCGATCCTGCAAGGGGCGCACAATGTCGTCCGCTGCGTCCATCAGGGTGTACAGATCCGTGCCATGGTTCCAGCCCATGCGTGCGGCGGCAGCAATAAACACTTCCAGCGGCGCATTGCCGGCTCCGGCACCCATGCCCGCCAGGCTGGCATCAATGCGGTCGCAGCCTTCTTCCACGGCCACAATGCTGTTGGCCACACCCAGGGACAGATTGTGGTGGGCGTGAATGCCGGTTTCGGTTTCGGGCTTGAGCACATCCTTGAAAGCGCGGAAACGGTCGCGCACATCATTCATGTTCAAGGCCCCGCCCGAGTCGACCACGTAGCAGCAGGTGGCCCCGTAGCTTTCCATCAGCTTGGCTTGTTCGGCCAGATGTTGAGGCGTGGTCATGTGGCTCATCATCAGAAAGCCCACCGTATCCATCCCCAGATTGCGGGCATATTCGATGTACTGCTTGCTGACGTCAGCCTCGGTACAGTGTGTGGCCACCCGCACAATGCGGGCACCGGCGTCATAAGCGGCTTTCAGATCGTGGATGGTGCCAATGCCTGGCAGCAGCAAGGTGGCAATCCTGGCATGGGTGACAACCGAGGCCACCGCCTCAATCCATTCCAGATCGGTGTGTGCGCCAAAACCGTAGTTGAAGCTGGAGCCACACAGCCCATCGCCGTGGGCGACCTCGATGGAATCGACCTTGGCCTGATCCAGGGCACGGGCAATATCCATGGCGTTTTGCACGCTGTATTGGTGGCGTACGGCGTGGCTGCCGTCGCGCAGCGTCACGTCGGAAATAAAGAGCTTTTTGTTGGGATCGTGTGCCATTGTGATGTCCTTGCGTGTCATGCGGTTTGCGTCAGCAGGCGGGTTTGAGCCAGACGCTCGGCGCAGGCCAGCGCGGCGCTGGTCATGATGTCCAGGTTGCCGGCATAGGCGGGCAGATAGTGAGCCGCGCCTTCTACCTCGATAAACACCGAGGTTTTCAGACCCGAACGCCATCCGAGGCCAGGCACATTGATGGGCTTGTCCTCGGGGATCACATCGAACTGCACTTTTTGCTTGAGGCGGTAGCCAGGCACATAGGCCTGAACCTTGGCGGCCATGCGCTCAATGGACTGTTCGATTTCCGCTTCTTTGCCCGGATCGCTGAGGGTGTAGACGGTATCGCGCATCAGCAAAGGTGGCTCGGCCGGGTTGAGCACAATGATGGCCTTGCCCACGGTGGCGCCGCCCACCACCTGCATGGCTTTGCTGGTGGTCTCGGTAAATTCGTCAATATTGGCACGGGTTCCGGGACCGGCTGATTTGGACGAGATCGAGGCAATGATCTCGGCATAGTGCACGGGGGTGACCTGCGAGACTGCCGCAATAATGGGCACGGTGGCTTGTCCGCCACAGGTGACCATATTGATGTTGGAGGCGTCCAGATTGTCGTCCAGGTTCACCACCGGGATGGTGTAGGGGCCGATAGCCGCCGGTGTCAGGTCAATGACCTGAATGCCGTGCGCCTGCAGGACGGCATTGTGACGGGCGTGTGCCCCCGCGCTGGTCGCATCAAATACGATGCGAATGTCCTTGAAGTTGGGCAGCTTCAACAGCCCATCCAGTCCTTCGTGGGTGGTGGGCACGCCCAGGCGGGCCGCACGGGCCAGACCATCGGAGGCGGGGTCGATTCCGACCATCGCGCCCATTTTCAGGTGTTTGCTTTGGCGCATCACCTTGATCATCAGGTCGGTGCCGATATTGCCCGAGCCAATGATGGCGACGGCAATGCCGTTGGGGTTTGTCATGTGTGTTACTCCGTACAAAGAGGACTTAGCCTGCGCTGAAGGTGACGGATACCGAGCCCAGGCCCTCGATCACGGCTTCAATGTGATCACCGGGGGCGACGGGGGCCATCGGGCCCAGGGCTCCGGTCAGAATCAGATCGCCGGCCCGTAGCGGTTCGCCCAGCTTGGCCATGGTGCGGGCCAGCCAGGCGGCGGCGTTGAAGGGATGCCCCAGGCACTCGGCGCCACTGCCGCTGGAGGCCAGCTCGCCATTGCGATGCAGGCTCATGCGCGCGGCGCGCAGGTCCAGACCGTTCAGGCGACGGGCAGGGCCGCCCAGCACGTACAGGCCGCTGGAGGCGTTGTCGGCCACGGTATCCACAAAGCGGATATCCCAGTTGGCAATGCGGCTGCCCACGATCTCCAGGGAGGGCATGACCCAGCCTACGGCCGCGGCGACATCGCCAAAGCCGGTGTCGGCGTGGGGCAGATCGCGCTCCAGCACCAGAGCAATTTCGGCTTCAATCTTGGGTTGCAGCACACGTTCAATGGGGACAGTCTCGCCATCGCCATAGGCCATGTCGGCAAACAGGGCGCCAAAGTCGGGTTGCGACACGCCTAGTTGCTGCTGGACCTTGGGGTTGGTCAGGCCGATCTTGCGGCCCGTCAGGCGACGACCTTGGGCTAGTCCACGGGCAATGTTGATGCGTTGTATGGTGTAGGCTGCCTCGGCATTATCTTCACCAATCAGGCTGCGAATCGGGTCTATGGACTGATTGCTGCTCTCGGCCTGGCGCAGACGGCTGGCCAGGGTATCGAGCAGATCGCTGGATGCCTTGTTCATCTCAACGCTCCAGGAAATCCAGAACCAGCTGGTTGAATTTCTCGGCATGCTCCCACTGCGCCCAGTGACCGCACTGGTTGTAGACGTGCAGCTCGGAGTTGGGAATGCCTGCCAGCAGACGCAGGCCGGTATCGAAAGGTACAACCCGGTCCTGACGGCCCCAGATGATCAGGGTAGGGGCGGTGATGCTGGGTAGACGAGGGCTGAAGTCGGGGAACTGGCGGGGATTGGCTTCCAGGGACTTCAGGAAGTTGTCCAGGTGGTCCTTGCGGCTGAGCATATTGTTCAGACGGGCCTGCAGCAGCTCGTCGGTCAGCACGCTGGCGTCGAATACGAACACATTGTTAAAGCGCTTCAGGTTCTCCAGCGTGGGTTCGCGGTACAGACCGTTCAGCAGCTTGATGCCCTCGCTGGGCATGGGGGTAAACAGGCTCATGCCACCTGTGCCGCCGCCCATCAGTACCAGCTTGGCCACGCGCTCGGGCCAGGTCAGGGCAAAGGCCACCGAGCTATGGCCGCCCATGGAATTGCCCAGCATGTGAATTTTGTCTATGCCCAGCTGGTCAATAATACTTTTCACCACACGGGCGTTCAGGTCGGAGCGCGAGCCGCTGTTGACGATGGAATCGCTCTTGCCCCAACCAGGACAGTCGATCAGCAAAACGCGGTAGCCAGCCTGGGTCAGCGGCTCAATATTGCGATTGAAGTTGGCCCAGCCGGTAGCACCGGGGCCCGAGCCGTGCAGCATGACAACCGTCTGTTCGCCCTGACCCAGATCGTTGTAATGGATGCGCAGTTCCTTGCCTTCCTCGACCACGGTCGCGAAACGGCTGTAATCAGATTCATTCAGACTCATGACAATCTCCTGGTATTTTTGGGTGGTGGATTTCAGTTCTTGCGCGGATGGGCGGACAAGCCGCCAAAGCCGGCAATCCACTCGGGAATTTCTCGGTAATAGCGGTGCGCCGCTTCATAGGGGCCATAGGCCGACAGACCCGCGAAAGCAGCCACCCAGGTCTTGACTTCGTGGGCGCTGCGGCCTGCCAGGGCGGACACGTCGTCGTTGGCGACCTCATCGAGCTGGGCATAGCTTTGCGTTTGCAGCAGATCCAGAAAGTTCTGGTCCCATTCGGGGTTGAGCGGATGCAGAACAGAAGGGTCCCGGGTGAAGGCTCTGCCAGCATCGATCGTGCGTTGTGTGCGGGCGGCACGGGCTTCGGGCGAGAGCGTGTAGCCTTCGCCATCCAGCGAGCGTCGCACGGCATCGGGGGCTTCGGCGTAGACGGGGACGGGAGGTTGATGCGACAAGCCGCCCGAACCGATCCACAGCACACGCTTGCCCGTGGAGCGGGCCCATTGGCCGATGGCCTCGCCCAGCAAACGGGCACGTTTGAAGGTGGGCAAGGGGGCTGCCACCGCGTTAATGAAAACGGGAATGACCGGGTAATGGTCCAGACTGCCCACCAGATGTTCCAGCGGGTAGGCGGCACCATGATCCAACTGCATATCGTGTGAAATGGCTACGTCCACGCCGCTATGGATGACATGGGTGGCACATTCCGTGGCCAGCTCGAAGGGCACGTCCAGGCGTCCGGCCATGCTGTCAAAGTCGCCAATCGCATGCGCGCCGGTGCCGATGCAAAAGCTGGGCATGACGTTGTAGAAAAAGCCGTTGAAATGATCAGGGGTGAACAACACGATCAGATCAGGCTTGAAGGCAGCGACCCGTTCGCGGGCCGCTTTTTGTACCGCAAACACTTCGTCTAGGACGGCTTGGGCCGGATCGTGATGACCCAGCAAAGGCGTGTGTGAAAGACACTCCAGGTGTGCCAGCATGTCAGTCTCCTGATTCTGATTATGGGTGTGCAGGGGCAGCCGCCTCGTCCGTCAAGGCGACATTGGTGGCTTGGCTGCGTGTGGTCTGCGTGATTTGTTTGGCCAGATGGCGCAGGTTCTGGGCAGTGTTGTTCCAGACCTCCAATGGGAGGACGGCGCGGTGTTCGATCAGCTCTTTGAGCGGGCGCATGTCGCGGCCTTGGTTGACGGTGATGGCGCCGCAGATGGCACCTTCCGGGTCCAGGCCAATCAGGACAAAGGGGGGCATGTCCAGTGTGCCGCGCAACACCCAGTGGGCAGCGGCCATGTCTCCGGCAAACTGAATGTTCAGGTCGCACTGATCGGTCCAGAACCAGGCAGGGCAGGACTTGGCGGGTTCCTGGTTCAGCATGTGGCAAACGGCCATGCTGGCCTGCCGATTGGCGTTTTCCCAGGTCTCCTGTCTTTGCCAGCGGCCATCCAGACCGATTTGCACCGTAGTGTCGCCCGCCGCATAGATATTGGGCTGAGAGCTTCGACCATGCTCGTCAATCACGATTGCACCCTGCTCGGTGTGCAATCGCGCACTGTCGGCCAGACGGGTGTCAATGCTCACGCCCACGCCATAAATCAGCAGCTCACCTTGCAGTTGTTCGCCATTGTCCAGCGTCAGTACCACGCGCTGCTGATCGTTCAGTCGGGCGTTGTGGACGTGGGCACCGAGGTGAAAGCGCACGCCGCGAGCCTCATGCACGGACTGTAGATACTGACTGAGGACTTCGGGCGCGTTGCGCGACATGATGCGGCTGGCCGGATCGATCAGTTCCACCGTGGCACCCAAAGCGACCAGGCTGGATGCCAGTTCCAGGCCAATGACACCGGCACCGACCACCAGCACATGGCTGCCAGGTTTGAGCTGAGCGCGAATGCGGTGGGCATCGTCCAGGGTGCGCAGAACATGCGACACCGACCCCAACGCGTCCAGTTCGGGCAGGCGTCGGGCTTGTGCCCCAGTCGCCAGCAAGAGGCTGTCGTATCGCAGGGTTTCGCCGTTGGACAGGGTGATGCAGCCTTGCTGAGCGTCAATCGCTTCGGCACGGATACCCAATTTCAGGCTGATGTTCTGTTCGCTGTAAAAGCTGGCCGGATGCAGGTTCAGCTGCACATTGTCCGGCTCCAGCAAGGCGTCTTTTGACAGGGGTGGGCGCTCGTAAGGTAAGTGAGGTTCCTCACCGACCAGGGTGATCTGTCCGGCAAATTCTCGGCGGCGCAGTTCAGCAGCAGCCGTGGCACCGGCCTGTCCCCCGCCCACAATTACAATATGAGGTGTCTGCATCACAGCTCCAGTCCACCGGCCACATTGCGTATGCCGCGTACTCCCAGACCTGCGTCGGCATTGATCATGACGCCGGTCAGTGTCTGGTTGTTCTGGCGCGAGGCCAGTAGCACAAAGGGGCCGGTAAATTCTTCAGGTTCAGGAAAGAATTGCAGGGGCAGGATCGCTTTGATGGCCTCGGGCGAGCGCGAGTCCATGATGCGGGTATCTTGCTGGCCCAAGGCTTGGGGGCCACGCAGATCGGTTTTCATACCGCAAGGGCCTACGCCATTCACACGAACTTTAGGGGCCAGTTCAAAAGCCAGTTCGCGGATCAGACCGACCGCGGCATGTTTGCTGGCGGTATAAAGCGGGCCACCGCCTTCGGCGTAAAAAGCCGAATTGCTCAAGGTGAAAATCATGCTGCCGCAGGATTTGACCAGTTCGTCGGCAGCGGCCTTGGCACCGAGCAGGTAGCCTTTGACGTTGATGGCAAAGAGCTCGTCAAAGCCTTTGTCCAGTTGCTCCATACTGGTGTTGATCAGCCGTGCGCCGTGGTCCCAGACCGCAGCATTGCCAATAAAGCAGTCCAGCTTGCCAAAGCGGGCCACCGTGGCCTTCACGGCGTTCTGGTTGTCGGCTGCGCTGCACACATCACCCTGGACGGCCAGCACCTTGCCGCCGAATTTCTGTTCCAGATCGGCGCATTTTTCTGCCGAGCGCTCCAGCACGGCCACGGATGCGCCTTCTTTCAGAAAGCGCTCTACCAATGCCAGACCCAGGCCGGAGCCGCCGCCGGTGATCAGGGCCACCTCGTTTTGCAGCCAGCCGTTCATGCCTGGGCCTCCAGATCGATATAAACCATGCCTTCGCTGATGATCACCGGATAAGTGCGTAATGCTTCGGTGGCCGGCTGGCACAGGGCAGCGCCCGTTTTCAGACAGAAACGGGCAGCGTGCAGCGGGCACTCCACGGTGCCGTCGTCCTCGATATAGCCTTCGGACATGGACGCGTTGCCGTGTGTGCAACGGTCATCCGTCGCATAGAAGGTGCCATTAATATTGAACAAGGCAATCTGGCGGTCGGGGGTGTCTATCTTCAGTGCCTCGCCATCGGCCAGGGCACCGGTTTCACATGCGGTAATGCGTGTCATATCAATCAACATCGGAAGGTGAGCGGGGTCAGAACAGCACGCTCAGGTTGTGGGATGTGATGACGACTTGATCCAGAACGATCTCGCGTTCATACAGTTCCCAGCCAAAGCGGTTGTCTGCGCGACGTACATAATCCAGGCGCTTGCCGGCGTACCAGGTTTCGTCCTTTTCTTTCTGGGCGCGGTACAGGATGTAGTTGCTGCGGATCTGGTAACCCTGCCCGTCAGCGGTGGGCCGGATACGCAGATTGCTGACAAAGTGGCGGGTGCGCGAGGGCGGCTCCTCCGCCCAGGCCATCCCGGTTTCCAGACGAGCGACGCGGCGTTCCAGCTGGAATTTGTTGTCGTTGAAAATCCAGGTGGTGGGCGGCTGTACGCTGCGACGGCGGTCACGGGTTTGCGCATTGGTGGTGCTGCGCATGTGGTAATGCACGTCCTCGGACAGCAGATCCAGCCAGTCGCGAAATTGCCAGTCGTCCAGCAGTTCGGCTTCCATGTAAAGGAAGTCGGCAATTTCGTGATGCACGTGCATGTCGACGATGGCGGTTTGGGTCGGTTCTTCAATGACGGCGCTCATTTCACCAGCTCCTCTTCATAGACACGGCTGCGCTCCAGCACTTCATCCCAGGTCTCGGACACCATCAGGTCGGCCCAGTACTTGTACAGACCGCGAGCGGCTGTTTCAGAGAAGATGTAGTTGGTGACGCCCGGCACGCCATCGCTGCGCAGACCTTCGTTGCCCAGGCCCATTTCCATGCACAGCTGGGTGTTGCGTGCGCGCTTGCCGCGCAGGATTTTCTGAATTTCAGCCCAGTTCTCGGAGTCGTCCTGCTCCAGGAAACCGGCGGGGCCAAAGGCGCGGGTGGCGCTGCGCTCAAAGGCGGCCTTCACATCGTCGGGTGCAGCGGCATCGGCAATGCAAAATGCCCAGACTTCCACCTGGTTCGGGCCACGTGGATGCCAGACGCGCAGCGTCGCCGTGCCGTTCAGCCAGCTCAGGGTGGGGAACATATTGTTGTGACCGGCCAGACGCAGGGCACGCACCTCGCCCAGGCGCTCGTGGGCTTCGGCATAAGTGTCGCGAAAGTACTGCGACACTTCACCGTCCACCCATACGTTGGCATCGGGCTGCTCGGTAAAGAAAAAGCCACTGCCATGGCCGCGTTGGCCATATTGAACGGCGTCCTTGGCGGTTTCCCACACCGGGCGTGCGGTTTGGCCGGCACCCAGCGCTTTATCCTCGTCACCCGGTTTCTGGCCCAGCACTTGCACGGCAGAAGCGTGCGAGAACAAGGCGTGATACTGGTCGGATGCGAACTGTTCAGCGGGGAACTTCCAGTTGCACTCGATGGTCCATTTCTGAACACCACCGATGATTTCGGTACCGCCTTCGCGCCGGTCCAGCACTCCGTCCAGGTACCAGGCAATGTCGCCCATGTACTCTTCCAGATCGGGAGCGGTGGCGTCCCAATTGCCAAAGACCAGGCCTTTGTATACTTTGACGCGGGTCACTTCCTGCAGACCCCACTTTTCCTTGCACAAGCCTTGCGGATAGGCGCGCGGCTCCAGCGGTACATCCACCAGATCGCCGTTGGTGCCATAGCTCCAGCCGTGGTAGGGACAGGTAAAGGCTTTGGTATTGCCCGAGTCGGCATAGGACACGCGCATCGAGCGGTGTCGGCATTGGTTCAGGAAGGCCTTGATCGAGCCGTCTTTTTGACGGACCACGATAATCGGGTCTTCACCCATATAGGTATTGAAGAAATCTCCCGCTTTGGGAATCTGGCTGGTATGACACAAAAACAGCCAGGTACGGCCAAAGATGCGTTCCAGCTCCAGCTCATAAATATCCGGGTCGGTGTAAATGGAAGGGGTAACGCGTCCATTACGCGCATCGACCAAGGCTTCGATTTTTTCAGGGTTGATTCCCATCGCTTGCTCCTCGCTATTGCAATGCGTGCTTTTGCAAAACAGGTTTTTGTCGCCAAGGGCAAAATGTAGAAGCTTGAAATGAATCCGACCAATACTTGCTTTAGATCGGGTGATCGGCAAAGCCGATAAGTCCGGCTTAAGACCCTGGTTTGGGTAGGGTCTAAGGGCGAAGTCCAGTATTGATGCGGGTTTGATAGGGGTTAGGGTTTACGATAGGCATGAATGCTGCGATGCAGCATTCAACCTGGGGGCTGATTTTGAAGGCCGTAGAGCAGCGACAATAGGGCTTGCAAGACGGGCTGGCCCGGTGGGAGAACTGCTGGCCGGACCAGACCCTGTTCGGGTTTGAGCCGGGCAGGCGTGATCAATTTGACAGGAGACAAACTTGGAATTGCGACACTTGCGTTATTTCGTTGCCGTCGCGGAAGAGTTGAATTTCACCCGTGCTGCGGAACGGCTCTACACTTCTCAGCCCTCTTTGAGTGAGCAGATCCGCAATCTGGAAGAGGAGATCGGTTACCCCTTGCTGAACCGTACGCGGCGCAAAGTTGAGTTGACGGAAGCCGGGGTGGTTTTCCTGGAGGATGCGCGCGAGATCTTGCATAAAGTGGAGCAGGCTCTGGTACGTGCGGGCAGGGTGGCTTCACAGGCTCGGGAAGTGCTGACGATAGGCTTTGTGCCTGCTGCAGAGGTGCGTATCTTCCCCTCTGTTCTGCCTGCCTTTCGGGCCGCCTTTCCACAAGTGGATGTGGTGTTGCGCAGCCTGACCTCCAATGAGCAGGAAGGAGCCCTGGCCCGGGGAGAGCTGGATCTGGGTTTTATGCGCGGGCCGGTGCGCGCCACCAATGTCTGTAGCGAGGTCGTTCTGGATGAGCCCTTGCGGGTCTATTTGCCCAAAGGGCACCGCCTGGAAGCCTACAGCCTGATACCTCCCGCCCGCTTGAATCGTCTGCCCATGATCGCCGTTGACCGCTCTTACGGTCGGTCCATGCATGATGTGCTGGCCCGCTACCTGGCTCACCATAAAGTGGTGCCCGAGCATACCTACAACTCGGCCAACCCCTTGATGAGCATTAATCTGGTGGCGGCCGGGCTGGGTTATACCTTGTTGCCCACGTACGCGGAATACTTCATGCCCAAGAACGTGGTGTCACGCCCCTTGATTGGTGGCGGGCCGCGGTGTGAACTTTTTATGGCTTACCCTCGTGAGACAGGCTGCATGAGCGAGGCGGCTGTCAGCCTGATAGAACGCATACGGGAGCTGGCACGCTGGCATGGTTCGGGGCCGTCAGCAGCCAGTCATTTGAAACAGGCACCCAGCAAGATCGCCTGTCTGTGAAAGGCCTTGAGGGGCCGAGTTTCTGTCTGGCTGTGGCGGGGCGTCGCAGCCTTCCCAGCATGGCTTTGGGCATGAAAACAGCCCCCATTCGGGGGCTGCCTCAGTGTGGCGGGATCGCTGAGTGGGGACGACTTACTTATCTTCCACAAAGCGCATGCGGAAGCGGCGGCCCTTGATATTCGTTTCGGCGATCCGATCAAAGTATTGTCGGGCAATCCGGCGATCCAGCGCCACGTAGGAACGGGCATCGGTAATCGCAATCTTGCCGACTTGCTCACCTTTCAGCCCCACATCGCGGGTCAAGGCACCGAGCAGGTCGCCGGGGCGCAACTTGTCTTTTTTGCCGCCCTGAATTTCCAGCGTCATCATGGGCGCGCGTAACGGCTCTTTGGACTGAGGGCGCAAGCCTTTCAGGTTGCTCCATTTGACTTCGCTGCCCTGAAACTCCTCGATCAACTTCACCCAGCGCTGTTCGCTGCGCGAGACCAGATTCAGGGCCAGGCCTTTCTGATCACCACGACCCACACGGCCCACACGGTGGATATGCACTTCGCTGTCTTTGGTAACGTCCACGTTGATGACAGCGCCTAGATTCTGAATATCCAGACCGCGCGAGGCCACGTCGGTGGCTACCAGTACAGCGCAGCTCTGGTTGGAGAACTGCACCAGAATTTCGTCGCGGTCACGCTGCTCCAGATCGCCGGTCAGCGCCAGGGCCTGGATGCCTTCGGATTGCAGCTCTTCCACTACTTCCTGACACCGCACTTTGGTGTTGCAGAAAATCAGGGTAGAGGCGGGGCGGAAGTGCTCCAGCAAGGTCACCACGGCAGACAGGCGTTGCTCGGGGTGGACTTCATAAAAGATCTGCTCGATCTGACTGGCATCGTGCAGCGCCTCCACCTTGACTTCTGCAGGTTTATGCAAAAAGCGGGCGCTGAGCTTACGGATGTTCTCGGGGTAGGTGGCCGAAAACAGCAGTGTCTGACGGCGGGGAGGGCAGTGCGAAGCAATCGCCACAATATCATCATGAAAACCCATGTCCACCATGCGGTCGGCTTCGTCCAGAACCAGTGTTTTCAGGGCCGACAAGTCCAGATTGCCTCGCTCCAGATGATCCTGGATCCGGCCTGGTGTTCCCACTACCACGTGAGCGCCATTGCGCAAGGCTTCTGTCTGCGGGCGCGAGGGCACGCCCCCACACAAGGTCAGCATGCGCACGTTAGGAATCTGGCGAGCCAGACGGCGCAACTCGGTGGTGACCTGATCGGCCAGTTCGCGCGTGGGGCAGATCACCAAGGCTTGTGGTGTCAGTTTGCTGGGGTTGAGGGTTTGCAACAGACCCAGGCCAAAGGCGGCCGTTTTGCCGCTGCCGGTCTTGGCTTGGGCGATCAGGTCACGGCCTTGCAGAATCAGCGGCAGGCTTTGCTCCTGAATCGCCGTCATGTTTTCAAAACCCAGACTGTCGAGGGTTTCAAGCAAGGCGGGCAGAAGGGGAAGGGTACTGAAAGAGGTATGTGGCACGATGGGAGACATCAAAAAGAACTGCAAAATAAAGGATTTAGCGACAGTTTACCGTTTGCGGACCGATGGCTGGGAAATAATAGAAGGCAGTCCGAGCGGGGACAGTTGCCGATCATGATTCAAACAAAAAGGGGCGGCAGAAGCGGCCCCTTTTTGCAGCGCGTCGTACAGATCTGGATGCGCTTATGCTTTGCGCGATGCGCCCAGACGCTCCGAGAGGCGATTGGCCAGTTTACGCATGGCTTCCCCTGCACGGCGCTGGGCTGCCTCGTCCGCTTCCTGGGTGAGCAAACTGACCGCGACCCCGGCCACGGCAGCACGGTTATTGGAGTCGAACACCGCGGCTCCAAAACAGTGCATGCCATCCCGTACGCCACAGGCATCCACCGAATAGCCCAGGCGCTGCACGTCGCTGAGCTCCACCATCAATTCTTCCTTGTTGCGCGGGCCGTGCGCCGTCAAAGGGTCGGGCCAGGGATGATTCAGGGCCTGGTCCAGTTCCGGCGCTGGCAACGTGCTGAGCATGGCTTTACCGGTGGCGGTGTAGACCGCCGGCAGGCGCATGCCGGCGCGGAAGGTGAAACCCAGCGGCCGGGTCCCGTTTCGACAGGCAATGTAGACCACATCTTCACCATCCAGAATGGACAGGGTAATCGTCTCTTCCGGCAGGACGCGCATGTCGTCCCAGGCGGCAAAAAATTCCTGTGTCAGATCCAGCTGGGACAGGAACGCATTGGCCCAGCCCATGACGTGTGTGCCCAAGGTGAAACTGCCATTTTCCAGCTTACGGATCAGGTGCAGATCCAGTAGCGTGGTGCACAGACCATACAGGGAACTTTTGGGCATACCCAGACGTTTGACCAGGTCCGTAAATGACAGGGGCTCCGGTGAGGCCGCCAATTCGTCCAGTACGGTGACTGCGCGTACTACAGCCGGAACCAGTTTCTTCTCTTCCACTACGACTAACTCCATAACAACACACAGGAAGTCCAGTGAGCCCGGATGCACGGGTGCTGAACTCTGGAAACAGGGGTAAGGGACCGTCCGTACAAGGTGCAGCATCCCATAATCGAGCCGGCCGGACCAGACGTACAGGTCCTGCATTAGGCCAGATTTGCCGCTTTGATGCCAGCGCTCCATTGTGCCCTCAAACGCCCTAAAACAAAAAATACGGCGACTGATCTTATACGGGTAAACCCGTAAGCCGATTCGTTGACGACGCGTTTTTTCGGCTCCTATAATTCTACCAAGTTCACTATAAGAGAAACAGGTTCAGCATAATGAACAATATCGCGGCATCATTGATTAGCAAACTGAAGGACCCCAGCCTGGCCAAAGATCAGTCCTGGACCGCTCAGGGTTGGGTCAGCGCGGGGGATGGCAACACGTTTGCCGTTCTGAATCCGGCCACGGGTGAGTGCCTGGCCAATGTCGCCAGCCTGGCCACGAAAGAGATTGAAGCGGTCATCAGCGATGCTGAAGTGGCCCAGCGCGAGTGGAAGGCACGCAGCGGGCACGAGCGCGCCAAGCTGTTGCGCGCCTGGTTCGATGCGCTGGTGGCCAATGCGGATGACCTGGCCACCATCATGACCATGGAACAGGGCAAGCCCTGGGCCGAGGCTCGTGGCGAAGTGCTGTACGCGGCTTCCTTTGTGGAATGGTTCAGCGAAGAGGCCAAGCGCGTGTATGGCGACGTGGTCGGCCACCCCCAGGCGGACAAACGCATTGTGGTGGTCAAGCAGCCCGTGGGCGTATGCGCGGCCATCACCCCCTGGAACTTCCCGGCGGCCATGATTACCCGCAAGGTTGCACCCGCTTTAGCGGCTGGTTGCAGCATTATTGTTCGTCCTGCCGACCTGACTCCCCTGACCGCCCTGGCGCTGGCCGTCCTGGCCGAGCGCGTGGGTATTCCCGCGGGTGTGTTCCAGCTGGTAACTGGCCAGTCCCGCGTGGTGGGTGCCGCCCTGACGGAAAGCCCTATCGTGCGCAAGCTGTCCTTTACCGGTTCCACCGAGGTGGGTCGCTTGCTGATGGCACAGTGTGCTCCCACCATCAAGCGCTTGTCGCTGGAACTGGGTGGCAATGCGCCCTTCATCGTATTTGACGATGCGGATCTGGATGCGGCCGTTGAAGGCGCGATGGCGTCCAAGTACCGCAACAGCGGTCAGACATGTGTGTGCGCCAACCGCTTTTTGGTGCAGGACGGTATTTATGACCGCTTTGCCAAAGCCCTGGGCGAACGTGTGGCTGCCCTGAAAGTGGGCAACGGTATGGACAAAGGCGTAGAGCAAGGTCCGCTGATCGAGCAAAAGGCCGTCAATCGCCTGCGCGAACTGATTGATGATGCCGTTCAGAAGGGGGCCCGCGTTTTGCAAGGCGGCCAGCCCCATCCTTTGGGCGGTACCTACTTTGCACCCACCGTGCTGGGTGAGGCGACACCCGCCATGCGCGTGGCCCGTGAAGAATTGTTTGGCCCTGTGGCACCTTTGTTCCGCTTCAAAGATGAAGCCGAAGCCATCGCGATGGCCAATGACACCGAGTATGGTCTGGCTGCCTATTTGTTCACGCGTGACAACGCCCGTGCCTGGCGCATGGGCGAAGCGCTGGAATACGGCATGGTCGGCGTCAATACCGGTTTGATTTCCAACGAAGTCGCCCCGTTTGGCGGCGTCAAGCAATCCGGTCTGGGTCGTGAAGGCTCCCGTTATGGGATCGACGAGTACCTGGAAATCAAATACATGTGCCAGCAGCTGTAAGTTGATACATACCCGCGCCCCGCGCAGCGAAGGGGGCCGCTTTGCCGATAGCGCAGAGCGCCCCATCAGCAGAACCCCACAATAAGCTAAATAAGGAGACGTTATGTCTATCCTGTCTGCAACCCCACGCAAACTGACCCTGGCCCTGACGTTGGCCACGGCTGGCCTTTTGTCCGGCACGACTGCCCTGGCAGAAGAGGTCAAACCCATCAAGATTGGTGTGGTCACCTTCTTGTCCGGCGCGGCCTCCGGTCCTTTTGGCGTGCCTGCCAAGAATGCCGCTGAACTGACGGCTGCCCAGTTGAACGAAGGCAAGGTCCCCGCCCCTTACAACACCAAGGGTCTGGGCGGTGCACCGATTGAACTGGTTTTCATTGACGAGAACGGTGGTACTGCTAAGCAGGTCAGCGAATACCGCAACCTGGTTCAGCAACAAAACGTGGACATCGTGGTCGGCTACATCTCTTCGGGCGATTGTCTGGCCGTGGCCCCCGTTGCTGAAGAACTGAAAAAACTGACCCTGATTTTCGACTGCGGCACACCGCGTCTGTTTGAAGATGCCAGCTACAAATACGTGTTCCGTCCGGTGGCCCACGCCACGATGGACAACGTGGCCGCTGCCCGCTTTGTGCTGGAGCGCAACCCCGAACTCAAGAGCTACGCCGGTATCAACCAGAACTACGCCTGGGGTCAGGATGCTTGGCACGACTTTGAAGGCACATTGCAAGCGCTCAAGCCCGGCGTAGAAGCCAAGACCTCGCAAATGCCCAAACTGGGCGCGGGCCAGTACAATGCCGAGATCTCTTCCTTGATGGCGGCCCGTCCAGAAGTGATTCACTCCAGCTTCTGGGGTGGCGATCTGGAAGGCTTTGTGGTGCAGGCTCTGCCACGTGGTTTGTTCCGCAACACCCTGACCGTGCTGACTGCTGGCGAAACAGCAACGCACCGAGCCAACAACCAGATCCCCACAGGCACCATCATTGGCGCTCGCGGTCCACACGCTGCGTTTGCCCCTGACAATGAATTGAACCGGTGGTTGCGTGCCAGCTACCGCGAGCAGTTCAATGCGGACCCCAGCTACCCTTCCTACAAGATGACACAGACGTTGCTGGGTTTGAAAGCCGCTTATGAAAAAGCCCAGGCTGCCAACGACGGTAAAACACCGTCCACCGAACAAGTGATCAGTGCTTTCGAGCATCTGACCTTCGAGAGCCCATCGGGTGATGTCAGCATGTCCTTGGGCAAAGGCCACCAGGCTGTTCAAGGTACGACCTTGGGCGTGGTGAAAAACGACAAGGGCGTGATCAGCTACACCGATCTGCGTCACTTCAAACCTGAAGAAGTGACACCGCCCGAAGGCGTGAAATCCATCGACTGGATCAAGGGCGGCTTGAAGCACTGAT
The DNA here is from genome assembly GCF_019343455.1 of Alcaligenes ammonioxydans. Lineage (NCBI taxonomy): Bacteria > Pseudomonadati > Pseudomonadota > Betaproteobacteria > Burkholderiales > Alcaligenaceae > Alcaligenes > Alcaligenes ammonioxydans. Next base: position 2,785,026 of record NZ_CP049362.1, on the reverse strand, counting down.
ACGGACAGGCGTCCTGACAAGGACGCTGCTCTGAACCTGAGGGCCTGCAAGACCTTGTTTTGTATGTCCGGTCTTTACCACGGGGACGCTCCCAGGGTAAAGGCCCCCTCGGGGGGAAGCAAGCCGAAGGCGTAGCCAGGGCGCATGTTTACCGCCGGGCTGTTCCCCAGGTAAAAGCTCCCCCGTTTGGGGGAGGCACACCCACGCTGCGGCGTGGTGGCATTTTTTATTCCATTTCCACAGAAACCGACTATGTCTCTTCTTTCTGCTGCCTTAATAGATGGCATCATGTACGCCGCCTGGCTGTTTCTGGTCGCGGTCGGACTCACGCTGATCTATGGTGTGATGAAGATCCTGAACATGGCCCACGGCAGCCTCTATACCATTGGCGCTTACACCGCTGTCACCATGGTGACGCAGTGGCTCTCTACCGATCACAGCCCGTACGGCAGCTATCTGATGCTGATCCTGGCCGCGGTCATTGCCGGTCTGGTGCTGGGTCTTGTCATTGAATACGGCCTGCTGCGCTTTTTCTACCAGGAAGAGCCGGTTGTCTCTTTGCTGATTACCTATGCGGTATTCCTGATCCTGGAAGATACCGTCAAACTGGTCTGGGGTGTCGATCCTTACGTGATCGCCGAGCCTTACGGTTTGCTGGGTAACGTCGAATTCGGTGATCTGTTCTACCCCACCTACAGCTTTGTGATTGTCGTGGCGGCCATTCTGGCTGGCTTGTGCCTGACCTTGTTCCTGAAGTATTCGCGTCAGGGCCGCATCTTGCTGGCCGTGATTCATGACCGTGAAGTCAGTCAGGCCATGGGCATCAATGTGCAACGCTACTTCCTGCTGACCTTTATTGCCGGTGCCACACTGGCTGCGCTGGGTGGCGCGCTGACGGCCCCCACAATTTCTGTGGCGCCCGGCATGGGGGTGGAGGTCATTGTGATGGCTTTCGCCGTGGTCGTGATTGGCGGTCTGGGCTCCTTGCCCGGCGCTGCGCTTGGCGCAGTGATTGTTGGCCTGGTGCGCTCTTTTGCTGTTCACTACTGGCCCGAAATCGAACTTTTCTCCATCTACGCGGTAATGGCCTTGGTGCTGGCCGTCCGTCCTAAAGGACTGTTTGCTGCTGCCGAGGCCCGAAAGATATGAACAAGACCAACATTACGCTTAAGCAGGGCATGATTGCCCTGACCATTACGGTGGCTGCCCTTATTGTGGGCTTTGGCCTGCCATCCTGGCAGTTTCTGATTACAGTGGCGCTGGCCAAGGGGTTGGTTGCCCTGGGCGTGGTGCTGTTGCTGCGCTCGGGCCTGGCCTCTTTCGGTCAGGGTCTGTACTACTGCATTGGCGCCTATGGCGTCGGCATGGCCATGAACTATCTGGACTGGCGCGAAACCGTCATCCTGCTGCCTTTTGCCGCCGCTTGTGCCGCGTTGCTTGCCTGGGTGCTGGGTTTTCTGCTGGCTCGCTACCGCGATATTTTCTTTGCCATGCTCAGTCTGGCGCTGTCCATGATTATGTACGGCCTGCTGGTGCGTAACCCCAGCCTGGGCGGCAGTGACGGTTTTAATGTTCATGCTCCCTCTTTTCTGTGGGGAACGTTCGCCGATACGTTGTCGCGTCCGGGTGTGTTTGTCCTGACCGTGGTGCTGGTCGGTGTGGTGCTGTGGGCCATGCAAGGCTTCTTGCGCAGCCGCGCCGGTCGTCTCGGCCCAGCGATCAAGGACAATGAAATCCGCGTTGAATACCTGGGGGCTTCGGCCTACCGCAATATTCACCTGAGCTACGTGCTGGCTGCCGCGCTGGCCGGTCTGGGCGGTGCCCTGTCCTCGCTGAGCATCGGTCACGTAGACCCTGAACTGGCGTTCTGGACCACCTCGGGCGAGTTCATCTTCATTGCTGTGCTGGGCGGTACTCGTAATGCTTACGCGCCTTTCCTGGGTGCCTTGAGCCTGGAACTGATCCGCACACTGGCCTACCAATATGCCCCTAACACCTGGCAGATTGTCATGGGTGTCAGCATGTTGGCCCTGATTGTGTTTTTGCCCGGTGGCCTGATCAGTATTTTGAACCGTCGCAATGCGGCTGCTACCTCCAACGATTCTTCTTCACCGACAGGGGCCCGCTCATGAGTCAGTCACCCTTGATTTCCGCTAAAGGTTTGTGCAAGCAGTTTGGCGCTGTCCACGCTGCACGCGATATGACCGTTGATATCCATGCGCAAACCATTACGGGCCTGATTGGCACCAATGGCGCAGGTAAAACCACCTTCGTGAACATGTTGACCGGCTACATGAAGCCGGACTCGGGCAATATCTTTTTTGCCGGTCGCGAGATTACGGGTTTGCCACCACGGGAAGTGACCCGCATGGGTATCGCCCGTTCTTTCCAGATTCCGCAGCTGTTTACCTCGCTGAACGCCCTGGAAAACGTGGAAATTGCCCTGGGCGTGGCCAAACAGTCCTTGTCCGAAGCCAGTGCAATTCTGGAGCGTTTCGGCCTGAGCGCTTTCTCCCAGTCCCAGGCAGGCACCTTGCCCGAAGGGATTCGCAAGTTGCTGGACATTGCGCTGGCCATGGTGGCCCAGCCTAAAGTGCTCTTGCTGGACGAGCCCACCAGTGGCGTTGCCAGTGACGAGAAATTTGAAGTGATGGACCGCGTCATGAAAGTGGTCCGTGATGCGGGCGTGACGGTTCTGTTTGTGGAGCACGATATGGAAATCGTGCGTCGCTACAGTGATCGCGTGCTGGCTTTCTACGACGGCACCATTTTGGCCAACGGCACTCCAGACGAAGTGCTGGCCCATGAGCAGGTTCGTGAATACATCATCGGCGAGCCGGTGGGACGCAATAAACAGGAGGCCGATCATGCTGCTTGATGTCAAGAATCTGGATGTATGTATTGGCCCGACCAGCATCTTGCGCCAGGTAAACCTGCAAGTGCGCCAAGGCCAGATCGTGGGTCTGGCCGGCCGTAATGGGGCAGGTAAAACCACGCTGATGCGTACGGTAATGGGCTTGCTGGCCGTGGAAAACGGCTCGATTCAGTTCGATGGGCAGGAGCTGGCCAAGATGCCCGCTTACCGTCGCACCAGCCTGGGCATGGGTTTTGCCCCCGAGGATCGCAAATTGATCCCAGAGCTGAGCGTGGAAGAGAACATCCGCCTGCCCGCCTGGGCACTGAAATCTCAGGATATCGAAGCGCGTCTGGACCGTGTCTGGCGCATCATCCCGGAATTGAAGGTATTTGGCCCGCGCCGTGCCTTGCAGTTGTCCGGAGGGCAACAAAAGCTGGTTGCCATTGGGCGCGCCTTGATGACTGCCGACAAGCTGCTGTTGCTGGACGAGCCTTTTGAAGGCGTCGCGCCTGCGCTGTCCAAGCGTATTGCGGAAGTGGTGGGTGAGCTGAGCAAAGAAGGCTTCAGTGCTTTGTTGTCGGGTGCCGACTTGCAGCACGCCGGCAATGTGATTGATTACACCTACCGGATGGACCGCGGCCGTATCGAAGTACCGCAGCCCGCCATACCATAAGGAGAAAGCCCATGTCGGCATTCGAGTTCAGAACCACCCCCGCTATTTACGTTGAAAGCGGAGCCGCTGCCCGGCTCGGCCAGATCCTGCGCAAGCGCTACTCGCAAGAGCGTGTTTGTCTGGTGACTGACCGATTCCTGCACGAAAGCGGTCTGCTGGACCCTGCACTGGCTGATCTGAAAGCCAACGGCTGGACCGTGCAAGTGATTGATGATGTGATTGCCGATCCGCCCGAGCATATTGTCCTGCAGGCGACCGAGCGCGCCCGTCAGGCCAAGACGGAAATCGTGGTTGGTTTGGGGGGCGGCTCGTCGATGGACGTGGCCAAGCTGCTGGCTGTGTTGCTGGCGTCGGACCAGCCCCTGCAAGAGATGTATGGCATTGATAAGGTGCGCGGCTCACGCCTGCCCTTGGTGCAGATTCCGACCACAGCGGGAACAGGGTCGGAAGTGACGCCTATTTCCATCGTGACCACCGGCGAGACCACCAAATCCGGTGTGGTCGCTCCCGAGCTGTACGCCGACCTGGCCATTCTGGACTCGGAACTGACATTAGGTCTGCCTCCCCGTATTACGGCGGCGACCGGTATCGACGCCATGGTCCACGCCATCGAGGCCTACACCAGCCGTATCCTGAAAAACCCGCTCTCGGACAACCTGGCCAAACAAGCCCTGCGTCTGATTGGCGGCAAGCTGGTACACGTTTGTCGCAACGGCCAGGATGCCGCTGCACGTCAGGACATCCTGCTGGGCGCCACGCTGGCTGGTCAGGCTTTTGCGAACGCCCCCGTGGGTGCCGTACACGCATTGGCTTACCCGATCGGCGGTATTTTCCACGTGCCACATGGCTTGTCGAACTCGCTGGTTCTGCCGCACGTTCTGCGCTTTAACGCTCCGGCTGCAGCCCCGTTGTATGCCGAGCTGGCTGAAGTGCTGATTCCCGGCATCCAGGGTGATGAGGCCTCCAAGACCGAAGCCTTCATCCACTTCATGGAACAGATCGCCATTGATACCGGCATCGAGCGCCAACTGCGCGACGTGGGTATCAAGGAAAGCGACTTGCGTCGTATGGCCCAGGAAGCCATGAAACAAACCCGTCTGCTGGGCAACAACCCCCGCGACGTGACCGAAGACGACGCTTTCGCTATTTACAGCGCCGCGTTCTGATAGACCGCTTACAGCGGAAACCGTTTTGCCTGAGTCTGGTGCTGTGCCGGCTCAGGTTTTTTTTGTTCTAGGAAAAGCAAGCCTCAACGAGTAGGGCAGGAAGGGGTAGCCAAGCGGGTACTTGCGAGTCTGCAGACTAAGGTAGGGTGTTGCTCACGTCGTCTGCTTTGCCTTTCTTTTTTTCTTTGGCCTCGGTGTCAGCCCGCTGTGCTGCTGCGTCAGCTGCGCGACGAGGACTAGGGCTGTTTTCTACTCAAGGCGGCGTCGTCCAGTGCCGTTGGGAATAGGGGCTGACCGGCTCAGGAGGAGGCTTTGGGTGGGCATTATTATTGTGCGGCCATTCTCAGCGCTGGTTTCAAGGAGGCGGCCAGCATTTGCCTATGATTCAGTTCGCTAAAGTTTTCGTAACTGACATTCAGCCCCGCATCCCGCAGATACGTGGCCAGATCCTGGGTAGACCAGTGTGCTGCGGCATTGCTCATGGAGGTATTTCTGCGCTGCCCGCCAACCAGGATGGCGATGTGCTTGTCCTTCGCCAGCGACGTATCAAAGGCCAGGGCAGTCTTGACCAGAATGCCATCGTGCCACCATAAGGAGGGATCCCCCGCGACGTAGCGATGGTATCGATCGGGACGGTTGAACAGGGTGTACAAGGTGAACAAGCCGCCGTACGAGTGGCCCCATAGCGTCTGGCGCGAGCGGTCAATCAGTTCGCGGTTTTCGACCATCGGCTTGATCTGCGTTTCGATATAGTCCAGAAAAACATCTGCGCCGCCACCCAAACGGCCCCGGACTTCCACCGTTTTGTTCGGGCCGTTGTCTGTGACGGGAGGCGTGTAGTCAAAAGAACGGGCAAGCACATCGTGGCGGGCATCGGTCTCATAGCCAATGGCGACCAGAACCGGGGCAGATAGGGCACTGATGGCTTTCAAGTCGTCCACCTCGATACTGGCCATGGCGGCATTGCCATCCAGCATGTAAATCACGGGATGACCGCGTGCAGGAGCAGGGCGGTTTGGCGTACCGATCTGGATTTTGTAGCGCCGCTGGCCGTCCTGCGAGTTCATGAACAGCGTCTCAAAGCGGTACAGGCTTTGTTGCTGGTCCACGATGGTAGGACCTACTGGCTCGTCCCAGGGGCGGGTGCTTTGCTGGGCGTAAGTATGAGCGGCAAGGGTGAGGGTCAAGCAGAGCGTGACGGCATTGAGCAGAAAGCGGGGTAGGAAAGTCATTATCAAGGTGTGAAACGGGAAAATTAATTGCTAATGATTATTATTACATCTCAGGGCTTCAGGAAGAGTAAACCCATTTTGTTTTCCCGTCCCTTTTGATAAGCCCAACGCGGTTGACGGGCACGAGGGAGACATAAAGCCACCATATAATTGAGAATGTGTGTTATTCTCAATTACGCCGTTTCCCCTTGCCGTCGTGGCCTGCTCTGGTAAAGAGAAGGAGCTGCGGGTCTGGCTTGAGCATTTCCCCCTCTCGATTGCTATGATCAGATTTACGGTATCGGACTTTAACCGGCTCGGTAGTCCGATGGGTTTCCGCTATTGCTTGCCGGAGTACACCGGCCCGAAGCAGGACATGGAGCAGCTGTGCATTGCTCAGGGCAAGGTGCAGGACTATGAGCTTCGGCCAGGCATGAAGATGGTGCTGTCGGACATCATCACTCATCATCAATACGCAGCGACCTCACTGGCCGCCCCGCAGTTTTCAGCAATTGTCATTGTGCGGGGGCGGGCACACGCGCAGCTTGCCAAGCAGAGTTCGCTTAGCATGACGGCCCAACGGGGAGCCACAATTGCCCATGCTGATGCCTTGAACGTGACAGGAATTCACCCTGCCGGGCAGCGCCTGCGGGGCCTTAATATCACCATGAGCACCCCAGACAGTCTGGCTGATTCGCCGCTGGGCGAAGCCCTGACTGGCGTCATGGCTTCAACGCAAATATGGTTGCAACCCTGGGCCGTACCCCCTCACTTGCTGACCGCTATCGACCAATTGATCGACAGCCCCTTGCAAGGAGCATTGCATCACCTGTTGCTGGAGGGGATCAGCCTGCAAGTGTTGGCCCACGCGCTGGATGGACTGGCTCGAAGCACAGAAAAAAATTCCCCTGTCTCGATCCGTGATCGGCAATTGCTCGAACGCGTTAAAGAATGTCTCTATCAGGCCCCCGGCGAGGATCACACTCTGGCTGAACTGGCGCGGCTGGCCTGCATGAGCCCCAGCACCTTGCGCTTGAAGTTTCAGGCTGTCTATGGATGCTCGGTTTTTAGCTGGCTGCGTGAACGCAGGTTGGAACTGGCGCGTGAATATCTGATGCAAGGGGGGAGCGTGCAGCAGGCGGCGCACTCTGTCGGATACCGCCATGCCACCAACTTTGCGACGGCATTTCGCGAGCGCTACGGCATATCGCCTAGCGAGTTGAGCCAAGCTTGATAGATGTGCTGGCCGATGCGATTCGGCGGCGGTGGCGAGCTGGGCGCCAGTACAGCCAGGACGGGTGTTTGGCATAGCGTTTTTGCGTTTGTGAATACATCACTACCAAATGTGTAGATGATAATTATTCGCATCTAAAACCTATGCCGAGATTGACCTTCATGTCTGCTGTTTTTTCCAGCTCTGCCTGCTTGCGTGTCCGTCTACTGACGTCCCTTTCCCGGTCAGCCCTGTGGTTGGCGACGGCCGCCAGCCCCGTCTGGGCGCAAGGCAGTGCGCCTGAACCCTCACCGGTGGAGTTATCCGTGATTACCATTCAAGGCAGTCGGGACCCGGGTGTGACAGAAACCAGCGGGTCCTACACCGCCAAGGCCATGAGCACGGCCACTGGTTTGTCACTGTCCATTCGGGAAACGCCACAGTCGGTCAGCGTGGTCAGCCGTCAGATGATGGATGATAGGGGTATGCAAACGACGGCAGATGCGCTGCAAAGCGCGCCGGGTGTTTCGGTGACGCGCAGCGACACCAACCGCTATTCGTTCTCGTCCCGTGGCTTTGCCATAGATAACTACCAATTCGACGGCTGGACTCAGCCTGTTCTGTCTCCCTGGGCGTTCGGAGAGAGTAATCTGGATTTGGTGGTATTTGACCGGGTGGAGGTGGTGCGCGGTGCTACCGGTTTGATGACAGGCGCGGGTAACCCTTCTGCAGCGGTCAACTATGTGCGCAAACGGCCTTTACGGGACTTGGCGTTCTCGGCCGGGGTGCAGACCGGTAGTTGGGATTTCGCACGAGGCTACGCAGACGTTTCTGCACCGATTAGCCAGGATGGTCGTGTGCGCGGGCGTCTCGTGGGCGCTTATGGCAAGGGTAATAGCTACACGGATTGGCAGGATACGCAGACGCGTACGCTGTATGGCGTAATGACGGCTGACCTGATCCCGGGGATGGAGCTGAGCGGCGGGGTGGCCTATCAGTCCAGCGCCAATAATGGCTTTGGCAGCGGTTTCCCGCTGTTTTATAGCGACGGCTCGCGTACGGACTTCAAGCGCTCGGTTTCCAACAATAGTGATTGGTCACGTATCGAGAACGACACACTCACTGGCTTTGTGGATGTCAGCCACCAGTTTGCCAATCACTTGAAACTGCGCCTGAGCTATAACCAGTCGCATACGGATGCGTCCATGAAACAGATTTTCCGCGGGGGCTATCCGGACCGGGACACGGGTCTCGGGATGTCCAACTCCTATTCGTTTTATAAGGGGGAAGTGCGTCGCCAGGCTTTCAATGCTGCTTTGTCGGGGCCTGTGGAGCTGTTTGGCAAAGAGCACGAGTTTTCGGTGGGGTGGACGACATCTCGGGATCGAGTCTCCTTTCCCCAGTATCGTGCCATGGCGCCGTTGCCGGATGCGGGCAGCTTTTATCAGCCCGGGCTTGTGTCCGAGCCGGTCTGGTCCGCCAATCCTTCCCAGGCGGATGATACGGATAACCGACAATCGGGAGCTTATGCCGTGGCCCGTCTGAGCCTGCGGGATAATCTGCGCTTGATGGTGGGCGGGCGGTTGAGCAATTGGGAAACGGACCAGACCTACTTTGGTGCTAAACGTCAGTATCGTCATCGGAATGAATTGATTCCTTATGCTGGCCTGACTTATGACTTTGATGACAGCTATACGACCTACGCCAGCTATACAGCGATTTTCAAACCGCAAAATGCACGCGATGAGCAAGGTGAGATTCTTGCGCCGATCACGGGTACAAGTTACGAACTCGGGCTGAAAGCGGCCTGGCTGGACGGACGGTTAAATGCTGCGGTGTCTGTCTTTCAGACGCGACAGGACAACCTGGCTCAGGCTACTGGCAAGCAGGTGATGGGCGCGCCGCCCAACACCCCTGCTTATCGCCCGGTCTCGGGTGCCAAGGTAGAGGGGATTGAGCTGGAACTGGGCGGTGAAGTGATGCCCGGTTGGAACGTGGCCAGCAGCCTGACTACGTTTACCGCCAAGGATGCACAGGGCAAGCCTATTAACACAAACAAGCCGCGTACCTTGTTCAAGCTCTTTACCACGTACCGCATGCAGGGAGATTGGCAAGGACTGACAGTGGGCGGTGGCATCGATTGGCAAAACCGCATGTACCAGGATGCGACCGCGCCGGGGCGCAACGTGGTCAAGGTAGAGCAGGGCAGCTATGCCATCGTCAACGTGATGGCCCGCTATGACTTTAACAAGCGTATGTCTGCCACCTTGAACGTGAACAACCTGTTTGACAAGAAGTACTACTCGCAGATCGGTTTTTATAATCAGGGCTGGTATGGCGCGCCTCAGAACGTAATGCTGTCCCTGAAGGCGCAATATTGAGACTGGGCCAAGGGCGGGCTCGCCCTTCTGTGAAGCCCGCTTGTGCCGATGCTAGGGACCGATAATGGGTTTTCTATCGAGTGGGCAAGGTTTTAGTGGGCCTTTGTGCTGGATGAATTGTGTTGTGAATGTGTCGGCACAAACCGGCTTGCCATACAAATAACCTTGTACTTCGGGGCATTCATTACTTCTCAGGAACTGAAGTTGCTCCTCGGTTTCCACGCCTTCTGCAATGACATCCAGACCAAAGTTTTTAGCCAAGTAGATAATCGCCTTGACCAGGGCGGCGTTTCCGGTATCTTCGTGGACATTGCGGATAAAAGAGCGGTCAATTTTCAGTCGGCTGACTGGGTAGGTTTTGAGCAGGCTCAATGATGCATAGCCCGTCCCGTAGTCGTCGAAGGCCAGGCCAATGCCGAGGTCACGTAAACTGTGGAGCAGGTTCTTGGTCACCATGTCGTTGCGGAACAAGGATGTTTCCACAATCTCCAGTTCCAGACAGTGCGCTGGCAGGCCTGTTTCAGCCAGGATGGTGCTGATCGTGGAGCGCAGACGATTGGTTCGTAGCTGTGCCTCGAACAGGTTCACGCCAATCCGAAAAGTGGGGATGGTCGCGTGCCAGTGCGCGGCCTGACGGCATGCCGTGCGTATTATCCACGCCCCTATGGCAGGGGCAGACTGCTTTTCGTTGAGCACATCAATAAAAGAGACCGGGGATAACAAGCCTCGTGTTGGATGATTCCATCGGAGCAGCGCCTCCGCGCCGGTCAGCAATCCGCTGCGGGTAGAGACCTGGGGTTGGTAGAAAAGCTCAAACTCCCCGTGTTCAAAAGCCAGGCGTAGCTCCCGCTCGAACGATCTGCGTGCGACCGCCACTTCACGCAAGAGTGAAGAGAACATCACGTAGTGTCGTTTCCCGGAGGATTTGGCTTTGTACAGCGCCAGATCGGCAGCGTTCAGAACCTCCTCGGCGCTGGTGCCGTGCATCAGCGTCAGCGCCACTCCCATGCTGGCACTGGTTTCAATAACCTGGCCAGCAAAGTTGCAGGGTGTCGCCAAGGTATTGAGCAGCGTTTGAGCCGCGATGCGGGCGGCCTGCTCCTGATTGCCGGGTAGCAAGGCCACAAACTCGTCGCCGCCCAGTCGAGCAAGCATGATCGCGTCAGGAAAGGCGGACTTCATTTGCTGTGCAATATGTTTGAGGACGGCATCGCCGGCGGAATGTCCGAAGGTGTCGTTAATCTCCTTGAAGTCATCCAGATCGATCAGCAAGATGGTGGCGGGCGCTTCTTCGGCAAGTGTCTGGGCAAGGCGTGCCTGCCACATTCCCCGGTTGGCAAGCCCTGTCAGGGCATCGAGCGAAGCCAGCTGGAACAGTCTTTCTTCATGGTGCCGCCGCGCCGTGGTGTCTCGAACAATGGCGCCGATATGGCGTGAGCCGGCCTCAGTCCAGGTCGATAGGGAGAACTCTGCCGGGAATTCGGTGCCATCCTTGCGCAAAGCGGACAGTTCGATCCTGCGGTCAGGCAGTTTCATCTGTTCGCCCTGCTGGAGTCGGACAAGTTCGTGCTCGTAAACCTTGCGCCAGTTGTCAGGCACAATGATCGAGCCGGGTTGCCCCAGAATTTCTTCCGCTACATAGCCAAAGATCTTTTCGGCAGAATGATTCCATAAGGTAATGCGGCCATGCTCATCCGAGCCGATGATGGCATCGGGAGAGGCGGTCGCGATATTTTCAAATCGGGCTTTGCTGACTGATGGAGTCTGTTCCAGACGACGGGCTTGCATACGTTCCATGATCAGGCTGGCCAGATCGGACAGATTGGCTCGCTCGTCATCGCTAAAGGCTTGTCGTGGCTTGGTATCAATCAGGCACACGGTGCCTAATCGTTCTCCTGTTGGGGCCAGCAGCGGCTTTCCGGCATAAAAGCGAACGAAGGGCGGGCCCGTAACTAAAGGGTTCGAAGCAAAGCGTGGATCTTGCAGGGCATCGGGGATCAGTAGAAGGTCATTGGACAGGATGGCATGTGCGCACAAGGAATCAGCGCGACTGATCTCGTTCAGGTCCGTACCCACGCGCGCCTTGAAAAACTGTCGATCTTTATCGATCAGTGTGATCAGAACGATGGGAACCTTGAATAGCCTGGCCGCCAGGTTGGCGAGTCGGTCAAACTCCTCGGTGGGAGGGGCATCGAGCAGTTTGTACTCCGCCAGGGCGCGTAGGCGACGATCTTCTTCGACAGATACCGGGTAGGAGGGGGCGCTCATGGTTGTCCAGTGCTCCATAGGGTCGGCTGTAAAAAACAATCAGTAACGGGGCCCATCTCGATAAAGTGACGCTGGCGGACGATGATGATTTCCGTTTGTTCCACGTCAGGACAGCTTAGCGGTATTTATACCTCGGGGCGGGGCACGTTGCCTTATTGAGACGCTAGCGGTGATGCGCCTCAGACAGGGACGAGCCGGGTTTGGTACGGATGTTCTTGGGAGGAGAGGGAAATGGCAGGACGAAAAAAAGCCCAAACCGAAGTTTGGGCTTTTTGAATTTGGAGCGGGAGACGAGTCTCGAACTCGCGACCTCAACCTTGGCAAGGTTGCGCTCTACCAACTGAGCTACTCCCGCATTTTTACTGCATTACCGACTTGTGACCAGCATTACTGGAGGCGCAAGCCGGAATCGAACCGACCTAGACGGATTTGCAATCCGCTGCATAACCACTCTGCCATTGCGCCGTGGTCGATTAAAAAGGGAAGCCTAGGCTTCCCTTAGGAATCTGGAGCGGGAGACGAGTCTCGAACTCGCGACCTCAACCTTGGCAAGGTTGCGCTCTACCAACTGAGCTACTCCCGCATTTTGCTGTGCAGATTGAATCTGTTTTCAGCGTTTTACTTATTAGCTGGTGCTGATTAAGTAAAGAAAGCTAGTTTAAAGTGGCTGTTTTTGTTTGTCAAGTTTTTTTGATAATTTGCACACGCTTTCATCAAAACTGCTGAACAAACTTTACTGCCTGCAAACTGCTTTTTGCTGCCAAACGGACGCTGCGTCAAGCAAGAACGTAACTTTAGTCTGCAAGACGTATCCCTGTCAAGAGATTCTGTAATTTTTTCCGGAAAATTGTCTGTCCGAGCTATGCTTATTGCTTTCTTGGATCGTGGGACTGGGTCGTGGACAGGCAGCATAATGTTGATTTGAGCGCTTTTAACACCTTGGGTCTGGATAGCTGTGCACGTGATCTGGTGGTGTACGAACAGCTTGGCCAGCTACCGGAGTTGCAGGCTGCGGTGGAGCAGGGCGAACGTGTTTTCGTCCTCGGCGGGGGCAGCAATGTCGTGCTGGCCGAGCAACTCGATGCCTTGGTGATCAAAGTGCAAAGCAAAGGAATTCGCTTGCTGGCCCAGCATGACGATGGCTTTATAGTGGAAGCGCAGGCAGGCGAATGCTGGCATGACTTTGTGCAGTACTGTTTGCAACAGGGTTGGCCCGGTTTGGAAAATCTGGCGCTGATCCCCGGCACAGTGGGCGCCGCTCCGGTTCAGAATATCGGTGCTTATGGTCTGGAGTTGGAGCAACGAGTTCACAGTGTGCTGGCCTGGAGTTTTAAAGAGGGCCGATTGCTGGAACTGTCAGCACCAGAATGTGGTTTCGCTTATAGAGACAGCCGTTTCAAACGCGATCCTGCCGGTAGTTGGTTGATTGTGGCGGTACGTTTCATGCTGCCTCGTCCCTGGATGCCCGTGCTGGAGTATCCCGACCTGAACAAACAAGCCCACCTGGCAGGTAAGCCGGACCCGGAAACGATTTTTCAGGCCGTCTGCGATATTCGTCGTCAAAAGCTGCCAGACCCCAAGGTTCTGGCTAATGCAGGTAGCTTTTTCAAGAATCCGGTGGTGCAGACCGCGCAGCGCGATGCGCTAAAACAGCAATGGCCTGATCTGGTGTCTTACGACGTGGGACAGGGGCGGTGCAAGCTGGCAGCGGGCTGGTTGATTGAGCAGTGCGGCTGGAAAGGGCGGACGGATGGCGCTGTGGGGGTGCACGACAGGCAGGCTTTGGTGCTGGTCAATCATGGTGGTGGAACCGCTGCGGATATTGGGCGGCTGGCAACAGCGATCCGAGCCTCGGTGCGGGAGCGCTTCGGCGTCGAGCTGGAGCAAGAACCCGTTGTGGTGGCTTAGGCCTGGCGGCTCTCTAGGGTTTGGCGAATCGTGGCTCGTAGCTACGTTGCGTCGGGCAAGCCCGGTCAACTCAGGGATGAGGCAGACCGATAAAGGGAAACCCCGTGTCGGCGCGTTGCACTGACACGGGGTTTTTGCTGGTGACGTTGCTGCTTGTTCAAAAGGCCTGGCAGCGCGTCCGGCTCTTGTTCGTCAGGCTGATACTTCTTCCAGAGAACGACCTTTGGTTTCCACCCCGAGGGCGACGACCACTAAGGCGGCAATCGAAAAAGAGATGGCGCCCAGCGTAAATACGCCGGTATGCCCGGTCCACGGCAAGATAATGCCAACCAGCAGAGGGCCGAGCAGGGAACCGAGGCGACCAATAGACGATGCAAACCCGGCTCCGGTACTGCGTGTCCGCGTGGGATAGAGCTCAGGTGTATAGGCATACAAGACCGACCACATGCCAAACATGAAGAACTGCATGCATAGCCCGGCACCGATCAATTGTGCGACCGGCGCCTGACTGGTGGCGACGTGCCCATAAATAAAGGCGCAGCCTGCGCTACCGAATAACATGAGTACCATGGTGGCCTTGCGCCCCCATTTTTCGAGCAACCAGGCCGAGAAAATGAAGCCCGGAATGCCTGCCAGGGAAATATAGATGGTATAGGTCACGGACTTGGTGACCGCGTATCCTGCCTGTTGCAACAGCGCACCCAGCCAGGTGGTCAAGCCGTAGTAACCGAGCAGGGAGAAAAACCACAGCATCCACAGCATCAAGGTGCGGCGTGCATATTGACCTTGCCAGAGTTGGGCAAACAAGGCGCCGCGCTTGAGTTTTTCACAAGGGCTGGGAGGCAGGGGCAAGGGCAGTGCCTGACCACCATTGGCCTGAATGACTTTATGCTCAAAAGCGCTGGTCACCTGCTCGGCGCGTTCGTTATGTCCTGCTTCTTCCAGCCAGCGGGGTGACTCCGGTACCCAGCGGCGAATTACGAATACAAACAGGGCAGGGATGGACAAGGCAATGAAGATTCCACGCCAGCCTATATAGTCCAGGCTGAGATAGGTCAGAATCCCGGCACTGATAAAGCCCAGCGGCCAGAAACCTTCCAGAATTGCAATATAGCGACCACGGCTTTTGGCGGGCACAATTTCCGAGACCATCGCCAGGCCGATAGGGAATTCCATCCCCATGCCAAACCCGAGCAGTACCCGAAAGGCCATCAGTTGCTCGACGTTTTGGGCCAGCCCACAGGCCAGACTCCCCACTCCCCAAAAAATCATGCTCCATTGAAAGACGGGCTTGCGGCCGTACTTGTCTGCCAGCATGCCTGCAATGGCCGCACCTAAAAACATGCCTAAAAAGCTGGAGCTGGCCAGCAGACCTGCCTGCGCCGTGCTCAGTCCCATTTCTGCCTTGATGGAACCCAATACAAAAGTCATGATGCCCAGGTCCATGGAGTCAAAGAACCAGGCGGTCGCAATAATACCGAACAGCATGCGTTGATAGCGAGTCATGGGCAATCGCTCCAGACGATTGGCCACATTGGGGGATACGGCTGTCATAGGTGTCTCCTGTAGGTCCGCTCTTGTGGCGGGTTTTATGACTAGGTGACCTGTCGTCAGGCCAGGACAGGTCTTTGTTCTTTTGCTGATATATTACATGGATACTAGTGGTGTCTGGCTCAGGGTTAAATACTGGTATGTACTTAGCTGGCTAATTAATTAAGGATGAAATGAGTGGCCAATGAGCCCTCAAAAGCGTGTCGGATAATGCGCTGATAGGCGCTGGTACGATCAGCCACCGGGAAGGCTTTGGCAAGACGGGTGACTTGCAGCGCATCGTGCAGCAGGCCTTCCAGTTGGTGTTCCTGCACGCCGCATTGGCGTAGATCGGTGGGGATGCCCAATTGTTCGATTAATGAACGCACATAGGCGGGCAGTGCCAGCACGGCGTCTTCTGTCTGGTCGGTTGGCATGCCCAGAAGCTGGGCGACTTCCCGCAACTCTGGGGCACGGGTCTCACGCAGTTCGTCCAGAACATAGGGCAGCAAGACGGCATTGGTGGTGCCGTGAGACTGATGCGTCAAGCCGGCCAGAGCGTAGGCGATGCCATGCACGGCATTTAAGCCCGCCGTGCCATAGGACAGGGCTGCATAGTAGCTGGCGCTGGCCATGCCGTCCCTGGCTTCGGTGTCGGTGCCGTCGCGATAGGCTCGCAGCATGTAGTGTCCGCACAGCCGTATCGCTTCGCGTGCAAACATCATCGTCAGGCCGGAGCGGCCGCTATAGCCCGGGTCAGGGCTGCCGCCGCGGTCAAACAGGCTGGCGTCTTGTGTGACAAATGATTCAATTGCATGGGTTAGGGCGTCAATACCGGCATCGGCGGTGACGCGGGGCGGGCAGCTATCGCTCAGCTCAGGGTCGATGACGGCAATGGCGGGGCGTAGGGCGTTGCCCATCACGGCGATCTTGGTGGCGTTGTCGGGATCGACCAGAATCGCCCCTGGTGTGGCTTCCGAGCCTGTGCCGGAGGTGGTGGGCAAGGCGATCAGAGGCAGGGGGCGGGTGTGGGCAGGCCAGGTACCGCTGTACGCTCGTATGGTTTGGCCAGTTGGCACGGTCAGGCACAGCGCTTTGGCCAGATCGATATTGCTGCCGCCTCCCATAGCCAATACATAGTCGATGGGCTGCTCGGCCAGATGAGCCCGCACGTGCTGCGTGGCCTGATCGCACAAAGTGGTGGAAGGATCGGGCTGGCCACCATCAAACACCACAATCTCAATGCCCTGTTTCTTACAGGCGTTAATATGGTCCTCAACCCAGCGGGTCTGGGTGGTGAAAAAACGGTCAGTAATCACTAAGCCGCGGCGCCAGCCCAAATGGGCGATCAAGGCAGGAAGCTCATGGCGGCAGCCGCGCCCCATCAAGGTACGGGGGGGCGGGCAAAAGAAAACGTGCGTGTTCATGTGGTAGTCCTTGCAGTGCAAAAAGAGTCGATCAAAGAAGCGATCCGGTCGGGATGCGAGCTTAAAAGGCTGTGGCCCGCACCAGGCAAACTGTGCAAGCTGGCTTGCGGCAGTGCCTGCGCTAACAGGCGGGCATGTTCAATGGGGCAGTCCTGGTCTTGATCGCCATGAATAATCAATGAGGGGATGGAAATGCGAGGCAACTGTGCGTACTGGTCGTGATGTCGGTTGGCCAGCCAGGTCCAGGCCACATCTTGATGGCCGGCCGCCTGGCTCAGGCCCAGGCGTTGCTCGCGTTCTGCAATTTCCTGCAGCAAGGCGGGGGTGTGCTCAGACTTGAACCAGCGGGTTTGATTCAGGCTGGGGGTACCCGATATCAGCACCAGGGCCTGAGGGAGCACAGCCTGTTCGTCCAGTAGCGTCAGGCAGGTTTGCAGCACAATCGATACGCCCAGGCTCCAGCCAGCCAGAACATAGGGTGTCGTGGCCGACAAGGCGGCAATAGGGATGCGCAGATCGTGGACAAATTGGCTCAGCTCATAATCCTGCTGGCAGGTACCGTAGTGGGCGTCCCCCCGGCCTCGTAAATCCGGAGTCTGCCAATGCGGTGAAAGTGAACTGGCCTGGACGACTGGCAGCCAGCTGCGTTGAGTGCCTTGAATGCCATGAACAGCAAGGATGGCCGGGGCAGTTGAAGGGCAGGCAATGCTCATGTGGCTTCCTGGAGTAAAGAAATACAACTAAGATATGAGATTGTTGTCTGGCTCTGCTCAGTGCGTGCACCGGGGGGGCAGCAGACCTCAGGTATCAGGTTTCAGCAGCGAACGCTGCGTTTTTAAGGCAGGGTTAGCATGGTCACAAGCAAGCGGAAGGTAGCGGGAAAGGAGCGGTCTCAGGACGAGACGCGGGAAATCAAGGCCTTGACAGAACCCAAGCCCAAGCTCACGGACATTGCTTACGAGCGCTTGGAAGAAGCCATCATTACCTTGAAGTTGCCGCCGGGCAGCATTGTGTCGGAGCTGACCTTGAGCCAGATGTTCGAGATTGGCCGCACCCCCATTCGGGAAGCCATTCAGCGCCTGGCACGTGAACACTTGATGTTGGTGTTGCCGCAACGCGGCCTGTTGATTCCCGAGCTGGATATGCCCAAGCAGTTGCGTCTGATCGAGACACGGCGGGAAATCGAACGCTTGATCTGCCGCAGTGCGGCAAAGCGGGCGACACGGGACCAACGCGAGCAGTTCAAGGGCTTGCATGACGCTTTCCTGGAAGCGGCTGCCCAGAATGATGAAGTCAGTTTCATCCGGGCAGATCGACGGTTAAATGAGCTGGAAATCGAGGCCGCACGCAACGAGTTCGCGGAAGGGGCCATGCGCCTGACTCACGGCCTTTCCCGCCGATTCTGGTTTTGCCACTATCAGCAAAACCCGGACTTGACGGAAATGGGCAGACTGCATGCCGATCTGGCCATGACTATCGCGGGCGGTGATGTGGACCAGGCCGGAAAAAGCCTGGACCGGTTGATGGATTACATTGAAGAGCTCGCTCGCACGACGCTGATCTCCAGCTTGTAAACAAGGTCGGGGTCTTAGTTAGCCAGACCGCGCTCCAGCGCGTGTGCCTCTTCCTGTTTCAGGGCGGGGCCATCGGTGGTGTCACCCGTGTCTTCAAAGCGGAAGCGGCGAATAATGGGCTTGAGCTCTTCCTTGACGTGTTTTTCGCTGTAGCCATTGAACAGGTGGCCCAGCAGACCACGGCGCAGATCGGTGGTGCCCATGGCCCAGTCGGCGATGGGGAAGGTCAGGTTCATGTTGTACTTCATCATGATGCCCTGGTTGTGATGAGCGGTATGGTGGCGGCGAATTGTGTTGATAAAGGGCATGTTGCGCACAAAGCTGTTTTCATGGACGTGACAGCAATAGTGAAAAGCCTCGTACACCAGGTATTGCGCCACCATGGTCATGAACACAAAGTAGCCCGCATTGGGGTTGATAAGGGTAGCGGCCAGCCAGCCCAGGATGCCACCCCCGATACCCAGGGTGAGCAGGACTCGCCAAGGGAAAAAGACGATCCGGAACTCCTTGCTCGAATCAATGGTTGCTTCGTTATCGGTGAAGTATTGGTGGTGCTGGCGGGTGTGACGCTCATAAATTTCCCGTAAACCAATAATGTTGATGCGCCGATGCATGACATAGCGGTGCATGGCCCATTCCACAAAATTGCCCGCCAGAAAGACGGGGATGATGATCAGCCATTCCCAGCCTACCGACTGCAACTGACTGATGCTGTAGTAAATCGCTGCCAGCCCCACGACATACGTTACGAGGACATGAACAATACCGTTATAGGCGGGGCTGATATTGGATTTGTATTCCTCGCGGAACTTGCGTTGGCGTTCGCTCATCATCTTGTCTGTCTCCTGCAGAAAAGTTTATTCTTTGAATATCCAACTGACATATTAGTGATATTTTTCTTTACGTCAAGCAGGGAAAATAGGGGGGGTGCACCAGCGCAGTGCGTTTGAAACGCGCACGCCCTTGTGGGCGCCTGCCTGGAAACGTGTTTAGGGTGGGAGAAAGAGACCGTAAGGGGGCGCAGATCAGTGAGAAAAGAAGCGTCTTTCAATACACTGTTTGCCGGGCAGACGCCGCTTGAGGGAAAAAAAAGCCGGCTCGAAAGCCGGCTTGTTATGAGCGCGTTTGCAAGTGAGGCACTTACAGGCCCAGCACGTCCTGCATGTTGTACAGACCGGTGCTTTTATCACCCAGGAAACGGGCCGCACGCAGGCTGCCATTGGCGTATCCGGCACGGCTGCTGGAGCGATGCGAGATCTCGATGCGTTCGCCTTCACCGCAAAAAAATACGGTGTGGTCGCCCACAATATCGCCACCGCGCACCACGGAAAAACCAATGCGGCCGTCCTGACGCACGCCGGTGTGGCCGTGACGGGCCCAGTCAGCTACGTCATTCAGGGATTCTCCCCAAGTCTTGGCGATGGCCTCGCCCATTGCCAGTGCGGTCCCCGAAGGGGCATCGACCTTGTTGCGGTGGTGGGCTTCAAATACCTCGGCGTCGTAGCCCTGGCGGAGCAAAGCAGCGGCCATTTCGATCAATTTCAGGGTGGCATTGACACCAACGCTCATGTTGGGCGCAAAGACAATGGCAATTTCGCGGCCAGCCGCCTGAATCTGCTGTTTCTCGGTTTCGGAAAAACCGGTGGTGCCAATGACCAGACGGGTGCCGTGTTGCAGGCAGGCGTCCAGATGGGCCAGGGTGCCTTCGGGACGGGTGAAGTCGATCAGGCAGTCGGCCTGGGCCAGAACGTTCAGGTCGTCCGTGACCATGATGCCCGTTTCTTTGCCCAGAAAAGCGCCAGCGTCCTGACCGATTGCTTGGGAGCCGCGGTGGTCCAAGGCAGCGGCCAGGGTCAGGTCGGTGCTGTTCAAGACAGCTTCAATCAGCATACGGCCCATACGGCCGTCTGCGCCAGCAATGGCAATGCGCATGAATCCTGTGTCCTTAACGTAAAGCTTAAAGCGTGGGCTGGGAGCCGCTCACGCTGGGGGTGGGGGCGGCACTATCGCTGTCTGCGGGAGGCGGCGTCTGTTTTTTGCCGGTGTCGCTGCGCTCGAAAGGCTGGCGATCCGGCTGCTCATCGCCCTGCCAGCGAACCAGCGTATCGCCTTCAAACCAGACCGTGAACTTGCGTTGTTCGCTCTTGCCATAGCCGGGCTTGTTCAGGTAGGGGTAGTCCCAGCGGTCGGCGTTGAAAATGTCCTGCAAAGTGGGAGAGCCCAGCAGGTAGCGAACCTGTTCGCGCGTCATCCCGGGTTGCAGGCGCGCCACCTGCTCGGCAGTGATCCAGTTCCCCTGCTGAATGTCGGCGCGGTATGGGAAGCCCCATTTGGAAGATCCGCAAGCGCTCAGGGCGGCGGCAGCCAGACTGGCTGCGAGTATGGCGCGGATGACAGGAGTGAATGAATTGGCCTTCTTCTGCACGAAATGCCCCAGTAGGAATAAAATCGTTATCATATAAGGGTTTAGGAAAAAGCGCATGAATTGCGCATTGAACCGCCTCAAGACGAGCTGGTTTTTAACCAGGGCGGACTTGAGATCCATCCCCATCAAGATGCGATAATTTAGCCATGAACGATCAAAATGAACTGAAGAACATGGGGCTTAAGGCGACTTTTCCGCGCCTGAAGATTCTGGATATTTTTCGCCGCTCCGATCAGGACGGACAACGACACCTGAGCGCGGAAGACGTCTACCGCCTGCTCATCGCCGAAGAAGTCGATATTGGTCTTGCCACGGTGTATCGTGTGCTTACCCAGTTCGAGCAAGCCGGCATTTTGGTGCGCAGCCAGTTTGACGGTGGCAAAGCCGTCTTTGAACTCAATGACGGCGATCATCACGATCACCTGATTTGCACCAATTGTGGTGTGGTTGAAGAGTTTACCGACAGCAATATCGAGGCTCGCCAGCACCAGGTCGCCAAGGACCACGGTTTTGTGCTGGAAAGCCATACGATGCTGTTGTATGGCATTTGCCCTAAATGTTCGGAAGCGGGCAAACAGGCCAAGCCTATCTTGCGCGGTTAATCCGTTTTGATAGTGCCCGCAGGCGTGTAATCTGATGATTGGGGGCAGGATAGCCAGGCAGGCATCCTGAAAATTCAAAGAATAATCAGATCGGGGCTGCAGGGCTGATCAGGACGGCACAAAAAAACCACCAGTGGCTTTTGGCGCTGGTGGTTCAAATTGTCATTGAACGACAAGACGAATTCAACGCTGGCGTGCCAGCATTTCTCGTGCGTGTTCACGCGTGGTCTGGGTAATTTCCAGTCCTCCGAGCATACGGGCAATTTCATCTACCCGCTCCTGTTCAGACAAGGGGCGGATGGAGGAAAAAGTCTGGCCTTGCTCGCTTGTTTTTTCGACCTTTAAATGATGATTGCCGCAAGCAGCGACCTGGGGCAGGTGGGTCACACACAAGACCTGATGGCGTGCCCCCAGTTCTTGCAGCAATCGTCCTACCACTTCGGCCACGGCGCCGCCCACACCGGTATCTACTTCGTCAAAAATCAAGGTGGGCACACGAGCCGCCTGGCTGGCGATGACGGACAGTGCCAGGGATATCCGGGCCAGCTCACCGCCGGAGGCTACTTTGGCCAGCGGTCGAGGGGTGACCCCTTCATGGCCAGCCACCAGAAACTCCACCTGTTCAAGACCGTGAACCTGCGGGGCGCAGGCGGTCAGGGCAACCTCAAAACGGCCGCCTTGCATGGCCATGGACTGCATCGCCTGGCTGACCTGCTTGCTCAGCTGCACACTGGTTTTGCGCCGTGCCGCGCTCAGTTTTCCGCCCAGCTCCTGATAGTGCTGTTCAGCCTGCCGAGCCCTGGCTTGCAAGGCGTGCAAATCAAAAGATTGCTGTAGCTGAGCGAGCTGTTCTTGCCAGGTTTCCAGCAGACTGGGCAGGTCTTGCGGCTCGACTTTCAGTTTGCGAGCGGCACTGAAAATGGCCGATACCCGTTCCTCCGCCTGAGCCAGGCGTTCCGGGTCCAGCTCCATAGCGCTTAAATAACTGTTCAAGTCTGATGCCGCCTCGGTCACGGCAATTTGCGCCGACTCCAGGGCATCGACAATGGCCTGCAGACCAGGGTCGTGGCGCAGCAGAGCGCTCATTTCATGACTGGCTTTGCCCAGCAATTGTTGTACCGAGGTCTCTTCGCCGTCCAGCGCGTTCAAGGCCAGGGCACTGCCATCAATCAGGGCTTGGGCATGGGACAGGCGAGTGTGTTCCTGCTGCAGCTGATCCCATTCCCCGGGGCGCAGATTCAGGCTGGAGAGCTCATTGATCTGCCATTCCAGGCGTTCCTGTTCGCGTTTGCCCTGTTCTGCGCTCTGGCTGGCCTGTTCGACGGCCTTGCGGGCCTGGCTCAGTTGTTGCCAGGCCTGGGCGACTTGTCGTGCCAGTGGCAAATGGCCACCCTGGCTGTCGAGCAGGTCGTACTGGCTTTGGGGATTCATCAGGCTTTGGTGCGCGTGCTGGCCATGAATATCGACCAGTAGTTCGCCCAGTTCACGCAACTGGGTCAAGGTGGCTGCGCCACCATTGATGTAACTGCGGTTGCGACCCTGCTGGTCGATCAGGCGGCGCAGTATCAGCTCATCAGAGACATCGAAGTCGCGCTCGCTTAGCCAGCCTTGAATATCGGGCGGGCAATCGAAATGCGCGCTGACCTCGGTACGGGTGCAGCCCTCGCGTATGGCTTTGGCGTCACCGCGAGCTCCCAGTACCAGTGAGAGGGCGTCAATCAGGATGGATTTGCCAGCGCCGGTCTCCCCGGAAAAAACCGTGAAGCCGGAGTCGAAATCAATCGTGGCTTGATCCACGATTACAAAGTCTCGAACGTGCAAGGTACGGAGCATAGGGGTTCAGTCGTTTTCGTCGTTAGGCAAAGGGATGTGATTCCAGCCCAGCTTCTGGCGCAAGGTGGAAAAAAAGCTGTAGCCCTTGGGGTGGATAAAGCGGCTGGTGTCCTGGGAGCGGCGCACATCAATCCGGTCTCCCTGCTGGCAGTCCGACCAGGTTTGCATATCAAAGTGCACGCTGCCGCCGGTTTCCACCCGACCCAGGGCGGTAATGGTCAAATTCAGGGTGCCGGTATCGGGCAGTACAATGGGGCGGTTCGACAGGGTTTGGGGGGCGACCGGCACCAGCAGAAAGGCTTTCAGCGACGGGTGCAGCAAGGGGCCACTGGCCGCCAGGGCATAAGCGGTTGAGCCGGTGGGGGTGGAAATGATCAGGCCGTCCGATCGCTGTCGGTACATGAAAACGCCATCCAGCTCCACACGCAGCTCGATCATGCCGCCACGTCCGGCGCGGTTGATGACCACATCGTTCAGGGCCACGCCCGAGTACAGCACTTCTCCGTCACGCACCACGCGGCCTTCCAGCATGGAGCGTTCTTCAATGTCGTACTCGCCTTTCAGAACACTGAGCAAGGCCTCGTTGGCATCATTCAAGGGAATGTCGGTAATAAAGCCCAGGCGGCCATGGTTAATGCCGATCAGGGGGACCTTGCTGTGGGCTAATTCGCGTGCAGCGCCTATCATGGTGCCATCCCCGCCCATCACGATCGCCAGATCGGCGCGCTGGCCGATCTGGGCATAATCGCCGATGGGAAATTCGGTTATACCGGCATTTTGGGCGGTTGTAGCCTCAATTAGTACTGAGCAGCCCGTGTTGACCAGGGTGTTGGCCAGCGACCGGATGGGCGCATCCAAGCCACAGTCCTGGTATCTACCAACAATGGCAACCGTTTTGAAATGCATGGGGCGAAAACCTTATGATTAATGAAATAATGGCGATCAGTGGATTATAGAGTTGCCACTCTAGGCTTGGCTGTAAGATTCTCCCCTTTATCATGCAGAGCTGGTGTTTTTAAGTGACGTACGCGACATGGATGACAGAGCAAATGCCTTGTTGAAGGTGCTGATCGAGCGTTACATCGCCGATGGTCAGCCGGTGGGGTCTCGCACCTTATCGACCGTTTTTGATTTTTCTCCGGCCACGATTCGTAATGTGATGGCGGAACTGGAGGGTCTGGGCCTGATTCACAGTCCTCACACCTCGGCGGGGCGCATCCCCACGCCTAAAGGCTACCGCTTGTTTGTGGACCGTCTGCTGGCAGCCGAGCGTTTTGAGCGCCCCGATGCCCGCAATCTCAGCTAGTACCTGCCCTTTGATGAACCCAACCGTGCGGTCAGTTCCGCCGCGTCCCTGCTATCGAACCTGTCGCAATTCGCCGGCGTGGTTCTGGCACCCAAAAAAGCACAGACCTTTCGGCAAATTGAATTTATCCGTTTGTCCGACAAGCGGGTGTTGCTGATTATCGTCACCCCGGATGGGGATGTGCAAAACCGTATCCTGTTTGTGCCGCGCGACTATCTGGAACAGGAACTGATCGAGGCCAGCAATTTTTTCAACCAGCATTTTTCGGGCATGTCCTTTGAGGCCGTCAAGCTGGCTTTGTCAAAAGAGCTCAGCTCTTTGCAGCTGGATATCTCGCGCCTCATGCAACAAGCCGTGGATGTTGGCAGTCACCAACCCGACAGCGAGGAAGCGGTGGTGATTGCAGGCGAGAGCAAGTTGCTGAACGTCACTGAAATGGTGGCGGATATGGACAGGCTTCGCCGCCTGTTTTCCCTGTTCGAGAAAAAAACCGATCTGCTGCATCTGCTGGATGTGTCCAGCCAGGCTGAAGGGGTGCAGATTTATATTGGTGGCGACTCCCAGCTCCTGCCGCTGGACGATGTCTCCGTGATTACCGCACCGTATGGGGTGGACGGTAAAGTCGTGGGCACGCTGGGTGTGATCGGGCCGTCACGGATGGCGTATGATCGTGTGATTCCGATCGTAGACATTACAGCCCGGCTATTGTCCAATGCCCTGAGCCATCACTCGGCCAGTTAATGGATAGACCTTTAACCTGTTGGTAGGCGCAAGGTTCGCTGGCTGTCTAAGGTATTAATCAAATCATGCCCAAGTTGTTTGCCTCTCCTTATTTGCCCGAAGCAAAGGATGCTGATATGTTCAATGCCCAGGCTCCGGTCAGACCGGCCGGGCCTGTCGGTATTTTGCTGCTTAACCTGGGTACGCCCGATCAGCCTGATGCTGCGTCCATCCGCCGTTATCTGGGCGAGTTCCTGTCGGACCCCCGGGTGATCGAAATCCCTCAGCCTCTTTGGCAAATTATTCTGCGCCTGTTCATTTTGCCGCTGCGCCCGCGCAAGCTGGCCCCGCGTTATCAGGATATCTGGTTGCCGCAGGGCGCGCCGTTGCTGGTTTACAGCCAGGCGCAGGCCGATGGATTGCAGGCGCTGCTGCAGGCGCAAGGCCATGATGTCAAGGTGGAGCTGGGCATGCGTTATGGCAACCCGTCCATTGCCAGTGGGCTGGATAAGTTGAAAGCGGCCGGTTGCGAACGCATCTTGGGCCTGCCGCTGTATCCCCAATATGCCGCCAGCACCACCGCGACCGCCGTGGATTGCGTGGCCGGGCATCTGGCCAAACAGCGCAATCAGCCTGAATTGCGCTTTATCAAGCGCTACCACACCCATCCGGATTATATCGGCCCGCTGGCGGCCAAGATCCGTCGTTACTGGGATGAGCACGGCAAGCCCGAGCGCTTGTTGTTGAGCTTTCATGGCTTGCCGCGCCGTTGCGTGGAACTGGGTGACCCGTATTACCGGGATTGTCGTGAAACGACCAATGCCTTGCGTGCCGCGCTCGATGAGCCCGGCGTAGAGGTGCATATGGCGTTTCAAAGCCGCTTTGGTGCGGAGCGTTGGCTCGAGCCGTACACCGAGCCGACTTTGCGTGAATGGGGCAAGCAGGGTGTGGGGCGCGTGGATGCGGTTTGCCCCGGCTTTGTGGCCGACTGCCTGGAAACCCTGGAGGAGATCCAGGTGGAGTGTCGAGACGCCTTTCTGCAAGAAGGGGGCGGCCAGTTTCATTACATCCCTTGTCTGAATGACGATCCCCAGTGGATAGAGGGCCTGGGACGGCTGGCCGTGCAGCACTTGGGCGGCTGGCTACCCAGTCGTCTGGTGCCCGCCCGGTAGGATGAGGCAGTGTTTCAGGCTCAGCTCAGCAAAATACGAACGCGGGTCTTGAACTGGGGGCAGATGCCCCCATTTTTATGCGATCAACGAATTCTGTAGTGGAGATACATCGAATGGCTACACATGCCGATCCCAATAAGCCTCTGGACGGGGAAGTGACGGAAAACACGCCTGAACAGGCACAACAGGGCGCTGTCGAGCAGGACCAGCCAGAGATTTTGGCCCAGCAGCCCGAGGAAAACCCAGCTGATCTGGCGACCGAGTTGGCCCAGGCTCAGGAAAAAGTGTCGCAGTACTACGACCAGTTGTTGCGTGCCAAAGCCGAAGTGGAAAACATCCGCCGCCGTGCGGACGACGATGTGGCCAAAGCCCGCAAGTTCGGTACCGAGTCTTTCGCTGAAAGCCTGATTCCGGTGCGCGACAGTCTGGAAGCCGCTCTGGCCCAGACCGAGCAAACCCCGGAGGCCTGGAAGGAAGGCGTGGAAACCACGTTGCGCCAGTTGAACAAGGCCTTCGAGCGCAATAGCTTGAAAGAAGTGGCACCGCAAGCCGGGGACAAGTTTGATCCACACCTGCATCAGGCCATTTCGGCTGTGCCCTCGGAGTTTGAAGAAGGCGCGGTGGCCCAGCTGCTGCAAAAAGGCTACACCATTTCGGACCGGGTTTTGCGTCCTGCCTTGGTGATGGTGTCGGCGCCCAAGTAATCGCGCCTGGCAAACTGGGCCGGCAGGCCGTCCAGAATATAGACGCATTTGCGTGCTTGCTTCGGACCTGCCGCTTGCCCAGTGAAAAAAATTAAGGCAGTGGCTCTTGAAATGCACGTACCTTTCCCCATATGCATTTCATCGAATAATTTGCTTTCGCAATCAATCTTTTAGTCAGGTAAAAAATCATGGGCAAAATCATTGGTATTGACCTTGGAACCACCAATAGCTGTGTATCGGTGTTGGATGGCGACCAGGTTCGTATTATCGAAAATGCCGAAGGCGGTCGCACAACGCCTTCCATCGTGGCTTACATGCAGGATGGCGAAATCCTGGTTGGCGCTCCAGCCAAACGCCAGGCGGTTACCAACCCTGCCAACACCATCTTCGCGGTCAAGCGTTTGATTGGTCGTAAGTTCACTGAAAAGGCAGTTCAAACAGATATTGAACACGTGCCTTACACCATTGTCGCTGCCGACAACGGTGACGCCTGGGTGGAAGCTCAAGGCAAGAAGATGGCTCCTCAGCAAGTGTCTGCCGACATCTTGCGCAAAATGAAGAAAACCGCCGAAGACTACCTGGGCGAAGAAGTAACCGAGGCCGTCATTACCGTGCCTGCTTACTTTAACGACAGCCAGCGTCAGGCAACCAAGGACGCCGGCCGTATTGCTGGCCTGGACGTCAAGCGCATCATCAACGAGCCTACTGCTGCTGCCTTGGCTTTCGGTCTGGACAAGGCTGACAAAGGTGACCGCAAGATCGCTGTTTACGACTTGGGTGGCGGCACGTTTGACGTGTCCATCATCGAAATCGCTGACATCGACGGTGAGAAGCAGTTTGAAGTGCTCTCGACCAACGGTGACACCTTCCTGGGTGGCGAGGACTTTGACAAGCGCATCATTGACTACATCATTGCCGAGTTCAAGAAGGAAAGCGGCGTTGATCTGTCCAAAGACGTGCTGGCCTTGCAGCGCCTGAAAGAGTCCGCTGAGAAAGCCAAGATCGAGCTGTCTTCGACGCAGCAGACCGAAATCAACCTGCCTTACATCACGGCTGATGCTTCCGGTCCTAAGCACTTGAACCTGAAGATCACCCGCGCCAAGCTGGAAGCGCTGGTTGAGGACCTGATTGAACGCACGATCGAGCCTTGCCGCGTAGCCATTAAGGATGCTGGTGTGAAGGTTTCGGAAATCGACGACGTGATCCTGGTCGGTGGCATGAGCCGCATGCCCAAGGTACAGGAACGTGTTAAAGAGTTCTTTGGCCGCGATCCTCGCAAAGACATCAACCCAGATGAGGCGGTTGCTGCCGGTGCCGCGATTCAAGGTTCTGTGCTGTCGGGCGACCGCACTGACGTTCTGCTGCTGGACGTGACTCCGCTGTCCCTGGGGATTGAAACCCTGGGTGGTGTCATGACCAAGATGATCCAGAAGAACACCACGATTCCTACGCGTCATTCGCAGGTGTTCTCCACGGCTGATGATAACCAGCCTGCCGTGACCATCAAGGTGTTCCAGGGTGAGCGTGAAATCGCTGCTGGTAACAAGGCATTGGGCGAGTTCAACCTGGAAGGCATTCCACCAGCAGCACGTGGCCTGCCACAGATTGAAGTGACCTTCGACATCGACGCCAACGGTATCTTGCATGTATCCGCCAAAGACAAGGGTACGGGCAAGGAAAACAAGATCACCATCAAGGCGAACTCCGGTTTGTCCGATGAGGAGATCGAGCGCATGGTGAAAGATGCCGAGATCAACGCGGCAGAAGACCACCGCATCGCGGAACTGGCAGTGGCGCGCAACCAGGCTGAAGCCCTGATCCACTCGACCCGCAAGTCCTTGACGGACTACGGCGACAAGTTGGAAGCTGCAGAGAAAGAAGCCATCGAAAAGGCGATCGCCGATCTGGAAGAAACGCTGAAAGACGGTGACAAGGAAGCGATCGACGCCAAGGTGGAAGCGCTGGGCGTGGCCTCGCAGAAACTGGGCGAGAAGATGTACGCCGACATGCAGGCCCAAGCCGCTGCACAACAAGGTGCGGAAGCGACGGCTCAGCAGCCCGCCGACGAGAACGTGGTCGACGCCGACTTTAAAGAAGTCAAACGCGATCAGTAATTGCGAGCCTGAGTAAGGTTCCCTGGCCCGATCTTTGGCGGCTTACGCTGGAGATCGGGCATTATTATTCAAACAGCGGCGTTTGGACGTCGTTAATCAATCATGGCAAAACGCGATTTATACGAAATTCTCGGTGTGGCCAAAAATGCGACGCAGGATGAAATCCGCAAGGCGTATCGCAAGCTGGCCATGAAGTTCCACCCTGACCGTAATCCGGATAGCAAGGACGCCGAGGAAAAGTTCAAGGAAGCCAAGGAAGCGTACGAAATCCTGTCCGATGAACAGAAGCGCGAAGCCTATGACCGCTATGGTCATGCCGGAGTCGATCCCAACGCTGGCATGGGCGGTATGGGTGGCGGCATGGGCGGGGCCGGATTTGCAGACGCCTTTGGTGATATTTTTGGCGAGATCTTCGGTGGTGGCGGTGGGCGCCGTGGCGGTGGCCCTCAGGTTTACCGCGGCGCGGATTTGCGCTATTCGCTCGATATCAGCCTGGAGCAGGCGGCTGCCGGTTTTGATACGGAAATTCGAGTACCAAGCTGGGAAAACTGCGATACCTGCTCGGGTACGGGTGCCAAGCCTGGGACGTCGGCACAGACGTGTCGCACCTGCCAGGGCAGTGGCGCGGTTCGTATGCAGCAGGGTATTTTCAGCATGCAGCAAACCTGCCCAACCTGTCACGGTAGCGGCAAGGAAATTCCTGATCCCTGCGTGGTGTGCCACGGCGAGGGCAAGGTCAAGAAGACCAAAACCTTGCAGGTCAAGATTCCTGCCGGTATTGATGACGGTATGCGCATCCGTTCCAGCGGCAATGGCGAACCGGGCGTGAACGGTGGGCCACCCGGTGACTTGTATGTGGAAATCCGCATCAAGCCGCACGGAATCTTCCAGCGTGACGGCGAGGATCTGCATTGCGAGCTGACCATCCCCTTTACGACCGCCGCCTTGGGCGGCACCGTTGAGGTGCCTACGCTGACTGGACGAGGTGAAATCACCATCCCTGAAGGTACTCAGGTGGGCAAGACCTTCCGCTTGCGTGGCAAGGGGATCAAGGGCCTGCGTTCCAGTTACCCCGGTGACTTGTATTGTCACATTCAGATCGAGACGCCTGTACGCCTGAACGAAGAGCAAAAGAAATTGCTGCGTCAGTTTGAACAGGCTCTCAATGATGGAGGTGTCAAGCACTCGCCCAAAAGTGAGTCCTGGACGGACAAGGTAAAAAGTTTCTTTTCCTGAGTCCTCCAAGGCATAGCGAAACAAAAAGCCCGGTACTGCTGTACCGGGCTTTTTTCTTTCTGTTCAGGACGGCTTCAGGGCCCATCCTGCCTCTTAGGGTTGGGCCTCCATCAGGGCCGGTTCAGCAGCGCTGTCCGGGACGTCTGTCGCCGTCTTTGTTGCAGGTGCAACATCGTCTTTCTGACGCTCATGGTCGGCGGCAATGGCAACCACCATGTCCTGAGGTTTCAGATATTTGCGCAAGGCTGCGTTGACCTGTTGAGCATCGAGTTTTTGCAGGTCCTGATCCATTTTCTCGGACCATTCAAAGCTGCGGCCCAGATCCAGGTAGTTCAACCAGGCACTGCTAACCACAGCATCCTGACTGCGCGAGAGGCGGCGATAGTTCAACAGGGCAGTGATGCCTTCCTTGACCTCTTGTTCGCTAAAACCGTCCTTCAGTGTCTGGTTCAGCACCTCATTAATGGTGTTGCCCAGTTTTTCGCTGTTGGTGGGAGCGTGGATGGCGTAGACCGTCCATGAGCCATGGGGCTCATAGCTGGACGCATCGAGCTGGCTGCGTACGTTGTAGGACAGGCCATCCTCCACCCGCACACGATTCCACAGACGCGAGGTTTCCGACAGGCCCAGCAAGTAATTCGCCAGATAGACGGCCGGGAAGTCAGCGTCGGTATCTTGCAGCTTCAGGCCCAGTTCAGCCAGATAAAAGGCGTTGGCTTTGTCCGGCGTATTGATATCGAATACCTTGGGCGGGACAGGGTGCAGCGGGTCGTCCGGCCGTTGATACGTCGGCGCTTTACGCCATCCTTTCAAACCGTCCGACAGAGCCTTGCGAACCTGCTCCTCGTCAAAGTCACCCACGGCGCTAAAGGCGACATCGCCTGTTCCATAAAATTTCTGATGGAAATCCCGTACCTGTTTGAGGGTGACGGCCTGCACCCGCTCTATCCCTTCTTCAAAAGTAGGGGTGTAGCGGATATCGTCTTTGGGCCAGGGGTTGGTGTAGCGTTCAATGGTTTGGCTTGCCAGGGCAGCCGGCTCGGTGCTGGCCGATTTCAGGTCCGTAACGACGGCCTGCTGGTATTTCTTCAGTTCGTCCTCCGGGAAGTTTGCCTCGCGCAGCACGTCCAGTGCCAGCGCAATGGCCTTGGGCAGATTTTCGCGGTTGGACGACAGGCTCAGATACAGACGGCCATTGGAGCCGCTAGTGCTGAACTGGGTTTGCATGGCCGTAAACTGGTCGGAAATCTGTTCCCGGTTGAGCTTTTTGGTGCCGGTGCTTAGCAGACTGGCCACTGCCGCGGCTGTGGCGCTCTGGTTTTTCAGTTGCTCAGGCGAGCCAAACTTGAAGGACATTCGGGCCTCGACACGCTCGGCGCGGGTCGCTTTGGGAAGCAGTGCCATTTTGACTTCGCCCAGATCCTTGCCTAAGGACAGGGGCTGCAAATCAGTGCGAGCCATGATGTTTGCTGGGCTGGGATCAAACGCTTCGACGGCTTTGCCGCTGTCCTTGCCGGTGTAATCCTGCACCAGCTTGGCGACATCCACTGGTGTGGCCTCAGGAGCACGTACCGGTTTGTCGGTGGGAATGTACAAGCCATTGCTGCGGTTGCTGGCCACCAGCCAGGTTTCCAAGGCCTTTTGCACTTGTGGTAGCTTAGCGTCTTCTACCCGATCACGCTGTAGAAAGAACAAACGCCAGTCGCCGCTGGCCGCTGCCTCGGACAAGGCGCTGGCCAGGCGTGAGGGATTGGCGTAGGTTTGCGTCCAGCCCGTCAGCCACTGGCTGCGCACGCGTTCCAGGTCCGCCTCTTTCAGTGGGGACTTGGCGACACCTTCCACCGTTTCATTCATGACCTTTAAGGCTTTTTGCGGGTCCATATCGGACTTGAGTTCCGCACCAAACAGGGCGTAGCCTGGATCGTGATTTTCGGAGTCAAAGCTAAATACGCTGGTAGCCAGATTGTTGTTGACCAGGTTCTTGTAAAGCTGGCCACTAGGTGTGTCACCCAAGGCACTGATGCCCAGGCTCAGGTTCATATAGTCCGGGCTGGCGGCGCTGGGCAGATGATAGAGCGACATGATCAGCGGCGTGCCGCCCTGGCGACGCAAGGTCACCGTACGCGTGCCATCTTGCACGGGTTCGACCGTGTATTCCGGGCGCAAGTGGCGGGTGGGTTTGGGGATGGAGCCAAAGGCCTTAGCAATGTTCTCCAGGGTCTGGTCCGTATCGAACTGCCCGGTTACAAAGAGTACGGCGTTATCAGGCTGATAGTAGTCGTGATAGAACTTGCGCAGTTGTTCTACGTCTACGTTCTCTACGTCCGATCGTGCGCCGATGGTGGTCTTGCCATAGCTATGCCATTGATAAGCGGCGGCAGTGAGCTTTTGCATCAGCACCCGGAAAGGACTGTTCTCGCCGCTTTCCATTTCATTGCGCACCACGGGCATTTCTGCTTCCAGATCCTGCTTGTCGATCAGGGCGTTGACCATGACATCGGCCTGCCAGTCCAGATACCATTTCAAGGTTTCAGGATCGGCAGCGAAACTGGCAAAGTAATTGGTACGGTCACTGGATGTGGTGCCATTGGCCTCCAGACCACGCTTGGAGAACTCCCCTAACGCATTGCGCAAGGTGGGCGTGCCGCGAAACAGCATGTGCTCGAGCAAGTGCGCCATGCCGGTCTGCCCATAATTCTCGTGCCGTGAGCCGACCAGATAGGTCATGTTGACGGTGGTCGTAGGCTTGGAATCGTCAGGGGCCAGAACAAGGCGCAGACCATTGTCCAGCGTATATTGCGTAACGCCTTCGACAGAGGGGCCTTGGGCCAGGCCAGGGGGTAGCGCATAAGCGGCCAGTGAACTTGACAGCAGCGCAGCTCCTGCAAGATGGCGCAGGCGCAGGGCGGCAATCAGTACAGAGAGTTTCATGAACACATCCTTACGGTTTTAGCGAGAAATAAGCCAGCCAGGCCGACCAGTGTCTTTTGTAGCATGGGGCCGTTTAGCTGGGTAGGCGGCAATCCCTGCAAAAAGTTTGTTCTGTCAAAAAAAAGCCCACCAGTGGTGGCTGGTGGGCAAAACAGCAAGAAAACGGCACCCCTAGGTGGTTTTGTGCTTGAGCCTGTCCAGGGCATCCTGACGCAGATGCTCAAGACTTTTAAGAAGAAATTCGTAAAGAGCGGTGATTTGTTTAGGGTTGTAGTGTGCCGCGGCCTGCATGACCTGCTGCGCGGGTAAATCCATGTCGCCCATCAAGCGCTTGCAGCGTTCCTGGTTGGGATACAGGCTGGTCATGCGTCCGTCGCGCGGATGGGGCTTGCGCAGCAAGTAACCTGCGTTTTCCAGTCGGGTAATCAAGGCTTGAGTGCCGCTGGGGCTCAGATCCAGTAATTGGGCCAGCCTCCCCGGAGACAGGGGTTTGAGTTCCAGCACAAACTCCAGGGCCTTGTACTCATTCAGACTCAAACCAGCGGCTCGTGCCAACTGGTGCTTGTTTGCTTCCAGGTAGACATCAAACTGGCGCAACATCATGCGCACGATATCGTTTTGCATATGCCCTGACAAAACTTCGTCCCTTGCTTCTGGCTCGGTCCACACGGTTGTCAGGGGCTGTTTATTGGGCATACGCATATATCCCTAGCGTGGGGGAGCACCCAGCAAACCGGTAAAGGGTGTCAGACGCTTGTGGTAAAGAGCAGGGTCGCCGTCAGGAGCGCCCGATACGCAGCGGGCAGAGTGGGCAAGAGCAGCGGACTGCTGGGGACTGGATGCTGGGGCGACCATGAGCTGGCCCCTGATGGACCAGGTTTGTTTAGTGTGTGCGAAAGAGGGGGAAGCGGCCCCTGTACGGGGCGTTGTGACAGCCGTTGTCATGCTCACCGTGCCGGGTGTGAGTGATGACTTGGCAGCCTGTCTTGCCAAGCTGGCAAATGCTGTCAAGAAGGTAATCCTTGGGCTGAGTAAGCCAAGTCTGCCAGATTCATAATGCCTGTGTCTTCTGCGAGTCATGACTTACTCCATGAGAAATGGATGAGCTTTTGAAGGAAGGGGCGGGATGCGCCCCTTCCTCTGGTTTAGCGAGGCCCGCTACCGAGCAAGCCGCCCAGCAAACCGGTTACCGGTGCCAGCAGGCCGCCATTGTTGTTGCCTGCAGTAGCGGGACCGCCCGCGTCCACGCTGCCCGAAGCTCCCACGTCAACCGAGACGCTTGTCCCACCCAGCAGTCCTCCCGTCAAGCCACCGACCAAGCCTGTCACAGGAGCGAGCAAGCCACCATTGGCAGCATCGCCACCGGCCAAACCGCCGGTCAGCCCGCCGACCAGATTGGTGACAGGGGCGAGCAAGCCACCATTGGCGGCATCACCACCGGCCAAACCGCCCGTCAGGCCACCGACCAGATTGGTGACGGGAGCGAGCAAGCCACCATTGGCAGCATCACCACCGGCCAAACCGCCGGTCAGCCCGCCGACCAGA
Organism: Alcaligenes ammonioxydans; assembly: GCF_019343455.1. Taxonomy (NCBI): domain Bacteria; kingdom Pseudomonadati; phylum Pseudomonadota; class Betaproteobacteria; order Burkholderiales; family Alcaligenaceae; genus Alcaligenes; species Alcaligenes ammonioxydans. The sequence goes on along the minus strand of NZ_CP049362.1, from coordinate 2,750,230 downwards.
TTGGTGACAGGAGCGAGCAAGCCACCATTGGCGGCATCGCCACCGGCCAAACCGCCGGTCAGCCCGCCGACCAGATTGGTGACAGGGGCGAGCAAGCCACCATTGGCGGCATCACCACCGGCCAAACCGCCCGTCAGGCCACCGACCAGATTGGTGACGGGAGCGAGCAAGCCACCATTGGCAGCATCACCACCGGCCAAACCGCCCGTCAGCCCGCCCAGCAAGCCGGTTACAGGCGAAAGCAAGCCGCCGTCACCATTGCCAGTCAGACCACCGGTTAAAGAGGCAACGGCTTGTGTCGCGTGGTTGAGGGTATTACCCAGGGGGTTCGTGTTGCTATCGGTTTGGTGAACCAGTCCGCCCACCGAGGCGACTGCCTGGCCCAGATGACCCACAACACCGCCCAGCCCCACAGGGGCAGCGCCATCTAGCTGCGTGCCCACATTAGCCAGGGCGCTGCCCACGCCGCCTAGCAGGGCGTTGATGGGTTGGCCCACGCCCAGGCCGTCACCGACTTGTTGCGTCACATGAGTGACCGTTGCGCCGACTGGAGCAACGACGGTATCCAGAGTCTGGCCGACATTGCCCAGAATGGGGTTCAGTCCAAGGGGCAGGATGTTGTCTACCGTCTGGCCTACATTCGCCAGTGATGGCTCAAGAATGGGAGCGGCGTCTGTGCCGTCCAGCAGGCCACCCAAACCCAACTGACCCGTCAATGGATAGAGCAGGCTGCCTTCACCCAACAAGGAGTCGGTCAAAGCGGCAACCCCTCCTGTCGCATGACCTAGCACGGCGGTCAATGGCTTCGGGTTGCTGGCGTCTGCATGCAGCAAACCACCCGCGCTGCCCACCGCATTGCCCAGCCCGGTCAACAGACCGCCCACACCTTGACCCAGGTTTAGTGGCAGGCCGGTATTACCCAGTTGCTCGCCTAGATTGACGACCACGCCGCCCGTCTGCCCCAGCAGATTATTGACGGGCTCGCCCAAACCTGTGGCACCTCCAACTTGTTGGGTCAGGCCTGTGGCAGTATCCACAACCGGGGCGACGACGGTATCCAGTGCTTGGCCCAAGCCTGCTCCTGTATCTTGCAAGCCTACCGGCAGCACGTTATCGACTGCTTCACCGACATTGTTGAGCGTGGTTTCCAGTGGTCCGGGAGTGCGAGGATTACCACCGCCGTTGTCGCCACCGCCGTTGTCACCGCCGCCGTTATCACCACCGCCGTTATCACCACCGCCGTTATCACCACCGCCGTTGTCACCGCCGCCGTTGTCACCACCGCCGTTATCACCTCCGCCGTTATCACCACCGCCGTTGTCGCCACCGCCGTTGTCACCGCCGCCGTTGTCGCCACCGCCGTTGTCGCCACCGCCGTTGTCACCACCGCCGTTGTCACCACCGCCGCCTGTACCACCTCCGTTGCCTGTGTCTGGATTGGTTGGGATGGAATTGTCAGAGCCTCCCGAAGAACCGCCGCCGCTTAGGCTGCCGCAGGCGGTTAAAGCCAGAGTACTGGCCATCAAGGTGGCTAGGATGGTCAGGCGAAGGCCTGGTTTCTTGCTGTCTGTATTGTTATGCATTGCTTGCTCCAATAAATGATCGGGGTACCTGCTTGCTTCTTGGTTGAGGTTCAAGCAATTCGCATGCCAATTTTCTTGGTTTTATGAAACCCGCATCGATGCTCGGTTTGGTGCAAAATACGAGAAAAAAAGAGGGCTATTTGTTACGGGTTTCGGCGCTTGGGAGGAACGTGTTACGTAACAAAAAAAGAACCGCTGACAAGCAGCGGTTCTTAAAGGCGTGGCAACAGGTTCAGGAGGACCGCGGTACCAGTGCCTTCGCATCCAGCCATGCTTTGGTGTTTTGTCGGAAGGTGCTCATGCTGTCGACCAAAAAGTCATACATGGCGATCAGTTGGGCGGGATTCTGGCTGGCCGCCGTGTTGATCGCTTGATTGATGGCACGCTCTTTCACGGCAAGGACTTCGCGACATTTGTCCATGACCGGGTGCAGGGCAATGACCCGCTTGTCCAAGGGGTGGCGACCGCGGGTGATGTATCCTTTGTGCTCCAGGCGATTAATCAGGGCGCTGACGCCACTGGCGCTTAAGTCCATCAGGTGTGCCAGTTGTCCTGTTGGCAGGGCATCGAACTCCATGATGTATTCCAAGGCCTTGAAATCATTCAGGGGCATATTGGCCTGTTCGGCCAGACTGGCTTTCAGGGCCTCTGCATAAATGGTGAACTGACGGCCCAGCATTTTGCCCAGATCCATCAACATCTTTTCTGACAGCATGTGTTGCTGTTCATCGTGGGAGGACCAGTTGGAACGGCTGCCTGCGCCTGATGTACCTGGGTGAAAGTTGACCGGCAAACTTACCGGATTCATGACTTTATTCATCATTTGCGGCCACCTCCGAGCAAGCCACCGACCAGGCCGGTGACGGGTGAGAGCAATCCTCCATTGGCTTGAGCGCCGCTCTCGCCAGTATTGGCCGGGGCACTGACCGAGCCTGTCAGGCCACCAACCAGCCCACCGACCAAACCGGTCACTGGCGCGAGCAAACCGCCGTTGGCTGCGTCACCGCCAGCCAGTCCGCCCGTCAGCCCGCCGACCAGGTTGGTCACGGGTGCGAGCAAACCGCCGTTGGCTGCGTCACCGCCAGCCAGTCCGCCCGTCAGCCCGCCGACCAGGTTGGTCACGGGTGCGAGCAAACCGCCGTTGGCTGCGTCACCGCCGGCCAGTCCGCCCGTCAGCCCGCCGACCAGGTTGGTCACTGGCGCGAGCAAACCGCCGTTGGCTGCGTCACCGCCGGCCAGTCCGCCCGTCAGCCCGCCGACCAGGTTGGTCACGGGTGCGAGCAAACCGCCATTAGCAGCTTCGCCGCCACCCAGCCCGCCCAGCAGGCCAGTTACAGGAGCTAGTAGGCCACCTCCCTCTCCACCCGTAATTCCGCCCAGCCCGCCTGTCAGGGAGGCAACCGCCTGGGTAGCGTGATTCAGGGTGTCACCCAAGGGATTGGTGTTGCTGTCTGTGTGGTGTAGCAAACCACCTGCTGAAGCCACGGCCTGGCCCAGATGACCTACCACACCACCCAGCCCCAACGGCGCAGCATGGTCCAATTGGCTGCCTACATTCCCCAAAGCACTACCCACGCCGCCAAGCAGGGCATTGATAGGCTGCCCGACGCCCAGACCGTCGCCGACTTGCTGAGTCACATTGGTGACGGTAGCGACCACCGGTGCAACGGTATTGTCCAGAGCGCCGCCCACGTCACCTAAAATGGGGTTCAGGCCCAGAGGCAAAATGTTATCTACGGTTTGTCCGACATTGCCCAAGGCCGGTTTGAGCACCGGTTCCCCTTCTTCTGCCAGCAAGAGACCACCCAGTCCCAGTTGAGCGGTCAGGGGATGCAGGAGACTGCCCTCACCCAGCAAAGAACCGGTCAGGACTTCTACGCCCTTGGTGGCGTGGTGCAGTGTGTCGCCTAGCGGGTTGAGATTTTGCGGGTCATTTACCAGCAACCCGCCAACCGATCCGACGGCTTGACCCAGATGAGAGAGCAGGCCGCCTGCACCTTCACCCAGATTCAGCGGCAGGCCGGTCTTGCCCAATTGGTCGCCCAGATTGGTCACTACTCCGCCGACTTGTTGAGTCAGTCCATTAACAGGCTGACCCAGTCCGGTCACACTACCGACAGTACGGCTTGTGTCGGTCACGATATCCGTAACCGGTTTCAATGCGCCATCGAGTGTTTCGCCCAGTTGATTGCCAGTCTTGCTCAGATTCAGGGGAACCACGTTGTCGACTGCCTGGCCCAGATTACCCAACGCATTTTGGGTCAGGCTGTTGTCTTTGCCGCCGCCGTTGTCACCACCGCCGTTGTCCCCTCCGCCGTTGTTGCCACCGCCACCATCGCCGCCGCCTCCTGTGCCCCCGTCGCCGGGTGTGGGCAGGTTGGGATCGATAGCCGGCGGGCGAGCCGACAGGTCCAGACCATCACGCACGCCGCCGCGTGAGGAGCATCCGGCCAGAACGGTAGCGCTGATGATCAATGTCGCGACAAGCGCACGTTGCAAGTTGCGTTGGCTTGAGGCGTTTCTTGCTGAATTCCTTGCTTTCATGACTGACTCCGGTTTGAAGTGTAAGCACGCCCTTCAAGGGCTGTTGTCAGTCTTTAAGCAAAAATAGTGCCAATTTATTGTGTATGGTTTTGTTTTTTGTTTTTTGGTTTTAAATCATTGGCTTGGGCTTGGTTTTTGTGTTTTCAGGCACGCTGGTGTGTGGTTTTTAAGCCTGGATAAGAGGGGGGTAGCCCGGTTTTAACGCTTTGTTCTGTTCCTGTTACGTAACGTTTTTCGTAACACCTGAGCCCAAAAAATGGCTCGATGGAATACAAAAAAAGGCCATCTTGCGATGGCCTGAGAAAAAAACATGTGTCCGGCCAACGGCTCGACTTTAAAAGCCGTCGTAGAAGAACAGGAAATTCGTGTTCAACCGTAGTTTTCGTTGGTCGGAATTGACCGGCAAATCTCCCAGCGGTTTTGCCACGTTGATATCAAACAAGTAATGCTTGTTATTGGACAGCCGTACCCCAATGGCTGCCGATCGCAATTCACGGTTGTTGTAGCTGTTCAGGCGATCCAGGTTATACCAAGCGCGTGCCCAGTCATAAGCGATATAGGGTTGGATGCTATTGAGCCAGCGCGAGGAGTTGGTAAAACGACGATTGATTTCCAAGGTCGCGCCCAGGCCTTTGTCACCGGCCAGTTCACCTTGGGGATACCCGTAGCCGTGTCGCCATGCGCCAAACGAGATCTGTTCGGAATTGGGCAGGACATTGGAGCTGTATTGGCCACTGGCAGAAAAGCTCATGCCAAATTGTCCCGGCAAGGCCAGATTCTGTCTGAAGGAAGCGGTCCAGCGGGTGAAATCCAGGTCCAGATCGGATTCGGCGTCACGCTGCAAGTACGTGTTCAAGGATTTACGAGCGCCCATGGCGTCCAAGCCCTTGTATACCCCCAGGTTCAGTTCCCGCGACTGTCGGGCCGAGGCATCGGTATAGCGCAGCTCGGCCTTCAATGCGCGTACATCGGTGGTGTTTTCGATCCAGACATTGTCCAGCGTTTTGTGGGTGTAATCGTCCAGAGACCGGCTGGCATAAAAGCCGGCCGTACCTTTGAGGCTGCGCTGATTGTTCAGAATGAAGGGGTAGCTGATGGCTGCGCCGATGCGCTCGTTGATAACCTTGCGATTCCAGCCCTGTCTTTCCAGGACTTCGTCGCGTGGCTCGGAGCGATAGTGGTAGCCGTCTATTTCCAGGTTCAGACCGTTGCCGTTAAGAGGGATGGTCAGATTGCCGCTGACGTATTTGACGTCTTCGGGGCCGGTGGGAATGGCGGCGGTTAGCTTGAGCTCTTCTCCCAAGGGGGTCAGGCTGTTGGCGCTCAGTTGCACCAGCGCCTGTTTGCTGGACCCCATCTCCGCGATACTGGCATTTGCGCTAAATGATTTGTGTTGAGCCTCTATCAGCAGCTCGGAGGCGCCATCCGTGCGCACAGGCATGTCCAGCTTGGGGTCGATCTTCAGGCCAGGCACGGTGCGCAGCAAGTTCATGGTGCGCTCCAGCGTGCGTTGGGTCAGCGGCTTTTCGTCCACCATCGCCTGGGCAATGCGTTCGATCCGCGCCCGGCTGCGGCCCGGATCGCCTTCAATGCGGACACTGCCAACATGGCCTTCCACGACCGTAACCTTGATGTGACCTTGCGCGAAGTCTTGTTGCTGCAAGACAGCAAAGGACAGCGGGTAGCCTTTTTGTTGATAAAGCGCAGTGATCTTGTTCACTTCGTTGATCAACTGGGCGATGGTCAGTGTTTTGCCCGCCAGCGGCTCCAGAATGGCCGTGATCTGTTCAAAGGGGATGCTGCGACTGCCACTGACGTCAAAGCTGCGAACGAGCACTTGCTGCTGGAGTTGTTGTTGAAGTTGGTTTTGTGCCGCGGCGGGGGGGATGCTTAAAGACGGCGTAGTCGTCCTGGGGGCTGGTGCGCTGATGGGCGGCAACGCGTCGACGGGGTTACCCCGCAGGGGCGCGTCTGCCCAGCTAGCCGGACTTGTCGCTGCCAGGCCCATCATGCATCCCACGCTCGCAATCAGGCTGGGATTTTTTTTTCTAAGGAAGGCCAGTGATACGGGGTGCTTGTCATTCATTTGCATTAATCATTATTCGCTGAAAATCGGGCGCTTTTTTCTACTGTGCCGTAGTTTAACTTCGCTGTCACTTTTTGCTGTTTGAAAACAATCTATTTCCACATAGTGATTTAAAAGACCGCAAATATTACATTTTGAAACGTAAAAAAAATAGGCCTGATTTAGGGTGTTGGCAAACAGTCCTTTATGGCTGTATTCACGTCTACTTGCGGCGCTGCAAAATGGCTCACTTCCGCCGCAAGCCCAAAAGAAAAAGTTACTTTCTTTCAAGTAATTAAAGTGTCATCAGCGTGTCCTGTCAGGGAACAGGAGCAGCATTTTCTGTTGCATTTTGAAATGATAAAAACGGTAACATTATCAAATTTAGACACATTTCAAGTAAGAAAAGGTTTCAAATTAGCGGTTTTTTAGCCTTTTTTCATGGGATTTTGGCTGTTGTAAATACACAATCATGCGTTTTTCGTATCTTTAGGCTAGAATTCGTTTGTGTATTTGACGGCTGTTACACGTAAACCCTAGTAAAAACATAGACATACGAAGGTTTAAGATGATTTCAACGGAAAAATACAAAAATTGATAACAGTTCGCAGTGGTTGTTGCCGGATTTGGCAACGTTTTGTGCCTTCAGGGGTATCTGACCCTCGCGCTTGAGGGTGCTTTTTTCTTTTTACATGGGGACAGTCATGAAGACTCAACTTCAGCAATTCTGGAAAGACGAAGACGGTGCGACCGCTATCGAGTATGGCTTGATCGCTGGTCTGATCGCTGTGGCGATCATTGGTGTTTTGAGCACCCTAAGTGGAGATTTGAAGGGTTTGTTTACAAGGATATCTACTGAGCTGACTTCTGCTGCAGAAGCCGAGTAGGGCGATTGTTTGAGCATCAGCCAATTAAACAATGGCTGAGCCTTTAAGTTTGAATGGCTGATGCTTATGTTTGTTTTAATAAAACTTTCTTTTGTTTTTCTTCTGCTTTTCTTTTCCATTCAGATTATTTATTGCGATCTGAAATTCCGGAAAATCCCTAATACCGTACTAGTTTTCTATGGTTTGGCGCTTCTGCTACACAAGATCCTGGTCAGTGTGTTCTATGGCCTTCCCTGGGGATCGGTGGTGGGGTGGGGAGATTCGCTGATCGGTTTTGCCGCTGCCTTGCTCGTGTTTTATCCCATTTGGCTCGCACGCCTGATGGGGGCAGCCGATGTGAAACTGATGGCCGTGTTAGGGTTGGCGCTGGGGTGGAAAGAGGCAGGCATGGTGGTGTTGTTCGGCACAGTGCTGGCGGGTTTGCATGCCTTGGCGTTGGTGCTGATTCCATCATTGGAGCGCAAGTACGGATTCGCCTTGCCGGGTACCCGGGTCAAGGCGCGCAGTGTCCCCTTGGGGGCCTGGTTATCCCTTGCAACAATGGGGTGGGTATGGATGCAAAATCAATAATGCTCCCACGACAGGGTCAATTACCAAAGCGGCGAGGCGTCGATAAAAACTATCAATACGGAGCCTACGCGCTGGAATTTGCATTGGTTTTTCCATTGTTGTTTCTTTTTATGTACGGCTTGCTGACTTTCGGTTTGATTATGACCGCGCAGCAGTCTCTGAATTTTGCCGCCGAATCCGGTGCGCGGGCGGCGTTGATTGAGCCAGCGGCAGGAAACAGCGATCCGATGAGCAGCCCGGCTCGCTTGCAGGCACGGGCGGACCGGGCCCGGCAAGTAGCTGCCGATCACGTTCAATGGTTAAGCCATTGGGTGGGAAGTGAGCATGTGCGCGTCAGCGCCGATTTGTCACGCGAGGAAATCAGCGTCGGGATTGTTTACGACTACGTGCAGGCACCGCTGATTCCGCGTTTTGCACCCGATACCCTGTTTTCACTGGTCGTGCCCGAACAGCTAAAAGGGCATGCCCGCATCAATCTGCTGGTTGCGGGTGAGGTGGGCTTAGAGGGGGGCACGCCATGACTCATGCCCGCGCGTCCATTGCCGTTGCCCAGCGTCAGCATGGCGTGGCCGCCATCGAGTTTGCATTGATGGTGGGGCTGTTGCTGGTGATTTTCAGCGGCATCCTTACCTTCAGCTCATTCTTTCTGGCCCAGCAAAAGATGAACCATTTGCTGGGCGACCTTTCGCGCCAAGTAAGCATGCAGGTCAAGGCGGCTGACGGGATAGAGTCCTTTGTCAATGAGCAACTGGCCGAGAACTATGGCAAGGGCCAAGCAAAGAGCGACGCATTTTTGAACTGGTTCGGTGATCTCAGCGCCGAGGTCCAGTCCCAGGCCTGCACGTCCGAGCCCCTGTACGACTGCGCGCAACTTTCGTTGAAGCTGGATCTCGAGCCCGGCATTCTTTCTCAAACCCTGGACCTGCTCACCCCTGAAAAGGAAGGGGCGGATCCATTGCGCAGCTTAAGCGCCAAGACATTACTTGTACTCAGGAGACCACATTCATGAGCGGCATGATGAAGGGGGCAGCAGTCCTTTTATTGCTGGTCGCAGCCGTATTGGTTGCAGTTGCTTTGTACCTGGGCATGCAGCCCAAACCTGAAGTGGTCCAGCCTGTAGTGAGCACGCACAGCGCCAAGCCAGCGGCGACGCTTTACCCGGTCGTAGTCGCTAAACGGGATGTTAAAGCGGGAGAGGCCTTGCAGGCCGACGCGCTGGAGCTGGCCCAGTGGCCTGCCGCGCCGGCACAGTCTTTCGATACGCTGGAATCCTTGACGGGCAAGACGCTGCGTTTTGATCTGGGGCAGGGGCAGCCGGTATTGAGCAGCTTCATCGCCAAAAGTCTGGCCAGCTATCTGGACGCAGGCGAGCGCGCGGTCACGATTCCGGTTGATGTGATCTCGGGCGCCAGCAACCGGGTCGAACCCGGCGACCTGGTCGATATCTTCATGACCTTCAACAATGGCAACGAGGTCAAGGACACCCAGGCTCGCTTGCTGATGCCACGGGTACGGGTGCTGGCCTATGGTAGTGCCTCCCTGTCCGGGCCGGACCCCGCCGAAAACACCTCGGGCAATCGTGCTGACACGCAGGTTCGCCATGCCATGCTGGCAGTCCCTCTGGAGTCGGTAAACGAGCTTTTGCTGGCCAGTCGCAGTGGCAGTTTGCAAGTTGTCTTGCGTGCACCCAAGGACGAGAGCCTGCCTGATCCCTCCTTGTTTCCCGAGTTTGCGGGGCTGATCCCAGCGCGCACCGGGCTGGATGCGGAGCAGCGGGAGGCCTTGAAGCTACCCGATAACCGTGCCATGGCAGGTCTGGGCTTACGGGAGTTCACGATCAGCCAGAGCGAGAAAGAGCAGGTTCAGGCGCGAGCTCAGGCCAGCGGGCAGCCGAATGCCGCGCCGCCACGGCGCACAGAGGTGATTCGCGGTGGGCGTTTAGAGCTTATTCAGCATTAAGCAGCAAGGAGCTTGTTGTGGGGACGGGTCAGCCTGCCAGAGGCGGTTGACGAGAAGCGACGCAAGGCAGCATGGATTAAACACATGAGACAGAAAATCAGAAAAGCAGGTCTGGGTTTGGGGTGCTGGTATGCGCTCTGCTTGTCGGTTTTGGCACCGGTGCCTGTCATGGCGCAAGCGGCTCAAACCAGCGCCAGCCAGAAGGTGATACGCCTGGTGGCCAACGATCAGGATATTTTACGTTTGTCGCAAGTCCCGCTGCGTGTGGCGATTAGCGATGAAAGCGTGGCGGATGTGCAAATTCTGTCCGCATCGGCCGGGCAACGCGGCGAGGTGCTGCTGATTGGTAAACGCGCGGGCACGGCGGATCTGCGTGTCTGGATGCCGGGCCGCACGAATCCGGATCGGTGGACGATTGAAGTGAGCAGTCAGGTGCAACAGCAACTGGCGCAGGCCGGTCGTCCCATGTCGGCGCAGGTCTCCAGCGCCGGACAACAGGCTTTGATTACCGGCAGCAGCCCCTCTTTGCTGGACCATCAGGATGCCATGGCGGCCGCGCGTTCCGGCGCAAGCCCGGATGCGCCCGTGCTGGACCTGTCCGAGGTCAGTACCAGCGGCATGGTCCAGGTGGAAGTCAAAGTGGTGGAAGTTTCCCGCGAAGTCATGAAAGACATTGGCCTCAGTGCCAATGCCATCGGTGGCAAGCCCTGGACAGGCGGGGTGAACTTGCTGCCCCAGGCGATTTCGGGCGGATTGAGTCTGGCGTATAACTCCCGCAACTTCAGTGCGGCGTTGAATCTGCTTGAGCAAAACGGACTGGCCCGGATTCTGGCCGAGCCAACCTTGGTCGCCATGTCCGGTCATAGCGCCAGCTTCCTGTCCGGTGGTGAGATTCCTATCCCCAGCTCAGGGGGCCTGGGAACCACCACGGTGGAGTACAAACCTTTTGGTATTGGGTTGACGGTCACGCCGACGGTGCTCTCAGCCGAACGTATTGCCTTGAAAGTCGCGCCAGAAGCCAGCGAGCTGGATTACTCGCGCGTTGTGGAAATGCCGGGCGGGGGCGTGATGCCGTCTTTGCGTACCCGACGAGCCGACACCACGATCGAGCTGGGTGATGGCCAGAGCTACATCATCAGTGGCCTGGTGTCCCGTCAGACTGCCGCAGCGGTCAAAAAGATTCCTTTCTTGGGTGACTTGCCGATTCTGGGCAGTTTTTTCCGCAATGTGCAGTACAGCCAGAGCGAACTGGAGCTGGTCATTGTCGTCACCCCTCGTCTGATTAAACCGATCCAGAAGGGGGCAACGATAGCCCTGCCGGGAGGGCGTCAGGAAAAGCTGGATGACGCGCCGAATGCCTGGGGCTATTTCTTGCTGGGCCGACACGGCTATGAGCAGATGCCAGGGTTTTCGCGCTAAGCGCGTGGAGTGGTGACGTGCAACGATACCGGGAATATCTCTTGTGTACAGAGCACCCCGAGCTGGCCGTGATGATTAACGCGGCCGCCGCGGGGCTGCTGACGGTGCGGGCCATTGAACCCACGACCGAGAGTTTGCGCCGGGAGCTGGCCCAGCAGGCAGAGCCTTTGGTGTTTTTTGATTTCGTTCATGGGCAGCATGGGGACGAGAACGGGCAGGTGGTGGCGCTGGTGCGCAGCCTGGCCCGACTCGATGCCAGCGTGCAGCGTGTGGCAGTGGGCCGGGCGTCGGTTCCGCAAGGTCCGGTCAATGCCCTGCGAGCCGGAGCGAATGAATTTCTGGATCTGGATGCCAGGGAGGACCTGCATCATCAATTGCAGGTGTTGATAGAAAAGCTGGGCCAGACCCAGCATAGCCCTTTGTTGGACAAACCTTTTCGCAGCATTTTGCTGATGAGTGCCCGTATCGGCGTTGGCTGCAGTACGGCAGCCAGCAGTCTGGCCTGGTTGTTGCAGCAGGAAATGAACCGTTTGGGCAAAGAGAAGCGGGGAGTGTCATCGGCCAAGCCCTTGCCTGTCGAGCTGGTGCCCTTGAGTGAACGTGTGGGTCTGCTGGATCTGGGGGCTCCGACGGGAGACTGTGCGCTCTACATGGGCTTGCGGTCGGATTTTGACTTTATTCAGGCTGCCGCGCAGCGTCATCGCATGGACGACACCATGCTGCACTCGGCGCTGGCCCAGCACAGCAGCGGATTGAACCTGCTGTCCTTGCCGGCTGATGTCAATACGCTCAATCAGATCAGCCTGGAGGACTCCCTGAGTCTGTGCAGTTACCTGCGCGAACGCATGGGATGTCTGGTCATTGATGCCGGTGGCTTTCCCAACCCGCGTTTTCTGGTGGAGCTGGAGTCATTGGTCGATGAGGTGTTGATTGTCACGGATCAGAGCATGGGTGCGCTGGTCTCGCTGGCCGAGTTCCTGGCGCTAAGGACCCAGTTTGATGCGCTGGCCAATGTGCGCCTGGTGGTCAATCAGTTCGATCCCGCCTATGGCTTTTCCGGTCAGGCGATTGCCGAGCGTTTTGATCTGGAGCTGGCTGCCGTGCTGCCGGACCGGCGTCTGGGGCATATGCGCAGCGCGGGCCTGGGCAAGATTTTAGTGCAGGTCGATGAGAGGGACCCGTATACCCGCGCGTTGCAGAATCTGGCATCGGGGTTGACGGGACGCAGGCAGGGGCTGTCGCAAAACAAGGTCAGTACGGTTTTGGGACGGTTGAAATTCAGGTTCGGGGGCTGAACAGGCCCAAGCATGGAAAAGTAAGGCATGAACAATACTTCATTGCTCGGTGGGCGTCCCGACCTGATTCAGGTCCGGGAACAGGCCCATGAACATTTGCTGGCTCGTATCGAGGAGTTGGGAGCCGAGTTTGGTCGCTGGACACGGCAGGCCATTCAGGATTTTGTTGGCATTGAGCTGGCCAGCTTTGTTCGTTTGAAACGGGTGCCGGTCAACGAACAGGAGGTTCGGGAGATCGTCCAGGCCTTGACCCGCGAACTGGCAGGGCTGGGGCCGCTGGAGGACTTGCTGGAAGATCCTAGCGTTGAAGACATTCTGATCAACGGTCATGACAAGTTGTTCGTCTCGCGCGGTGGCGTTCTGCAGCGTGAACCCAGTGGCTTTACCGATGATCAGCATGTGCTGCGCATTGTGCGCCGTATTCTGGCCCCTCTGGGGCGCAGGCTGGATGAATCCGTGCCCATGGTCGATGCCCGTTTGCCCGATGGTGGTCGCCTTAATGTGGTGATTCATCCTTTGGCGGTCGATGGCCCCATGGTGTCTATCCGCAAGTTTCGCAAGGACCCGCTCAAACCAGAAGACTTGCTGCGACTGGGGGCGTTTGATGAGCCGGTGGACCGTCTGTTGCAGGCCGCCGTAGCCTCGCGCTGCAACATCCTGATTTCGGGTGGCACCAGCTCGGGCAAAACCTCCTTGTTAAATGCACTGGCGTTTTACATCCCCAAAACAGAACGGGTGGTGACGGTGGAAGATACCGCCGAGCTGGCTTTGAACCATCCCCATGTGGTGCGGCTGGAGGCGCGTCAGGCCGGGTATGACGGCAGTGGTGAAATCTCGATTCGTGAACTGTTGCGCAACAGCTTGCGTATGCGCCCGGATCGGGTCGTCGTGGGCGAGGTGCGAGGGGCCGAGGTAATCGATATGTTGCAGGCCATGAACACCGGCCACGAAGGCTCCATGGCAACAATCCATGCCAACTCGCCGCGCGAATGTGTCTACCGAGTCGAAATGCTGGCCGGTTTTGCCGGCTTTCAGGGCAGTGAGGACAGTTTGCGTCGGCAGATTGCCAGTGCGCTGGACTTCATCATTCAAATCGGTCGTTTGCCCAACGGTAAACGCCGGGTCTTGTCCATCACGGAAATCACCGGCATGGGCGATGGTGTCATCGCCATGCAAGAGCTGTATCGCCACGAGTCCTATGTGCTCGATGACGGCACCGAACAGGATCGCTGGGTCAGCCTGGGCATTCACCCACATACGCGCAAGCTGATGCAGTATCGCGATCAACTGGCCAATGAGCAGGTTCAGGCTCAGGAAAATGCGCCCAAGGAGGGTGGCGGATTCTGGGATTGGAGACGCTAAATGATGGCTTTGTATAGCGCCTTGGCGGCGGTCATCTTGATGCTGGTCGCTTTGTTGCTCTGGGCCAAAGGCGCTCAGCGCCAGCAGGCCCGGCGCTCGGCACAAGTGCTTGAACAGCAGTTGGCATTGCGTCCTGCCGTTCAAAGCAGCGTACGGGCCCAGCCTGCCGCTCAGGATGCCTGGCTGGCTGCGCCCAAAGGCTGGCGCGAGTTCATGTTGCGCACAGGGATTCAGCCGTCGCGTCGTTTCTATCTGATCCTTCTGCTCGGGACACTGGTCCCGCCCGCGCTTCTTTTGGCTCTGGTCGGCCCGGTGGCTGGCCTGGCCATGCTGATTGCGACCGTTTTGGGCGCCTACACCTACCTCTGGTTTCGAAGTGACAAGCGTCACCGCAAGATCGTCTCCCAGATCCCGGATTTTCTGGACTTGATGGTGCGCCTGATCACCATCGGTAATAGCATGGGAGCGGCATTTCTGAATGCAGCCGACAACACGCCACAGCCTTTGGGTCAGGTGCTGCAAGATGCCAACTCCTTACATCGCTCCGGTCAGGATCTGGATGTGGCCTTGCGTACGGTCTCGCGTCAGCACGGCTTGCATGAGCTTTTTCTGGTGGCTGCAGTCATTAGTGTGGCGATGCGTTTTGGGGGGCGCAGTGATCAGACCATGGAACGGATGGCCGGCTTCATGCGTGACCGGGAGAACGCCCGCAGCGAGCTGGTGGCCCTGTCGGCGGAAGTGCGGTTGTCGGCCTGGATACTGGCTTTATTGCCGATCCTGATCGGCGTCTACATCCTGATGTTCAATAACGAGCTTTTTCTGACCATGTGGAATGACCCGGTGGGGTTTCGCATGTTGTTGTTTGCAGCGGTCCTGCAGTGTGTGGGCTGTTATTGGCTGTATTGGATGGCGCGTAATGTCTAGGAGCAAGACATGATGGCCTTGGAAGCACAAACTGTTTTGGTCTGGGCCGCGGTGGCGTGTGCGTTGGCCGGCCTGATCCTGTTGGCTTTGTGGTTGCATCACTATTGGCAGCAGCGCCAGCAGGCTCTGCGCTTGAGCCAGGTGGTCGATGAGCGACTGAAAGGGGCACCACAGGGGGGGCATACGCCCAGTCAGTCTCGCCAGACGGTGGAACAAATCAAGATGCAGGCGGGCAGTCTGGGGGAGCGCTGGCTCAAAGGCCGCTTCGGCTCCAGTTTGCTGAGCGAGGAAGACCGCTTGTTGATCGCCAATGCGGGTTTCAGGCAGCTGGATGTGGCGCGTCAATATTTTGTCTTGAGTCGAGTGGGCTTGAGCGTCGTGTTGATCCTTGTATTCAGCTTGCTGCCGATGATCCGCCAACTCAATGACTTCGTGCCCTTTGTGTCGGTGTTCATCGGTTTTGCACTGGGTTGGATGCTGCCCAAATGGTGGTTGTTGCGCCGTGTGTCACAACGCCGCCAGCGTATCGCGACCGAGCTGCCCTTGTTTGTAGACCTGCTGCGTTTGCTGCAGGGAGTGGGCCTGTCGATGGACCAGACCTTGCATACCATTGAGCGCGAATTTCACGATGTGATCCCGGTTATGGGTTCAGAGCTGACCATCGCTGTCGAACAATATGCCCGCGGCCGTACCCGCGAGCAGTCATTGGAGCGGATTGCCAACGGCTTTACCAACGAGGATCTGGCCGTGATCTGCCGCTTGATTGTGCAGGTGGATCAGCATGGTGGCGCCATGCAGGAACCTTTGCACCGTTTTGGTGTGCGTTTGCGCGAGCAACGACGTCTGGAGCTGAAAGCCAAGGTAGGCAAATTAACCGTGAAGATGACAGGTGTCATGGTCCTGACCTTGCTGCCTGCTTTATTGATTATTACGGCAGGGTCAGGCTTTCTGGCTTTGTTCCGTGGCTTGAGCCAAGTGGCCGGAGGATGATTGTGATGAAGATATCGACTTGGATTCGTCCCGTGCTGCGCTGGGCTGCACTGGGCTTGAGCAGCACCTGGCTGGTGGCGTGCTCTACCACGGACTCTGCCTACGAACTGGTGCGTCAGCAACAGGAACAGGAGGCCTTTTTGCAGAGCAAGGAAATTGAGCACTGGGAAAAGCGCAAGCCTACCGACAGACAGATGGCCGTGCGCATGCTGCAAGAGACGCAGACGCAAGGGCGGTATTTTGCCTCGTTGGCTTATGCCGAGGCCATGGAAAAAGAGTATGGGGCCGACCCTGAGATCATGGTGTTGCGAGCGGAGGCCCAGCGTCAAACCGGCCAGCTTGAGCAAGCCGCGCACACCTTTAACGCGCTGCTCAACACACCGGTTGCCGCCAGGGCATATCAAGGTTTGGGGCTGATTGCCGGCTCACAACAGCACTTTGAACAGGCCGCCCATTTTCTCAAACAGGCTGCCGGGCGAGATCCGACCAATGCGATTTTGCAAAGTGACCTGGCTTACGCCTATCTGCGTTCCGGCCGACCTCAGGAAGCGCGCCTGGCCTTGGGCAAGGCGGCCGAGCTGGCTCCGGAGAACCCGAAGATTCTGAGCAATATGGCTTTGTATCTACTGGTCAGTCAGGAGACGCAACGCGCTGGTTTTGTCATGCAGCAAGCCGGTATGGATGCCGCGACCCAACAGGCGGTGGTTCAAATGGCCGAGCAAATCGGGCAGGAGCTCGAACAACTGCACGCGCGTCAGCAGCAGCAAAAACAGCAGGAGCAGTATCTGGCCGAGGCGACCCGGGATGAACAGGCTCGTGTCCAGGCGGTGGCATTGCGTCCGTCCGCCTCGATCAGGCCGGTTCAGGGGGGTAATCGCGCTGTGCCGTCACCGCCGCAGGCGGCATCGCGTGTAGTCCCGGCCGTGGTTTCTTCGTCCCAAGCGGGCCTGAACCGGCCCTTGCTCGAGAGCCTGGGCTCTGTGCCTTCTTCAATGAATTGATTGCCGTTTTTTCAAGGATATCGCAATGAATCGATCCCGAATTTTGGCCTGCTGCACTTTGTTGATGGCCACGGGCGCGTGGGCGCAGACACAAGCGCCGCTCACCGGCACCATGGGCTCTGGCACAAGGACTTATCCGCTCAATGCCCCTGCGGTCGCCGCCGGCAATCAGGGCGTTCACACGCCGGCAGTGCCTGCCGATGAGCCGCCCGCGGCCACGTCAGCGCCACGACAGCCTTACGAAACGTACCGTTTGACTGACAAGGAGGTGCATCCTTGGCCAGAAGTAGAAGGGTTGCCCGTGCATGTACAGAACGAACGTCGTCATATTCCACCGCGTCTGGAAGTGGGGCCGGATACTCGCAGCCTGCTCAGTATGCAGGCGGACCCTGAGCGTGAAGGTCAGGTGCTGCCTGTGCATGGAGCCGCCGCCAATCTGGCCTGGGAGCGCTATTTGAACAGCTTTAAGCATCCCATCCCTGAGTACATGACAGAGCGCATCAAAACCAACAGTGGCGATTAAGGCCTGCGAGGCCAGGGCGGGTCAGGAGAGCGAGATGAAATGGGGAAGAACGCGAACCCAGGGTGAACCGGCGCACAAGCAGCAAGGCTCAATTATTGTGCCCGCGGCCGCTGCACTGCTGGTCGGGGTGGTGCTGCTGGGGGCGGCCCATGTGGGACACAGTTTCTACGTGAAGCGCAGTCTGCAAAATGCCGCGGATCTGGCAGCCCTCGCGGGAGCACAGGCCCTGGGCTCCGGGGATCAGGCTGGTTGCCAGCAGGGTGAGGGCATGGCCCGATTCAGCCTGCGTAGCCAGCCAGATTCACCGGCTGCCGCCTTGAAAGGGGACGGGGTCATCGTTCTGTGTGGGAAATGGAATAGCAGCCATAGCGAGCCGGCACAACGCTTTGTTCCCACCTTGCCGGCGGACGCGGTGCGAGTGAAGTTGAGCTATCAGCCGCCTTCCTTATTCCCTTTTTATACTTCTCCGGTGATTGAGGCTGTGGCCACGGCCAGGAACAGTGAGCCGGTGGCCACGTTTTCGGTGGGCAGTCGTCTGTTGTCCTTAAAACGCAACGGCTTGGTCTATAACCTGCTACGTGGCGTGGGCCTGCGTCCCGATCAGTTGACGGTGCTGGATTCGGCCGGACTGGTCAATGCCAAGATCACCCCGTCGGGACTGTTGAAGGCACTGGGCCTGCCGGCAACGGTGATTGCCGGTGTGGGTACGCCTGAGGAGCTGGCCCGCCTGGAGCGGCTGACTCTGGCTGATTTGCTCAGTGCCAGTCTGGATTTGCTGGATCAGCAAAAGACATTGGGCCTGGATGTGGGCGCTTTGCAGGATTACATCAGGCTGCTGCTTGGGGTGGGGCCGTTGGATTTGCCAGTCAAATTGCTGGGCGAGGGCGGCATCTTGGCCCTGATCAACGGGGTGGACCCCTTGTCAGCGTTGAATGTGAATCTGGATGTGCTGCAACTGGTCAATACCGGGCTGGTGGTGGCCAATGGACAGAATCTGATTGATTTGAACCTGACGGCCTTGCCCTCGAGCCTGACCAATATGTTCAATAACGCCCTGGACTTGCGGGTGCGGGTGGTGGAGCCGCCCAGCATTGCCATGGGTGGCGTAGGCACCAAGGCAAACTCGGCGGGAGTGCGGGTGTATGTGAATCTGGACAGCTCCAAGATTCCACTGGCGGGCCCGATCCTGAAAGTGCTGGGCACCGAAGTGAGTCTGCCTATTATTATCGAACTGTCCCAAGCAACCGGGGAACTGGTGAATGTCTGCCGCGCCCCGATTGCTGAAAATCAAGCCACGATCGCGGTCAGTTCCTCGCTGGTGAACGTGTGTCTGGGCAAGTTCCCGCATTCGGACTTTTTCTCTACCAGCAACAGTTGCAAGGATGACTCTTTCGGGCAGATTCAGCGTCATCGCGTCATTAATGTGCTCGGTATTTTGCCCTTGACCGCCAAAGTGACCCTGCCCTTGATTGATACCAAGAATCCCGTTCAGGTAACACTGACCGCGCCGCCGGGCGAACCCTCCGAAAAGACCGTGAACGCCACTCAACTGGATCTGTCCCGCAGCGTGCGTTTGCTCTCGGACGCGGTCTTGTCGGGCATTTTGGGCGATTTGCTCAACACGCCCTGGAGTGGCGCCTCTGGCAAGCGCCAGATGGCCGAGAGTCTGGTCGGGGATGGGGCGGGGCGCTCCGTGTCTGAGGTCGTCAACGAGATGAACTGGTCCAAGGAACGCATGGACCAACTGGCCCGGACCATGAGTCAGAACGGCTTGATTGGTGTACTGGGCGGGACCCTGGGTTTTGTCGATAATTTGCTCACCACGTTATTAGGGGCCCCCTTAAGTGATCTGGCCTGTGTGATTGGTGGAATCGGGGGCCAGACAGCCATGCGTGAGTGCCGTACCGGCGCCGTGGAACTGTTGGTTTTCAAGGATTCCAACCTGGTCGGCGCGGTATTGAGCCTGGTCGTTGCCTTGCTGGACCCAGTCTTGCAGGGCTTGAGCCTGTTGCTGGAGGAGTTGCTTAAACTGCTGGGCCTCAGTCTGGTCGAGGCCGATGTGAAACTTCATGATGTGCAGTGTGGTACTGCCTATCTGGTGCAATAAGGCGGGAGGCGAGCACGGCAATGAGTGTCAGCTTTATGGGTAATGAGCCTGTTTTGTATGTCTGGGAGGGGAGTTCTGACCTGGTGACCCGCGCTGAGCGCGCCATGGAGCCCAGCTCGGTCGCGGTCATGCGCGTGGAGCCGTCCCTGGTACTGGACGCCGAGCGCCATCCCACGCGCCATGCGGTCGCGCTGGTGTCGGTCAGTGTGATGGCGCAGGGCCGGTTCGAGCAGCATCAGTGGCTGGTGGAGCATGCGATTCCGGTTATCTGGGTGGCGTCGGAGGAGCGGGGCTACGACCCTCGCTTTTATCCCTCGGCGTATTCCTACACATTACCCTTGTCCTTCAGTCCAGCCGAGTTGCGTACGCTAGTGGCCAAACTGGCCGGACTGACTGCACAGCTCGAGCGGGAAGGGCGGGGTGGGCCACAGCCTTTGGTGGCCGTCTCGCCTGTGATGCGGGCCCTGATTGCCGAGGCGGATATGTATGCTGACAGCGGGGCCAGCGTGCTGATCCATGGGGAAACCGGGGTGGGAAAGGAGCGCATTGCCCAATTGCTGCATGAGCGCTCCTCGCGTGCCCAAGGCCCTTTTGTTCCCGTGAACTGCGGAGCGGTGCCAGAAGGCTTGTTCGAAGCGCATTTCTTCGGTCACGCAAAAGGGGCTTTCACCGGCGCAATCGGGGCTCACAAGGGCTATTTTGAACAAGCCGACCAGGGAACCTTGTTTCTGGATGAGATCGGAGATTTGCCCTTGCATCAGCAGGTCAAGCTGCTGCGTGTACTGGAGCAGCGTTCTGTGACGCGCCTCGGATCAACGCAAGTGATTCCGGTGGATTTCCGGATGGTGGCCGCCACTAACAAGAACCTGTTGGGACTGGTACAGCAGGGTCAGTTCCGTGCGGACCTGTATTACCGTCTGGCGGTGGTGGAACTATTGGTCCCGAACCTGGAGCAGCGGGGCCCGCAAGAAAAAATTGCTATTTTCTGTGCCCTGCTGGAGCAGGCTCTGGAGTGTGATGTCGAGGACATTCCCCAGTGGGTCCTGGATGCCGTAGGCAGCATGCGCTTTAACGGGAATGTGCGTGAGCTGGCCAATCTGGTGGAGCGCGTGGCGGTCATGAGCAAGCAGTTCGGAGCCTGGGAGTCCGTGCAGTTGCGGCAGGTGCTCGAACGCTTTAATGCGCCGGTCAGGACCCCGGCGACGGCCCTGCCCGAAGGCGCGACCATTCTGGAACGGCCCGAGCCGGCCATCAGCCTCAGTGCTCAGGAGCAGGAAGAACGCGCCCGCATTATCGCTGTGCTGGACACGCAGAACTGGCGGCGCCAGGACACGGCGGCTGTTTTAGGCATTTCCCGTAAAGTGTTGTGGGAAAAGATGCGCAAATTCAACATAAAGGCACAAGACGCGACATCGCGCGTTTAGAATACGGGGCTGATTCTGTGTATCAAGCTAAACACAAAAAATTGATTAACAAGGGATGGGTATGGTGAACCTTAGTCAGAAGACGGCTATGTTGCTGTCCGTGGGCGGACTTCTTTTATTGTCGGCGTGCAGCTCGGTGTCTTTGGTCCAGGAGCCGGAGCGTCCCGTGGTGGCGCAAACCCAAGAGCAGGAAGTCCAGGAAGTGGCCCCGGTCGCGGCAGCCGAGCCTGCCTCTGCGCCAGCAGCACCAGCTTATCAGAACACCACCGTGGCCCAGTTGCAGCAGTTGATCCAGGCGCGTGGGGTACAGGAGCTGCGCACGGCCTACAACGGTCGCTTTGGAGCCAGTCTCTTGTTCTCGGCCGAAACCATGACCTACTACGTGGCTCTGTTCCAGCAGCGTGAGTTCTGGCGTGTCTTCAAGACCACGGACGAATCCCTGGCTGAACGCATGTACACCCAGTACCGTCAGGATACGGTTGATTTTGCTGCCGCCGATCTGGAACGCATCAAGCTGCAGGCAGAAGTGGCCAATGCAGAAAAGAAACTCAATGAAAGCGCAGACCAATTGACGGTTTTGCAAAACGATCTGGCTTTGCAGCGCCAGCAGGAAGCCTTGGCCATTGCCCAGCGTGAGGAGTCGCGCCGTGAGGCACAGGCCCTGGCCGAGCAGGAACGGGAGGCGCGTGAGCAGCTGCGTGAATTGCAGCGGCAGATCAAGGAACTGGAGCAGCAACGGGCAGGGATGTTGCAGCGGCAGAAAGGGCGCTGATCGCTCCATTTTAAAAATGTGAAGAAAAACCCGCATGGTTTCATGGCTCTGCGGGTTTTTTACAGCTGATTGAAAAGACCCGAAACCCGGGTCTTTTTGTTTCCTGCTTGATAGAAGGCTGACGCTAGCGTGACAAGTACCGCATCGCCTCTTCCAGCCCTGCGCTGGTAACGGGGTACATGTGATCGGACATCAGGTTCTGGATGATGGCGATGGACTGGCGGTAAGGCCAGTAAGCCTTCGGCTCGGGGTTGAGCCAGACGATGCGGGGCCAGTGGTCGTTGAGCCTTTGCAGCCAGGCCGCGCCGGTCTCCTTGTTGTAGTGCTCGACCGAGCCGCCAGGCGCCATGATTTCATAGGGGCTCATGGTGGCATCGCCCACAATGATGATGCGCCAGTCCTCGTTGTACTTGCGCAGCAAATCCCAGGTATCCAGTCGTTCACTTTGCCGTCGTGAATTGTGTCGCCATACCGACTCATACACGCAGTTATGGAAGTAATACGCTTCCAGGTGCTTGAACTCCGAGCGGGCCGCCGAGAAGAGAGATTCCACCTGAGCGATGTGGTCATCCATGCTGCCGCCCACATCCAGCAACATCAGCACATTGACGCGGTTTTGCCGCTCCGCCTGCATGTGTAGATCCAGCATGCCCGCATTACGGGCGGTCTCGCGTATGGTGCTCTCCAGATCCAGTTCGGTGGCGGCACCTTGCCGTGCGAAGCGTCGCAGTCGACGCAAGGCCATCTTGAAGTTGCGAGTGCCCAGCTCCTGCTGGTCATCGTAATCCACGAATTCGCGTTTTTCCCAGACCTTGATGGCGGTGCGATTGCCGGCCGATGGGCCACCGATACGGATACCTTCGGGATGGTAGCCCCCGTGGCCAAAGGGCGAGGAGCCGCCGGTGCCAATCCACTTGCTGCCCCCCGCGTGACGTCCCTGCTGCTCTTTCAGACGTTCCTTGAACATCTCCAGCAGTTTGTCCAGGCCATGCTTTTCCAGAGCGGCTTTTTGCTCGGGGCTGAGATGACGCGTCAGCGTTTTGCGCAGCCAATCTTCCGGCAAGGTTTTGTCTTTGGCCAGCGCTTCCAGTTGTGGCTGGTAAAACTCGCCAAAGGCCAGATCAAAGCGATCGTACAGCGTTTCGTCTTTAATCAGCACCAACCTGGACAGATGATAGAAATCGTCCAGGGTGGGCGGCATGATGCCTTTGCACAGGGCGTCCAGCAGGGTCAGGTGCTCCTGGATCGAAACCGGTAGTCCGCGCTCGCGCAGGTGGTAGAAAAAATCAAGCAACATGGCTGTGCTGCCTTAGTTTGTCGAGCAAGTGGGCGCGTGTGTCGGGCCACTCGCCTGCCATCAGGCTGTAGAACATCGTGTCGCGGATGGTACCGTCGCGGCGGAGGGCATGGTGGCGAACCCGCCCATCAAAACGCGCTCCCAGGCGAGTGATGGCTTGTTGGGATTTGAGGTTCAGATGATCGGTACGCCAGCCCACGACGCCAGCCCCTAAGGTCTCGAAGGCGTGTTGCAGCAAGAGTAGCTTGGCCGCTGTATTGACATGGCTGCGCTGCGCGCTGCGTGCGTACCAGGTGTAGCCAATTTCCAGCCGGGCCACTGGCGCGACAATGTCATGGTAGCGAGTGGTGCCGACGGCGCGTGCCGTCGTCAGATCGCGTACCAGAAAGGGCAGCATATGGCCTTGCTCCAGACCGTCCAATGCCTTTTTGACATAGTCCTGGGCCTGGCCGGGGGCGGGCACGCTGGTCACCCGTACATTCCAGAGCTCGCCGTCGGCCGCGGCGGCTTCCAGCAGTTCCGCATGCGCCAGTTGCAAAGGCTCAAGTCGCACTCCCCATCCTTCCAGTGTCAGGGGGGCAAGCGGCTGGGAGAAAGCGCTCGCTTGCATATCAGCTCCTGCGCTGGCTGCGTTGGCTCATGGCGGCCAGGCGTTGCATCAAGGACAGATCCTGTTCGTTTTTCAACAGGGCACCGGCCATCGGGGGCAGACCTTCGTCCAGTTCGTGCAGGGCCTCGGCAGGAATGTCGTTGGCCAGCAGCAGACGCAGCCAATCCAGAAACTCCGAGGTGGAGGGCTTTTTCTTCAGCCCCGGTACCTCGCGCAAGGCAAAAAAAGTATCCAAGGCGCTAGCCAGGATGTCGCTGCGCAGATTGGGGTAATGCACGGCCACAATCTGTTCCATGGTCTCGCGCTCGGGGAAACGGATGTAGTGAAAGAAACAGCGGCGCAGGAACGCGTCGGGCAGATCTTTTTCGTTATTGGACGTAATGATGATTAAAGGGCGATGGCGTGCCTTGACGGTCTGGCGAGTTTCGTAAACATGAAACTCCATGCGATCCAGCTCCTGCAGCAAATCGTTGGGGAACTCGATGTCGGCCTTGTCGATCTCGTCGATCAATACGACGGCCGGCTCTTCGGACTCAAAGGCTTGCCACAGTGTGCCCTGCACAATGTAGTTGCCAATATCGCGGACTTTTTCATCGCCCAGTTGCGAATCGCGCAGACGCGAGACCGCATCGTATTCATACAGGCCTTGATGTGCCTTGGTGGTGGACTTGATGTGCCACTGCAGTAGCGGGCGGCCCAAGGCGCGGGCCACTTCCAGGGCCAGCAGCGTCTTGCCGGTGCCAGGTTCACCTTTGATCAACAACGGACGCTGCAGTGTCAACGCGGCGTTGACGGCCAGCTTCAGATCATCGGTGGCAACGTATTGATCGGTGCCTTCAAAACGGGTCGTAGTAGTCATAAAGCGGCTCAAACTTGTACTTAAAATGTTGATCTGTCAAGAATAGAAACTCGGGTATAAATACTAGTATCAGTCATCCTTGGCAATTATCATACAATCGACTCAGTACTCGTCGGTCAGCATCACAGAGCCAGGTGTCGCGTTGTTTCACCTTTTGCTGCAATGGACGCAGAGCCTGACCCAGACCGTTTTCAACTCCACAACAAAGCGAATAGCGATGATGAAGTTGCAAATGAAGCGGTATGTCTCTTTCTTTCTTCTGGCCTCAAGCGCCTGTCTGCCCTTGGCAGCCAAGGCGCAGGATTCCGCGCCGATCAAGGCCGATCCCGAGGCGGCGCGCGACAAGATTTCCATGTGTATAGGCTGTCATGGCTTGCCCGGTTACAAGGCCAGCTTTCCCGAGGTCTATCACGTCCCCATGATTGCCGGGCAAGGAGCCGCGTACATCGAAGCAGCGCTTAAAGAGTACGCCAGTGGTGCCCGAACCTTCCCCACCATGCAGGCCATTGCCCAGAGTTTGTCAGAGCAGGACATGGCCGATATTGCCGCGTACTACGCGGCCATCAAACCTTAAGGACGGGGAGGTGGATATGAAAAAAGCAGTCGTGCTGGTGCTGGTGGGATTGATGGCCGGTGCGGGCGCTCAAGCCATGGCGGCCGACGATCTGGTTACGGCAGGTGGGCAAGCCTGGAAGAGACTCAATTGCGCATCCTGTCACGGAGAGGACGCGAAAACCCCCTTGAACCCTGAATACCCTGTGTTGGCCGGTCAGCATGCAGATTACCTGCGTCAGGCCTTGATGGCTTATCAGCGTGGACAAAAGGGGGCGCCGGCCAGCTCTAACATTCGCAAAAATGCCGTCATGGGCGCCATGGCCAACACCATGAGTCAGGCCGACATTGACAGCGTGTCAGTCTGGCTCTCGCGCCAGCCTGGTCCCTTGAGCACCCGCAAGTAAGCATTACCCGGCGCAGAGGCGTGGCGCTGTTAATCGCGCGTGCTGTGGCGCAAGATGAGTTCGATGTAGCGTTCGTTGTTCAGCGGTGTGCCCAGCCGTTGTGCCTCCCAGATGACTTCGCCCAGCGCTTCCATGATGATATGGGCTGCGGCATGTGGGTCGTGCGTGGCCAATAGGCGCTGGTAGGCGTTTTTGATGCCGGGTGGCTGATCAATGGATAGCTGCTCATTAATGGCCAGATGCATGGACAGATGCAAGAAGGGGTTGCTGCGTCCTTGCTCGACCGAGTAGTCCTGGTTGAGGGCATCGGCGTTGCGCAAATCTTCGTGGTATTCGGGGTGCTGTTGCACCAGATCCACCGCCATGGTCTCCAGAGCCGTCAACAGATGACCGCTCTGGTGCTTATCCCAGGCTTCGATGAAAAATTGGCGAACCTGTTCGCGAGAGGGGTTGAACATGGTGGAATCAAGAAAAAAGGGTCAGGAAATCGGTACGGATGCTGCGTCAGTGGCGTCCAGTTGTGTAGGCGATAGGCCCATACAAGCGGCAAACGGGGCCGTGTAGAATAGATAAGTTGTCAAGAATGCAAGCATTTTTGGCAAGCTTTGAGTTTACAGGTGCCTGAATACGCGCGAATTAAGTTAAACTCTTATATAAGACTTCGGAAACGCGAAAGCGTTCCGTGTTCAGCTATCCCTAATATTGGAGCACAACTGGAGCATCCATGTCCTATCAGCATATCAAGATCCCCGCGTCGGGGCAGAAAATTACAGTTAACGCGGATTTTTCCCTGAATGTTCCCGATCAACCCATTATTCCTTACATCGAGGGTGATGGTACGGGTGTGGATATTTCGCCAGTCATGATCAAAGTGGTCGATGCTGCCGTTGCCAAAGCTTACGGTGGCAAGCGCAAGATCGAATGGATGGAAGTGTACGCCGGCGAGAAATCCACCAAGGTATACGGTTCCGACGTGTGGCTGCCAGAAGAAACCCTGGATGCCGTTAAAGACTACGTTGTTTCCATCAAAGGCCCTCTGACCACTCCCGTTGGCGGTGGCATCCGTTCCTTGAACGTGGCCCTGCGTCAACAACTGGACCTGTACGTCTGCCTGCGCCCTGTGCGCTACTTCAAGGGCGTTCCTTCGCCTGTGCGTGAGCCAGAAAAGACCGAAATGGTCATTTTCCGCGAAAACTCCGAAGACATTTACGCTGGTATCGAGTTTGCTGCCGAGTCCGAAAACGCCAAGAAGCTGATCGACTTCCTGCAAAACACCCTGGGCGTGAACAAGATTCGCTTCCCCAATACCTCCGGCATTGGTGTCAAGCCCGTGTCCCGCGAAGGTACCGAGCGCCTGGTGCGCAAGGCCATCCAGTACGCCATCGACAATGATCGCTCTTCCGTGACGATCGTTCACAAGGGCAACATCATGAAGTTCACCGAAGGTGGCTTCCGTGATTGGGCTTACGAACTGGCTCAAAAAGAATTCGGCGCCGAGCTGATCGACGGCGGCCCATGGTGCAAATTCAAGAATCCCAAGACCGGTCGTGAGATCATCGTCAAGGATTCGATTGCTGACGCCTTCTTGCAACAGATTCTGCTGCGCCCTGCCGAGTACGACGTTATCGCCACACTGAACCTGAACGGCGACTACATCTCCGACGCGTTGGCTGCACAAGTGGGTGGTATTGGTATCGCTCCTGGCGCCAACCTGTCCGACTCCGTAGCCATGTTCGAAGCTACCCACGGTACGGCTCCCAAGTACGCTGGCAAAGACTACGTGAACCCAGGTTCGCTGATCCTGTCTGCTGAAATGATGCTGCGTCACATGGGTTGGACAGAAGCTGCTGATCTGATCATCTCCAGCATGGAAAAATCCATCACCTCGCGCAAAGTTACGTATGACTTTGCCCGTCTGATGGAAGGTGCGACCCAAGTGTCCTGCTCCGGCTTCGGTGACGTGATGATCGAAAACATGTAATGAAAACAGGCTTTTAAGCCAGTTTTCTACATGACAAACCGCCGACCTTCGGGTCGGCGGTTTTTTTTCGCCCCATGCTTTGGCAGGCTGTTCTGCGCCTTTTTTATTTCTGCTTTTGTGCTCAAAATATTTTTGATCGTTAGTTTTATGCAATTGAAACGGCGGATGATTTGTAATTTTTACTAGGTAAATACCCCTATAAACCCAATAAAACAAGGGGTTTTGTATGTTTTTCTGGTTATTAATATTGCGATTATTTAACGATGGCTATAAATTTGAAATATCAAATAATTCTAAGGAGCGGTTATGGCTATCACAGGAGCACCATTGCTTGTCGAGCGTGAGCGGACGATCGTCACGCAGGCCCCGTCCCGTCAGGAGACAGAGGAGATTCTGGAACGTATCCACGACATCGGCCCGCTGCTACGCGAGTTGGCCCCTCAGGCTGACCGTAATCGCGTGTTGTCAGACGAGACGGTTCAAGCTTTGGAGTCCACCGGAGCCTGGCGTATTTCAGCCTTGAAGCGTTACGGTGGTTACGAGGGTGGGGCCGAGATGCTGTTACAGTGCGCCAGCGCGGTGGGCTATTACGATCCGGCGGCCGCCTGGTGTGTGGTGATTTCAAATGGTTCGGTGATGCTTGCCAATCGTTTCAGCGATGCCATGCTGGATGAAGTGTTTGCGGATGGCCCCATCCGCGCTGCGTCTATCTTTGCCCAGCCCCAAGGCACAGCAAGGCCCGACGGCGAAGGCTGGCGTATCACAGGCAAGTGGCCCTTCGCCTCGAACAGCAATCACTCGGACTGGGCGCTTGGGATTTTGTTCATTAAAGAAAGCGAGCAGGCCGAGCCCACCGTGGGCTTTGTGTTAATGCGTCGTGATGAGTTTGAAATTCAGGATACCTGGTACACCATCGGTATGCGCGGTTCGGGCTCCAACACGATGGTGGCTGAAAACCTGTGGGTGCCTAAAGAGCGACTGATTACCTTTCAGCAATTGATGGGGGATGTACAGGAGCAAGACCCTCTGGCCACATTTGGCCGTCGTTTGACCCCGCATTTGACCATGTCGACCTGCATTCAAGCGCCATCGTTAGGTGCGGCTCAGGCCGCGATGGATTTCACCAGCGGCGTCAGTGGCAAGCGTGGCATTACCTACACCCATTACACGAAACAGTCGGACTCAGGGGCGTTCGTTCAGAACCTGGGGGCAGCCAGTATTCAGATTGATAGCGCGCGTTTATTGTTGGAGCGCGCTGCAGCGCAGATTGATGCGGCTGCTTCTGGCATAGTGCCCATGCCCTTGGCGCTGCGTGCCCGCCACCGCGCCGGGATCGGTCATGCTGGGCATGAACTGGTGGATGCGGTGAATAATCTGTGCTGGTTGCATGGCACTGCCTCCTTTGCGGAAAACAGTCTGCTGGGCCGCATGTGGCGCGATATCAATACAGGCACTCGCCATGCTTCGATTACGGCACCGATGGGCTACGAGCTTCACGGCAACGGCATGACCGGTACGCCTTATATTTCCAACAAGCTTTAAGCCATGACGGCGACATTGCGGATCCATGCCCCCTCGCGTCGTTGTCGTGCCGATGGCGTGAAAGTGCAGGCCTGGTATGGCCTGCGTTACGCCCAAGGCACGCGCCGTTTTGAAGCGGCGCAGGCGGCGATCGGGCGGATGGCAGCGACATCGCTGGATCAGGTGCCTGTCTTTCCGCAGCGCCCTAGCCGTCTTGCTGCGGTCATGGGCGCAGGCAGTGCCAATCCGCAATCTGAAGACGCATATTTTCTGAATGTGTGGGCACCTGCCCAAGCGCAAGGTCTGCCCGTGCTGTTCTTTATCCACGGCGGTGCCTGGATGAGTGGCGGCGCTTCTTTGGACTGGTATGACGGCACCCGTCTGGCAGCGCAGGGCATGGTGGTGGTCAATGTGAATTATCGCCTCGGTGCCTTGGGGCACTTGGGTGATGCACAAGCGGACGACTTGCCCTTGCCGGCAGCCGATTTGCGCTTGGCGCTCCAATGGGTGAAGGATCGCATCCACGCCTTTGGTGGCGATCCGGACAGGATCACCTTGATGGGGCAGTCGGCGGGTGGCTGGTACGCGCATTTGCTTAGCGTGCTGGAGTCCACACGAGGCTGGATTGATCGTGTGGCCTTGCTCAGCATGGGAACGCGCACGCCATGGTCGCCCGAGCAGCAAAGAAAAACCACGGAACGCGTGCGACAAAGCCTGGGCGATCAGTGGCTGACCGCGGATGTGGATATCGTGATGCAGCACGGCATGATGGCTTTGGACAAAGAACCACCACGTTTGGC
Source organism: Alcaligenes ammonioxydans (assembly GCF_019343455.1). NCBI lineage: Bacteria > Pseudomonadati > Pseudomonadota > Betaproteobacteria > Burkholderiales > Alcaligenaceae > Alcaligenes > Alcaligenes ammonioxydans. Next base: position 2,720,778 of record NZ_CP049362.1, on the reverse strand, counting down.
TCATGCTCCGTCAGCATTCTTGCCTGTGATCAGTGCCGGGATGCCACCGGATTTATGGAATCCTGACTGGGCGGCGCACGCCTGCCATGCACAGGCGGTGTATCTGCGCTGTACTGCCCAAGAGTCCTCGGTGTTCTTTTTTGACGTGCCTTTTCATCGGCAGGCGACGCAAGAGCAGGTTGATCAGGCGTTGGGTGAATGGCCTGTGGGGGATTTGCCCGCCATTCTGTTACGAAATGGAATGTATCAGGGAGCGGGGTCGGGCCTGACGCCGTATCGGCAAGTTGTTGCAGCCTCGTCATGGTTGCAATTTCAGCGTTTTCCCACGCACTATGCGGCCAGTTTGAAGGCAGCGGGGCATTCTGTGATTTGGAGTGACTTCACGGAACAAAGCCCGCTGGAGGCTGTGTTCAGTGGGCATTGTTTTGATTTGCCGTTCCAGTTTGGCAACTTCCAGGCCTGGCAGGATGCACCCATGATGCAGGGGGTGACGCTGGAGCGGTTTGAGCGTGTCGCCCAGGACTTGATGGGTGACATCGCTCGTTTTGCAGGGGCGTAACGAAAGGAGTGGACTTAGTCCGTCCCGCGGGCCTTCCAGTTTGGAATGGCCTGCTGCACGTGTTGCGAGCTCAAGGGGCTCAGCAGTCGATGCAAGTCACCAAACAGTTTGCGGGCCGAATTGCCTACCCAGTTGTCTGGCAACAGCTCGGGTGCCAGGCCGGGGTCCAGAAAGGGCAGTCGGCGCCAACGGGTCACCATGGGCATATAGAGGCGGAAGGCTTCCAGAGGGTCGCCCGTGCCTTGGCGCAAAGCGGTTTGCCAGACTTCAACCTCGTCCTGATACGCGTTCAAAAAAGACTGGTACTCATTAGCCAGCTTGTCCCAATTCCACCAGCGGGAGATTTTTTCCTGAATATCGCTCAGGCCGCTAGGCTCACAGGTGAACAGCTCAATATAAGGCCACAGTTGGTGCTCGCGGATGTACTCCACGGCTTCGGCCTGCAAGCGAGCCGGGCCTATATACAAGCCAGCATTTACCGTGCCGAACCCCATCCGTGACAGGCCCGTTCGAATCTTGTGGCGATTCTGACGCTCACTTTCGGGAACGGAGAAAGAGACCAGGAGCCAAGGGTCTCGGATATTCATGGAGGGCGAGGAGAAAATCCGTTCGTCGCCCGCTTGCATGTGAGGCTCAAGCTCGGCGGCCAAGGCATAGCCTTTTCCTGAGGCGGCCGGCTGGCTGATCAGCACGCCTTTTTTCTTGAGTCGTGAGATGGCAGAGCGCACGCTGGAGGGCTCTGCGCCCAGATCGGACAGCAACTGAACGACGCTGGCCACGGGGATGGTGATGCCGGCGGGGCGGGCGAACAAACCATAAAGCGTCAGAATGTAATGATGCGGGGCAAGTTGTTCGTGTTCGCCATGGTCGCGGCTGGCGATGAACTCATCAATCGCGATGCTTGCTTTCATTCTGTTTTCCGGTGGTGGGGCGGATGGCTACCCATTTTTGATAGTAGGTTTGCAGCGAGCCATTTTACCGTGCGTACCCCAGCGGCGCTAGCGTTGTCGGATTGGGACTTGCAGGGGGGCTATGTACCTGAGCGGGCGCTCAGGCGTTTTAGGACAAGCTTTCCTCCAGCACGCTATCGAGCACCACAATGTCCTGAATGTGCGGGGTGATGGCCTCCAGCATGGCCTGATGAGCGTCGCTTTCTCTATAAGCGTCCAGCGCTTCCTGGGAGCGGAATACCGATAGCAGAGCATGGCTGTAGCGTGCGGAGCTGCGTGACAGATTTGGCACCCACTCAAAGCGTTCTATCCCTGGGCACTCTTGCCGTATGCGGATAAAAGCGTGATCCAGTGTAGATGCCAGCTCGGGCTTAATGGGGGCGTGGGGCGCCATCAAAACGATATGCAGGTACATATTGTCCTTTGCAGAATAACTTGTTTTGTTGCAAATAAATTATCGAGAAAGATAATACGCAATAAAATTTATATAAATTGTATAGGTCTATAGCTTTTAAAACGACGTTTTTTCATAGGGTTAATACCTAAAATCAATAAACAAACCCTAGTAAAAGCAAATTTGTTATTGCAAATAAATGACGATCGAAACAGAATTGAGTTCAGGTGAGTGAGCGCTAGGAACGCTCTTCACCTATTGGGTTCTGGTTCTTTAACGCCTGAGCAGGGTCATCGTCATGAAAGAAAGCATAAGTGGGTTGGGGGCCAGGGCGGTACGCGAAGCCTTCGGGCATTTTCCGTCGGGGGTTGCAGCCATTGCAGCCGTGCTCGATGGCAAGCCGCACGTCATTGTTGCGTCCAGCTTTTCCGTAGGGGTCTCGCTAGCCCCGCCTTTGGCTGCCTTTTTTGTACAGAAAAGTTCCTCGACCTGGGCGCTGCTGTCTCGCGCCTCGCGTCTGGGGGTATCCATTTTGAGTGCTGAACATGCGGCTATTTGTCGTCAGCTGGCCGGGCCGGATAAGGACAGCCGCTTCAGCGATGTCGAGGTCGAGCTGACCGAGGAGGGGGCCGTCCATATAAAAGGGGCATCAGTCTGGTTTGACTGCAGTGTTTTTCAAGTGCATCCGGCTGGGGACCACGATGCCGTGCAATTGCTTATCCACGATGTGCAGATCGAGCGCGAAGTCTCGCCATTGATCTTCCATCGCTCTCGTTTCACGCAGTTGGTGGCCTAAGCCGCCGGATCAACAACAAAAAACAAGAAGCACAACTATCACAGTGAAGGGGACATCTCTTGGACGCACCTACATCATCTTTGCGCGAGCAGCCCATGACTGCCGCGCAGCGTCGACGCGTTATTTGGGGGGTTGGGGCGGGCAACGCCCTGGAGTGGTATGACTGGACGGCTTATTCGATTTTTGCCGCCTATTTTGCCAAGCAGTTTTTCCATAGCGAGGACCCGCTGGCCGCATTGCTGGGCACGCTGGCAGTATTTGCCGTTGGTTTTTTCATGCGCCCTCTGGGAGGCATCTTTTTTGGCTGGCTGGCCGACCGCAAGGGACGACGGTTCACCATGACCTTGTCCATGTTGATTACCGCGTTGGGCAGTCTGGTGATCGGCATTGCGCCCACTTATGACATGGTGGGGCCGATTGCCGCTTTGTTCTTGTTGATGGGGCGCTTGTTACAAGGGATTGGTCATGGTGGTGAGGTGGTTTCTTCCTTCACTTATGTCACGGAAATGGCGCCCGCTCATAAACGCGGGCTGTGGTCGTCCTCTGTTTTTGTGTTTGTCACAATTGGCGTGCTGGCCGCGGTCTTGCTCAGTGCCTGCCTGACCAGTCTGCTGGGGGAGGAGGTCGTTCGAGCCTGGGCATGGCGTGTTCCCTTTGTATTGGGGGGTGCCTTGGGAGTGTATGCGCTGTATCTGCGCAGAAAGCTCGATGAAACCCCCATGTTCAAAGCCCGTCAGGCTGCAGCACAAGCCTCGGGCAAAACGGCACGCCCTGGCGCGCGCGTGTTCTGGGCCGAGGTCTGGAAGTACCGCAGCGCCTGCTTGCGTGTATTCGCTTTGTCGGCAGGCGGCACCGTCTTGTATTACGTCTGGGCCATCATGGCGCCGACCTTTGCCATCACCTCCCTGGGCATGCCTGCTGCCAAGGTGATGTGGGTGGGCGTAGGAGCAAATATATTTTTGATCTTGTGCCTGATCTTCTGGGGGGCGTTCTCCGATCGTTTCGGTCGCAAGGTGAACTGGTATTTTTTTTCCATCGGTTCAATCATCAGCATCATTCCATTGACGATGGTGCTGACCGGCGGACAGGGCGAGATCTGGCGTCTGGTGGTATTCATGATGGGCGGCATGCTTCTGATCTCGGCGCCTACCGCCATCATGCCCGCTTTTTTTCCTGAGCAGTTCCCGACACGCATCCGTGCGGTCGCCATGGGGCTGCCGTATTCGGTTGCCGGTGCCTTGACGGGCGGGACTGCTCCCTATTTGCAAGCCTGGCTGCATTCGATCAATCAAAAGCAGGTTTTTGACTGGTATTTGATCGGCCTGTGTGTTCTGGCTTTGTGGGCCACGATTGCCTCGCCTGAAACCAGGGGCAAGGATTTGCACGACTGATGTGCAGAGGCGCCGCCCGGCTGAAAAAGCCGCGCAGCGCCTTTTTTGAATTTTCAAGGAGTAGTGAGATGTTGCGTGAGCATATTGAAGGCAAGTGGATTGCTGATTTTGTAGAAGTGTTTGGACTGTGCAAGGTGCAGCCCGGCGAAATGGCAGTCGTGCTGTCCGAGACGCAATCGCGCTCTGTGCTGGCCGAGCTGGCCGAGTTGGCCCTGACGCAAATGGGGGCGCGGGTTTGTCATGTGAAACTGGTCTCGCCACGACTGAAAAGCAATATTGCCCTGCGCTCGACTGGGACTTCCTTGGCTCTGGAAGGCATGGACCCGATAGTCCAGGCTTTGGCAGGCAGCCAGTTCATCGTGGACTGCACCGTAGAAGGGCTGCTGCATTCGCCCGAGCGTGCCGCACTGCTGGCCAAAGGGGCCCGCATCATGATGATTAGCGACGAGCACCCCGAGATTCTGGAGCGGGTCAAACCCAGTCCTTACCTGCAAGGCAAGTGCGATCTTGGCGGCAAGCTGATTACCGATGCGAGTGTCATGCACATTAGCTCCGAGGCCGGCACGGATCTGACAGTCAGCCTGGAGGGGGTGATTGGACGCGGCAGCGCCGGAATTGCCGACAAGCCGGGCAGTTTTGGATACTGGCCGGCAGGTCTGTGCATTTGCTACCCCAGCAATGGTAGTGTGAATGGGACGTTGGTGCTCGATAGCGGAGATGTGAACTTGACCTTCAAGCGCTATCTGGAGTCGGCCGTGACCCTGCGTATCGAAAATGATTATGTCGTGGCGATTGAGGGCAAGGGTGTAGACGCTGATTTGATCCGTTCTTATTACGCCAGCTGGAACGACAAGGATGCCTATGCCGTCAGTCATGTGGGCTGGGGCATGGCACCGGCGGCTCGCTGGGATTCCATGGCCATGTACGACAAGCGCGATACCAACGGAACCGAGTTGCGTGCCTTTGCCGGTAACTTCCTTTTCTCTACCGGAGCGAATCCCGCTGCAGGCCGTTTTTCTGATTGCCATTTTGACTACCCCATGCGCAATTGCACCGTGAGTCTGGATGGGCGTGAGGTCGTCAGCAAGGGGGTTTTGCAAGGCGATCTGGCCTAAAGGCGGCACTCGCCGGAGAATGGACCTACAGAGCCTGGCCTGCTGAGGCCGCCTTTTGATATTCCGTGGTACAAAACCAGGCTCAATGCTTGATGGCCGGACCGTTCAAGAGCTATCAAGCTATTTAGGCTTGTGCGAGTCGCTATTGTGTTTTGTACGAAGACAGCGCAACCACGACTTGCTTTGTTTTCAAGGGTACGGATTATGCGTGAAGGACTGGAAAAATTGCTGGTTGCTGGCAAGGATAACGCTTTACTGCGCTTTGGCCTGGGTAACGCATGTATGGGCGAGGGCGATCTGGAGGCGGCTCGCGAGCATTTTTCTAAAGCCGTAGAAATGAATCCGCGTTACACCGCAGCCTGGAAGTTGTTGGGGCGGGTACTGGTCAACCTGGGGCAATTTACGCAGGCGCAGCACGTTCTGGAGCAAGGTCTGGTGATTGCCCAGGAGCAGGGCGACAAACAGGCAGAGAAAGAAATGCAGGTGTTTTTGAAACGGGCTGTGAAGGGGCAGGGCCCGGCAACCCAATAAGAAGCGCCGAAGGTAGTGGCTGATATTTTCTTACCATGCGGGTATCAGTGCATTCCCTAAGTGTGACACTTTTATAAATGGGGCACAATACGTTCCATGCAGGTGAGGAGACATAGCCCGCAAAGCTGGGCAATAAAGACCGAAGCAAAACGGTCACTACTATAAAAGCAATAGGCAGTACAACATAACAACAACAAAAAAAAGGCCAGCGAAAGCTGGCCTTTTTTACGTCTCTATCCCACGCAGGACAATCAAACGCCGGGCTCAGTCACAGCCTGCAGCAGGAGTTTGACAGCGCCCTGCCCCCCTTCATTGGGGGCACATTCAACATAAGCCAGAACGTCGGGCAATTGGGTCAGCCAGCGACGCACCGCATGGCGTAAAACGGGTTCCCCATTGCGCGAGCCATAGCCCGTGCCATGGACAATGCGTACACAGCGCAGGCCATGTTCCAGACAGGAACGCAAGAAATTGTCCAGTCGTTCGCGGGCCTGCTCTACATCCGAGCCATGCAAATCCAGACTGGATTCGATGGGCCAACGATTGCGTTCCAGATCGCGCAAGACATCGGGGCCACAGCCCGCACGCAGGTGCCGGATATCATTGCTCTCAACCTGTGCGCTGACATACAGGTCAGAGGCCTGCGGCAGGGCAGGGGTAGAAGCGGGCGCGCCCACTGCGTGGCGGCGACGCTGCTCCAATTGCTCCGGGCTGGCTGCGGGGCGATTGGCGATCAGGCGTTGGCCGCGCTTTTTCAAGGGCGCCACATCGCGCAGGGACTGGCGCAGCCAGGCTCTGTCGCTGGGGTCCAGTAAAGAAACTTGATCTTGGACTCCCGTGCTGGCAAGGGCTGCTCGTCGGGCTGGCTTGCCACCCGGGTCGGGCGGGCGCGGGCGCTTGCGGGCTTGAGGACGGGCGGGGGCTGGAGGCGGATTGAGATCCTGGCGGACCTGACCTTGCAACTTCTTCAGGTCTGCCAGGCTACGGCCCACGGCTTTGGGTTTATTGGTTTTCATCCAACCAGCGCTGTGCGTCCAGGGCGGCCATGCAACCGCTGGCTGCACTGGTAATGGCCTGACGATAGATATTGTCTTGTACATCACCCGCTGCAAATACGCCCGGAACGGAAGTCATGGTTGCCATGCCTTGCAGACCACTGCGCGTAGTGATGTAGCCGTCGTGCATATCCAGCTTGCCTTCGAAGATACCGGTATTGGGCTTGTGGCCAATGGCGATGAATACGCCGGTCACTGCCAGGTCTTCCGTGGCTTGAGTCTGATTGTTGATGATGCGAGCACCTGTCACGCCGGATGCATCACCCAGTACTTCCTGCAGTTCGCTGTGCAGTTTCAGACGGATGTTGCCGTTCTGGACGCGATCCATCAGCTTGTCGGTCAGGATGGGTTCGGAGCGGAAGGTATCGCGACGGTGAATCAGCGTCACGGTTTTGCAGATATTGGACAGGTACAGAGCCTCTTCAACGGCCGTGTTACCACCTCCGACCACAGCCACGTCCTGATTCTTGTAGAAGAAACCGTCACAGGTTGCGCAACCGGACACACCACGGCCCATGAACTCCTGTTCTGTTGGCAAGCCCAGGTACTGAGCCGATGCGCCTGTCGCAATGATCAGCGCATCGCAGGTGTAGACTGTGCCACTATCGCCGTGCAGGGTCAGGGGGCGGGTGGAGAGATCGACCGAGGACACCATGTCAAAGATTAATTCTGTTTCGAATCGTTCTGCATGAGCCTGGAAACGTGCCATAAGATCAGGTCCCTGGACGCCCTGGGCATCGGCCGGCCAGTTGTCTACATCCGTGGTGGTCATCAGTTGGCCACCTTGCTCCATGCCAGTGACCAAGACAGGCTTGAGGTTGGCGCGGGCGGCGTAGATCGCTGCGGTATAGCCGGCCGGGCCTGAGCCCAGAATGAGTACTTTTGCGTGCTTAGTAGTCGACATCACAGAAAATCCGAAAAAGACGATCTCCAATTATAATGAGTCCATGGCAAGAATACCTGCAACATCCCCTCGTTCGTCCCGGTCATCCAAAAATGTGCGCAATGGGCCCTCTGCCTTGCAGCAGCGCCTGACAGGATTGCTGCGCGAAGCACGGTGGATCATCTTCGCTGCACTGGCAGCCTGGCTAGGTCTGGTACTGGCAACCTGGGACCCGGGTGATCCCGGCTGGTCGCACTCTGTGCATTCCGGCCTTACACAAAATGGCGGGGGCATCTTTGGTGCCCACATCGCCGATTTTCTATTGTTTCTTTTCGGGCTGACGTCCTGGCTTTGGGTTGTGCTGCTGGTGCAACGCGTTGCCGTGGGTTTTTACCGGCTGACTGCGTTACTTTTGCCCAGCACCAAGAACGAGGACGTGTTGCCCCGAGTGCGATGGGAAACGGGTATCGGGTTTTTCTTTCTGTTTCTGGGCAGCATGGGCCTGGAATCACTCTTTTTTAAAGAGCTAGGCCAGCAGTGGCAGCTTCCGGCTGGCGCTGGCGGGCAGTTGGGCCAATTATTATCGCAACTGTTGGTAACGTCGATAGGCTTTGGTGGTGCTACGTTGGTGCTGATGGGCCTGCTTGCCGGCGGGGCCAGTTTGTTCTTCGGTTTTTCCTGGTTGACGCTGGCGGAACGTCTGGGCGGCTTGATTGAAGGGGCGATTGCCCGGCTCATGACATTTTGGTCGGCCCGTCAGGATCGGCGTGTGGGCGAGGTCAAACGTGCCGAGCGTACGGAAAGCGTCGTGGCCAAGCAGGAACAACTGGTTCATGAGCAGCCTGTTCGGATCGAGCCCGCTTTTGTAGCCGTGCCCAAATCCGAACGTGTCGAGAAAGAAAAGCAGCAAACCTTGTTCAAGGCACCCCGTCAGGCGGGCGAGGTGAGTGATTTACCCCCACTGTCCTTATTGGACCCGGCCGCTGACAATGTGGAGACCGTATCGCCAGAGACCATTGAGTTCACTTCGCGGCTGATCGAAAAGAAGCTGTCGGATTTTGGCGTGGCAGTAACGGTGGTGGCTGCCCAGGCCGGTCCGGTTATTACACGCTACGAGATCGAGCCAGCCACGGGCGTGAAGGGCAGCCAGATCGTGAATCTGGCCAAAGACCTAGCCCGCGCCTTGAGTCTGGTCAGCATCCGGGTGGTGGAAACCATTCCCGGTAAGAACCTGATGGGGCTGGAGCTACCCAACCCTCGTCGTCAAATGGTGCGTCTGGAGGAAATCGTCGGATCGCAGACCTATCACAGCAGTGCATCCCTGCTGACCATGGCGTTGGGCAAGGATATTGCCGGCAAGCCTGTGGTGGCAGATTTGGCCAAAATGCCTCACCTGCTGGTGGCGGGTACGACGGGCTCCGGTAAGTCTGTCGGGATTAATGCCATGATTTTGTCGTTGCTGTACAAGGCAGACCCGGCCGATGTGCGCCTGATCCTGATCGATCCCAAGATGCTGGAAATGAGTGTCTATGAAGGGATTCCTCATTTGCTGGCGCCGGTGGTCACGGATATGCGTCTGGCGTCCAACGCCTTGAACTGGTGTGTGGCGGAGATGGAAAAACGCTACCGCTTGATGAGCAAGCTGGGCGTGCGCAATCTGGCCGGTTACAACGCCAAGATACGCGAAGCGCAAAAGCGTGAAGAGCCTATCCCCAATCCTTTCTCCTTGACGCCGGATGCTCCCGAGCCACTGTCCGTTCTGCCCATGATTGTCGTCATTATTGACGAGCTGGCTGACCTGATGATGGTGCAAGGCAAGAAGATCGAAGAGTTGATTGCCCGTTTGGCTCAGAAGGCCCGTGCGGCCGGTATTCACTTGATTCTGGCTACACAGCGTCCTAGTGTGGATGTGATTACGGGTCTGATTAAGGCGAACATTCCTACCCGTATCGCTTTTCAGGTGTCCTCCAAGATCGACTCGCGCACCATTTTGGATCAGATGGGTGCGGAAACCTTGCTTGGACAGGGCGATATGCTGTATCTGCCTCCTGGCACCGGTTTGCCCAAACGTGTACACGGTGCATTTGTCAGCGATGACGAGGTTCACCGGGTGGTCGAGCATCTGAAAGAACATGGTGAGCCCGATTACATTGAAGGTTTGCTGGAAGGCGCCATCGAAGGAGAGTCGGGCGAGGGCGTCAATCCCATAACGGGCATGGCGGATGCGGAAGCCGATCCCTTGTACGACCAGGCTGTTCAGGTCATTATCAAAAATCGTCGCGCTTCGATTTCCTCGGTACAGCGTCATTTACGTATCGGTTATAACCGGGCAGCACGGCTGCTGGAACAAATGGAGCAGGCGGGGCTGGTATCGGCCATGCAGCCCAATGGTAACCGTGAAATTCTGGTCCCCGCAGGAGGTGCCAAAGATGAAGATTAAGACATTGTTGGCCAGCATGTTGCTGGCTGCCACACCTGCCTTGACCCTGGCCGCATCGGGCGGCGAGCAATTGCGCTCCTTTGTGCAGGATGTACGTGCCGCCAAGGGAGAGTTCTCTCAGCGCACCGTAGACAGCAACGGCCAATCCAAAGGTGCGCCGCAGTCAGGGCAGTTCGTGTTTCAGCGTCCGGGCCAGTTCAAGTGGCATGTGCAGCGCCCTTATGAGCAGTTGATCGTGTCGGACGGCAAGGTACTGTATCAATACGACCCGGATCTGGCACAGGTCACCGAGCGTGGAGTGGATCAGTCTATTGGCGCTTCGCCTGCCGCTATATTGTTTGGTACTGGCAATCTGGAAGATTCGTTCCGACTGGTCGAGCAGGCGTCGCGGGATGGGATGGAGTGGATACGAGCCACGCCTTTGCAAACTGATGCTGGCTTTTCCTATGTGGATATTGGCTTCAAGGGCAGTGAGCCTCGTCGTCTTGAGTTGCAGGACTCATTTGGGCAGACCACCTATATTGATTTCACCGCTCTGGAACCCAACCCCCGTATTAGCGCCAGCACGTTTACTTTCAAAGCTCCCGCCGGCGTGGATGTGGTGTCCATGCCCTAAGGCGTTGTGGCTCTGGTGCCAAGACAGTCAGAGCCAGCGTGCCGTTCGCTTTAGTACCACACGTTTTCAATATAGACCTGGTCTGCTTGGCCAGGTCTTGCCATTTTAGGAAGGGCGATCGCCATGCGTGATTTGTTCGCTCAGGAACCCGCCGCACCCTTGGCCGAAGCACTGCGCCCCAAAACACTGGATCAAGTAGTAGGGCAGTCCCATTTGCTGGGCGAGGGCAAGCCCTTGCGCTTGGCGTTTCAGTCTGGCAAACCCCACTCCATGATTTTCTGGGGGCCACCGGGTGTTGGTAAAACCACTTTGGCTCGTTTGACGGCCAGTGCGTTTGAGTGCGAGTTCATTGCCTTGTCGGCCGTTTTTTCGGGCGTGAAGGATATTCGTGCCGCCATGGAGCAAGCCCAGCACAACCTGACCATGGGCAAGCACACCATCCTGTTTGTGGACGAGATTCATCGCTTCAACAAGTCCCAGCAGGATGCACTGCTACCCTATGCCGAGAGCGGCTTGGTGACCCTTATTGGTGCCACGACGGAAAACCCCTCGTTTGAGGTCAATTCGGCCTTGCTGTCGCGGGCGCAAGTTTATGTACTTAAATCCCTGACGGATGATGAACTTAAACGGCTGCTGCGCCGCGTACAGGAGCAAAACGCGCTGGAGGGTCTGGAGTTTGAGGATCAAGCTGTTGATACCTTGATCGGCTATGCCGACGGCGATGCGCGACGTTTTTTGAACCTGCTCGAGCAGACCAATACAGCTGCCAAGACCTCGGGCACCGAGCTGGTTACCACAGACTTTTTGCAAAACGCCTTGACCTTGAACTCCCGACGCTTTGACAAGGGGGGCGATAATTTCTATGACCAGATTTCTGCTTTGCATAAATCGGTGCGTGGTTCCAACCCGGATGCGGCTTTGTATTGGCTCACTCGGATGCTGGACGGCGGGGCGGATGCCCGTTATTTGTCGCGTCGTATCATTCGCATGGCTTGGGAGGATATCGGTCTGGCCGATCCGCGCGCCATGCAAATTGCTAACGATGCTGCCTTGACCTTCGAGCGGCTGGGCAGCCCCGAAGGCGAACTGGCCCTGGGACAGGCAGTCATCTATCTGGCCATCGCTCCCAAGAGCAATGCGGGGTATAAGGCCTACAACCAGGCTCGCGCCTTTGTAAAGCAGGATAAGAGCCGTGAAGTACCCGTGCATTTGCGCAACGCGCCGACCAAGCTGATGAAAGAGCTGGGCCACGGTCATGCGTATCGCTATGCTCACGACGAGCCCAATGCCTACGCGGCGGGCGAGACCTACCTGCCGGACGGCATTCCCGACCCCCATTGGTATCAGCCAGTACCTCGCGGTCTGGAAATCAAGATTGCTGAAAAAATGGAACGCCTGCGTCAACTGGACGAGCAGGCCGGTAAAAAAGACACTTAAGACAGGACGGGCGCTTGCTGGGCCTGTCACCCCCGTATTTCCCGATATCCCGCTACTGCGTGCGCTGTGCTGCGCTTGTGGTGGCTTGCGGTTAAAATCACCACATCAATCGGGATTGAACCATCACCTATATGGCTATTAAATGTTAGATCTGAACCAATTACGCAAAGACTTGGAGCCGCTGGTACAGGGCTTGGCGAAACGTGGCGTGCAATTTGACACCGAGCGTTTCCAGCAGCTGGAAGCCCGCCGCAAAGCGGTGCAGGTGGAAACAGAAACTCTGCAGGCCGAGCGCAATGCACTGGCCAAACGTATTGGCCAGCTCAAGTCCAAGGGCGAAGACGCTAGCGAGGCATTGGCTCAATCCCAGCAAATCCCGGTGCGTTTGAAGCAGCTGGAGCAGGATCTGTCCCAAGTACAGGCCGAGCTGTCCTCCTGGTTCGCCACAATTCCCAACCTGCCGCACGAAAGCGTGCCGGTGGGCGAGTCCGAAGAAGACAACGTCGAAGTGCGCCGTTGGATTCCCGGCCCTAAAGATGAACAGGGCAAGCCCGCGCACATCACCTTTGAGCCGCGCGATCACGTGGATCTGGGTGAAAAGCTGGGCCTGGATTTTGAGTCGGCTCGTAAGCTGGCGGGTGCCCGTTTCATGGTCTTGCGTGGCCCTCTGGCCCGTTTGCACCGTGCGCTGGCTCAGTTCATGCTGGACACGCAAGTGCAAGAGCATGGTTACACCGAATGCTATACCCCCTACATCGTGAACGCCTCCACCTTGTACGGTACTGGCCAGCTGCCCAAGTTCAAGGATGATATGTTCTGGGTCACCAAGGGTGGTCAGGACAATGAGCCAGCCGATCCGGCCGAATCCAAGCCCGAAGACCTGTACCTGATCTCCACCTCCGAGATCAGTTTGACGGGCATGGTGCGCGACGAGATTCTGGCTGGTGATGCGTTGCCCATGCGTCTGACTGCTCACTCGCCTTGCTTCCGTTCGGAGGCCGGTAGCGGTGGCCGGGACACCCGCGGTGTGATTCGTCAGCACCAGTTCGACAAAGTAGAAATGGTGCAGATTGTCCACCCTGAAAAATCTTACGAGGCGCTGGAGGCTATGGTCGGCCACGCTGAACACGTGCTGCAGGCTCTGGAGCTGCCTTACCGTGTGGTGCAGCTCTGTACGGGCGACATGGGCTTTTCGGCGGCCAAAACCTATGATCTGGAGGTGTGGTTGCCCGCACAGGATACGTTCCGCGAGATTTCTTCGGTCTCGAACTGCGAAGCTTTCCAGGCTCGTCGCTTGCAAGCGCGTTTTCGTGCTGACAGCAAGGCTCGCCCCGAGTTTGTGCACACATTGAACGGGTCGGGTCTGGCGGTGGGACGCGCCTTGGTGGCGGTGCTGGAAAATCACCAGCAAGAAGATGGCAGCGTGATTGTGCCCAAGGTTCTGCGCCCCTACATGGGTGGTCTGGAACGTCTGGTGCCTGCGCAGTAAAGCGGCTGTCTTAAAAGAGAAAGGGCTGATGACCGTTGTGGTCCTCAGCCCTTTTTTATGCTTGGCTCCGTTCAGATGGGTCAGTCATCATCCCAGTAGCGCTCCTGATGCTTGCGCCAGCGTTTGTGAGCCCGCCGTTGTTCTTTGCGCCACTCTTTGCTGCCGCGTCCATACTCCACGTAGCCGGGACGATAGACGTAACGGGGTGGATGGTAAACCACTGGCGGGGGCGCGACATAAACCGGGCGCTCCACAACACGTGCGGGTGGGTAGAAGATGGGCCCATAACCAATCCCGGGAATACCAACATTGATGTCCACATTCACACCGCCCGCAAAGGCGGTGCTGGTGCTCAAGGCCATCAAACTGGCGAACAGTAGTTTTTTCATATGCTGCACCTCACGTGACTCTAGCTGCAGCGATTGTTGCCCGGATTTGCAGGCTCAAACGTTAGGCAAACCTGCCAAAGCACTTCCAAAAGCAACATGACTCGTATGAGCTATGCTCAGGATTTACCTTTCTTAACAACTATTTCCCCTGTCCGGATGGACAGGGGAGCCATGCAGTCGGGTCAGAAGGTGTGCCGTTCAACCTGACGGTGACGGACCGGGCGGCGATTGTGGTTCGCGTGCAGTTGTTGAGCGTGCGCGGAATCACTCTGTTTATGCAGATGCGGGGTCAGGCGAGTTTTACGCTGTGGGGGTTCCGCACGGGGCTTGGAGTTGATCTCCAGAAACCAGAGGCACAGGCCGGCCCAGAAAAATAGCGATAGGATATTGACCAGCCCACCTCGCAAGGAGGCGTAGCCCGTCGCTTCCGAGGCCTGGATACGAAGTACGTCTGACAGATATGGAACAGAGCCCAATGTCTCCACTACTAGACTGCCTGGAATTCGGAAAGCCCAGCGCAAGGTCTGGAGGATTTCATTCAGGCTGTACAGGCCATCGCCGTTGGCATCAATAATCCATTGGAAGGTTTGCATGACAATTCCTTTTATCAAGTCCAGTGTTTTGCACTGGAATTACAAGGACTGCCGGAGAAAAGGCAGGGCTGCGATGCATCAATGTGTGATTCCAATATAGGCCCGCCTACCAGAGCAAACAAGCAAAACAGTCGAAAATAAAGGGTAAACCCTTGATCGAAAAGAATACTTTGGGTTCTGAGGCAGGTTCCGCCGACTGACCGTGCGCGTGGAACGAGTCACTCTACACGGTTAGTGCTTGTCAAAACGCATTCTTTCATCTATATTTATGGGCTTGCTTGTAACCATATAAGCAATCGCGGACAGGTGGCAGAGTGGTCGAATGTACCTGACTCGAAATCAGGCGTACGTGCAAGCGTACCGTGGGTTCGAATCCCACCCTGTCCGCCACTTAGAATTTTAAAAGCCCTTGATTATTCAAGGGCTTTTTTGTTTTCTATTTGCCTTGTCGGTTTTGTTGGCCAGTTGCCTGTCATGTTGCGGCGTTAAAGTGGGAAACGTATGGCTGTCTGACGGGCAATTGCCTGCCGAAACGCGGGTTCTCCGTTCCGATTGGGCAGACATGACCTGTGTCGATGCCCACGTGAGCACAGATTACTCCGGTGTTACGGGGCTATCTGTCGCCCCGCGGGGTGGGCGCTCAGCTCGGACAAAACTCTCCTGACGTCTTGTCCGGCCATGCAGAGCGGCGAGTACACTTGAGGTTTCAGTTCTCTGTTGTCCATACTCACGAGGTATCTATGCTGAAAGGTAAAAAAGCGATCGTAACGGGATCGACCAGTGGTATTGGTCTGGCCATGGCCACCGAATTGGCAAAAGCAGGTGCGGATGTGGTGATCAACGGTTTTGGTCAGCCTGAAGATATCGAGCGCGAGCGCAGTTCTCTGGAGTCCAGATTCGGCATCCACGCCTATTATCTGAATGCGGACCTGAGTGACGCCCAGGCGACACGTGATTTTGTTGCCAAGGCCGCGCAAGCCCTGGGTGGCCTGGATATTCTGGTCAATAACGCTGGCATCCAGTACACAGCAACCATTGAGGACTTTCCTGTCGACAAATGGAACGCCATTATTGCGCTGAACCTGTCTGCTGTCTTTCATGGTACGGCCGCTGCCTTGCCCATCATGCAAAAGCAGGGGTGGGGACGAATCATCAATATCGCTTCGGCCCATGGTTTGGTGGCCTCGGTGAATAAGTCGGCGTATGTGGCGGCCAAGCATGGCGTTGTTGGGCTGACCAAAGTGACGGCGCTGGAAAATGCCGGCAAGGGCATTACGTGCAATGCGATTTGTCCCGGGTGGGTCCGCACACCGCTGGTGGAAAAGCAGATTGAGGCCATCAGTCAGCAAAAAGGCATGGATATTGAAGCCGCTGCTCGCGAGTTGCTGGCAGAGAAGCAGCCTTCCCTGCAGTTTGTGACGCCCGAGCAATTGGGTGGGGCGGCGGTGTTCCTGTGTTCGGCTGCTGCAGATCAGATGACGGGGACGACGCTCAGCCTGGATGGTGGCTGGACGGCGCGCTAATCGCGGTCAGCGCGTTTTTTGTTCATGGCAGATAAAGGGGGCTCCCTTTATCTGTTTGGTTAGAAAGGATATAGGCGCATGTTGTTATTGCTCTCGCCAGCCAAGAAGCTGGATTACGATTCTCCTGTACGTACACAGCTGGAAACCCAACCCTTGTTTGTGGAGCAGGCGCAAGGCTTGATTGATATTTTGCGCACTCAGTCCGAAGAGGATATAGCGGGCCTGATGAAGCTGAGTGACGATCTGGCACGGCTGAACGTTCAGCGCTATCAGGAGTGGGAGCCCAAGTTTGACCGCTCCAACGCACGACAGGCTATTTTGGCGTTTAACGGCGATGTGTATGAGGGCTTGGCTGCCACGGATTTGTCGGACAAGGAACTCAAGTGGGCTCAGGATCACATCGTGATCTTGAGTGGGCTTTATGGAGCCTTGCGTCCTTTGGACTTGATGCGGCCCTATCGTTTGGAAATGGGCACTCGTTTGAGGAATCCCGGTGGTGCGAATTTGTACGCTTATTGGGGAAGCCGTATTGCCAATTATCTGAACGAGCGTCAGGAAGGTGATGCTGATCCTGTTGTCTTGAACCTTGCGTCGGAAGAGTATTTCAAGGCGGTGGATCAAAAATCCCTGCGAGCTCGCGTGGTGCAGTGTGTTTTCCAGGACGAGAAGAATGGCGTCTGGAAGATCATCAGTTTTTATGCCAAGAAAGCGCGTGGTTTGATGGCCCGCTTTGTGATTGATAATCGTGTTCAAACGGTAGAGGCTTTGAAGGCCTTTGATCGTGAAGGCTATGTGTTCCAGCCTGAGCTCTCCAGCGAGGACAAGCTGGTGTTTCGTCGCTCCGAGCAGGACGCCAAGGCTTGATGCGCAGATAGATTTATGGCTTGCGCCGTAGGGGCAGCTCGTTAGCGGATCAGCGGTGTTGCAGAGATGAAAAGGAAAGGCAAGGCCATGTATATTGCGCCTTGCCTTTTTCTTTTTAGTGCTGCGACCAGATGAGGGCTTCGCGCCCTATGCTCTTGTGCTTTGTGCTTTGTGCTTTGTGCTTTGTGCTTTGTGCTTTGTGCTTTGTGCTTTGTGCTTTTGTTTATTCGGCTCTGACAGTGAGTTCCTTAGGTAAGCGGGGCATGGTCATCAAGCCCCTTGCTGGTTCAGCTCCTGCTTGCGCTCGGGTGGCAGCTGTGGGCCAGCACTGTATTCCAGCCCTCTCATATCCTGGCGAATCAACTGGGCTGCCTTGCTCATTTGACGGATTGGGTAGGCCAGCATGGCCAGTTCGCCTTCCGTTTCGATGGAGGCGGGCGGGTCTGCATCCTGATCGTTGATGAGTGCACCAATCGCATCCAGAGCGTTTTGGATGCCTGGCGGAATCTGGCTCAAATTAGCCAGAAGCGGGGCTGCGGCACTGATCTGCGAGGCCAGCACATGGTTCTGAATCAGCAGATTGTTCAGCAGGGACACATTGGCTTGTCGGCTGACAGGTTCGTCCATCATGCGATAGAAGGCCGAGGCAAAGTTGCTAAAGGCAATGTGAACATTCTTGTTCGCCACCTGCCAGGCGGTGTCGGCTTCCATCAAATCCAGATCCACCTGAGCTTTCTGAGCCTCTGTCATCGTGGGTTCGCCCGCTTTATCATTTCTGAGGTTCTGGTTGTGCAGACGACTCAGACGAGCGAACTCCAGACCGGCCCGCCAGAACTCTTTATTGGCGGCCAAGGCTGCGCGTGCCAGGCCCGTCATAGCCGTGGATTCCCAGTTCGGGAGCAAATAACTGGCCGCCATGGCAATGCCGCAACCGATCAGCGTATCGACCAGGCGCTCTCCAATAATGAAAGAGCCGCCTGTAGACAGGAACTGGAAGGACAGAATGACAAAAATGGTATTGAACAGGGCGGATAACAAGAAGTTCAATTGAACCAGACTGTTGCCAAGCAGATAGGCCAGCAACATGGCAATCAGATACAGCTCACGGTTATCGGTGAGCTTGAGCAGCAGAAAGGCCGCCGCACAGCCCAGTATCGTGCCAAACAGCCGCCAGCCATTACGTTGACGGGTGATGGCAAAGCCCGGTTTCATGATCACCAGAATTGTCAGGATGATCCAGTAACTGTGAGCGGTCAGGGCACTGACCAGGCCCAGTTCGCTTTGGAAGTGAGCGCTAAGTGCACCAATTCCCAGGGCCACGATGGAGGCGATGCTGACACGTGCTGCATAGCGGAAGTGCGAGGACTTCAGCTTGAGATTACTGGTCAGCATGCCCATACGCAGTTCTTCGCGCGACAGCATGCGGCTGAGTGATTTGTTCAGGTACTGGTCGACCGGAAGATTCTGGCTGGCTCTGTGTGACAGGCTGGCCATGCTGTCGACGATCCGGTTCAGGTTGCGCATGCGGCGCAGCACCTGGACTAACAGGGCATACGTTTCGGGGTCGGATTGAGACATACCCTGACGTTTGTATTTCTCCAGCTCGTATTCCATGGCGCGGATTTCCGCTTTGACGCTGGAGCGACGGGTTGTGCGAGCGCTGCGTGAAACATTCATGGCGATGCGGCCAATATCCAGCGACAGCTTGTGCAAGCCGTCACGCGCAAAAACCATAAAATCGCTGTCGGAAAGCTGGCGGCGCAGGACGGTGTAGTCGGTGTAAGTGGCAACCAGCGAGTCCAGAATGCTGACCATGTTCAGAAAGATGGTCAGCAGCGCCTTGCGGTGATGATCTCCCCGCCCATGACCGCGTGGCAGTTCGCGCAGTACCACATCGCGGGCCGCCTGATGCTTTTCGGTCATATTGGATTGAAGGTTGATCAGCCGCCGATAGCAAGCGTCCAGATCCGAGCTGGAGTCATAGAACTGTGATCGGGCTTCCATGTACTCAGCGGTGGCAAACAGTGCAACAGCCAGAGTCTGACGTTCTTCCCGATACCAGAACAAGCGTCGAAACAGCGTGCTGAACAGATAATAGGACAGGCCGCCGGCAAACGAGTAAAGGGTGTGCGCCAGCACTTCATGAGGCTGCATGGGAAAGCGCATCGTCAAGGTCATCAGCAGCAGGGCAGCAAAACCGATCAGCCCGCCGCGGCGACCAAAGACAGAAAACATGCTGTACAGAAAGCAGAGCAAGGGGACGCACAGCACCAGCAGCAAAGGGGAACTGGAGGCTAAGCCGGTCAGGCCCACGGTGACCGTGCCCAAGGCAATACCGCCGAGCATTTCATTGTTGCGGTAGCGGCGCGGGCCGCCGGGCTGGTCAATGATGGCAACGCAGGTCGCGCCCATGGACGCAATGACCCCGATGTCATAGTGACCAAAAAACCGGCCCAAAATAATGACCGGCAGCAGTACCCCGATGGACTGGCGCAGTCCACCGAAAAAGTAGTGGCTATACAGGAATTGTTTTAATTGTGGAATGGGCGATGCCATAAAATACCCGGACAGCTCGTCATAGGTAGACAGTATATCGTTTTACGTATGCCCGCTTTAAGCCTGTTTTTTTGCACTTTACCAACAATCACAGTTGCTCGCTTTGTGCAGGCAAGGTAAAGTAACCAGGTGTTTTTGCTCCGTATCCGAGCAAATTGTAGCGAGGCACTGTTAACCGGGCCATCCGCCCGGTTTTTTGCGCCTAAAAACTTTGTTGCTGGCCGCGTCACAAGCGTGGGATGCCAGGACTTCCGTTTCAAGCTAACGCATACGTTTTTGTGTGCACGCACTGGGTGTCGAAGAGTGCAGGCCGGACGGTAATGTGTCTGGGTGGTGTGGTCCTGTGGACCATGAAGCGCCAGATCATGTTGCTGACATCGGTTCAAGCTCGGACCGTCGTGGTCGATCGATATTGCAGAGCAAGACTGAAAGGAAAACTCATGTCTGAATTAAATGGCGCAGATATTGTTGTGCGCACGCTCGCGGACGAAGGCGTAGAACACGTTTTCGGATACCCGGGTGGTGCCGTTCTCTATATTTACGACGCAATCTTCAAGCAGGACCGCTTCCAGCACATTCTTGTGCGTCATGAACAGGCCGCTGTTCATGCTGCGGATGCCTATTCCCGTTCGTCCCAGAAAGTTGGCGTGGCACTGGTAACCAGTGGCCCGGGCGTCACCAATGCCGTGACCGGTATTGCGACCGCGTACCTGGATTCCATTCCGATGGTCATCATCAGTGGTCAGGTCAGCACGCAGGCCATTGGCGAAGATGCTTTCCAGGAATGTGATGCCATTGGCATTACCCGTCCCTGCGTCAAGCACAACTTTCTGGTGCGCGATGTCCGTGATCTGGCCGATACCATTCGCAAGGCATTCTTTATTGCCACTACCGGCCGTCCAGGCCCCGTGCTGATTGATATCCCCAAAGATATTACGACCGCAACGTGCAAGTACACGCCCAAGCGTGGCGAGGTCAAGATGCGCTCCTATGCGCCGGTGACCAAGGGCCATCAGGGGCAAATCAAAAAGGCTGTCCAGATTCTCAACAGCGCCGAGCGCCCGCTGATCTACGTGGGTGGTGGCGTGGTGCTGGGTAATGCAGAAAGCGAACTCAATGACCTGGTCAAGCTCAGTGGCGCACCCTGCACCACGACCTTGATGGGTCTGGGTGCCTATCCCGGCACGGCCGACCAGTACATCGGCATGCCCGGCATGCACGGTACCTATGAAGCCAACATGACCATGCAGCATTGCGACGTGCTGGTCGCTGTCGGTGCGCGGTTTGATGACCGCGTGATCGGCAATACCCGTCATTTCGGTCAGAATCCGCGCAAGATCATTCATATCGATATTGATCCTTCCGTGATCTCCAAGCGCGTGAAAGTGGATGTGCCGATTGTGGGCTGTGTCAAAGACGTGCTGACCGAGTTCAATGAGCTGTATGCGCAAAGCCGTCAGGAATCGCAGCACCAGCCTTCCCTGAACGACTGGTGGAAGCAGATCAATGTCTGGCGGGGCAAGAACTCGCTGGCCTACGCCAAGTCGGACGAACTGATCAAGCCGCAATTTGTGGTGGAGTCCCTGTGGGAAGTGACGGGCGGCAACGCATTCGTGACTTCCGATGTGGGTCAGCACCAGATGTGGGCGGCGCAGTACTACAAATTCAATAAGCCTCGTCGCTGGATCAATTCCGGTGGCCTGGGCACGATGGGCGTGGGCTTGCCTTACGCAATGGGTGTGCAGATGGCCAATCCAGGCCAGGATGTTGCCGTCATCACCGGTGAAGGCTCCATCCAGATGAATATCCAGGAGCTGTCTACGTGTAAACAGTACCGCTTGAGTCCCAAGATTCTTTGTCTGAACAATCGTTATCTGGGCATGGTGCGCCAGTGGCAACAGATCGATTACGGCTCGCGCTATTCCGAGTCCTACGTGGATGCATTGCCTGACTTTGTCAAACTGGTGGAAAGCTACGGTCACGTGGGTCTGGAAATCGACAAGCCAGCCGATGTGGTCCCCGCTATTCGCGAAGCCTTCACCACGCACAAAGACCGCCTGGTATTTCTGAACTTCATCACGGACCAAACCGAAAACGTGTTCCCGATGGTGAAAGCAGGCCGTGGCCTGACAGAAATGCTCTTGGGCCCTGACGATCTGTAAGGAGAGAATCATGAAACACGTCATTTCTATCCTTCTGGAAAACGAGCCCGGCGCACTGTCCCGTGTGGTTGGCCTGTTTTCGGCTCGTGGCTATAACATCGAGACCTTGACGGTTGCTCCTACCGAGGACGACACCCTGTCTCGCATGACCATCGTGACGCGAGGGGCGGACGACGTCATCGAGCAGATCACCAAGCACTTGAACCGTCTGGTTGACGTGGTCAAGGTGGTGGATCTGTCCGAAGGCCCTCACATCGAGCGTGAACTGATGCTCATCAAGGTGCGGGCTGTCGGCAAGGAACGTGAAGAGATGAAGCGCATGGCGGATATTTTCCGTGGCCGCATCATCGATGTGACGGACAAGACATACACCATCGAACTGACCGGTGTTCAAGACAAAATTGCTGCTTTCATTAATGCGCTGGATCGCACGGCCATTCTTGAAACAGTGCGCACCGGGGTCTCTGGTGTCAGCCGTGGCGAGCGTGTCTTAAAGCTGTAAGCCAAGGCTCTTTCAGGACAGAATGACCGCTTTTATTCAAGGGGCTGCCGTTCACGGCAGCGCCTTATAAAGGGTATGCACAGTCTGGTGCTGTGTAGACGCCGGTGTCCCCGTCCTGGAAGTAATGAGTCAAGGTCCTTTTTGTGCCGCTGCTGCATGAGCGGCCATTCTCGAATTGCTGTTTAAGCGAAATTATTAAATTTGGAGCACCTGAAATGAAAGTTTTCTACGACAAGGATTGTGATCTTTCCCTGATCAAAGGCAAGACCGTTGCCATCATCGGCTACGGTTCGCAAGGCCACGCCCACGCCCTGAACCTGCACGAGTCCGGCGTGAATGTGGTTGTGGGTCTGCGCAAAGGCGGCGCTTCCTGGAGCAAAGCCGAGAACGCTGGCCTGAAAGTTCAGGAAGTGGCCGAAGCCGTCAAGAGCGCTGACGTCGTCATGATCTTGTTGCCCGACGAAAACATTGCTGAGGTTTACCGCAACCAGGTTGCCGAGAACATCAAGCCTGGCGCCGCTCTGGCATTTGCTCACGGCTTTAACGTTCACTACGGCCAGGTTGTGCCCCGTGACGATATCGACGTCATCATGATTGCTCCCAAGGCTCCTGGTCACACGGTTCGTGGCACCTACAGCCAAGGCGGCGGCGTTCCTCACCTGATCGCTGTTTACCAGGACAAGACCGGCGCTGCTCGCGACGTGGCTCTGTCCTACGCATCGGCTAACGGCGGTGGTCGTGCCGGTATCATCGAAACCAACTTCCGCGAAGAAACCGAAACCGACTTGTTCGGTGAACAGGCTGTTCTGTGCGGCGGTGCGGTTGAGCTGATCAAAGCAGGCTTCGATACGCTGGTAGAAGCGGGTTACGCGCCTGAAATGGCTTACTTCGAGTGCTTGCACGAGCTCAAGCTGATCGTGGACCTGATCTACGAAGGCGGTATCGCCAACATGAACTACTCGATCTCCAACAACGCTGAATACGGCGAGTACGAGACCGGTCCGAAGATTGTTACCGAAGAAACCCGCAAGGCTATGCGCAAGTGCCTGGAAGACATCCAGACCGGCGTTTATGCCAAGAACTTCATCCTGGAAAACGCCGCCGGCGCTCCTACCTTGATCTCGCGTCGTCGTATCAATGCCGAATCGCAGATTGAGCAAGTGGGTAGCAAGCTGCGCTCCATGATGCCTTGGATTGCGGCCAACAAATTGGTCGATAAGTCCAAGAACTAAGTTTGATATCGGGGCAGGCGCCTAGTCTGCTCTGGTCTTGAACCTGAACCGGCTGACGTCTCGCGGCGTCAGCCGGTTTTTTTATTGCAGGACGCGTTGGGCGCGCAGCGCGGCTGCCCAGGCCAAGGGAGGCATACCCGCGTTGTGTCCTTGTCTTGTGGCTGTATTGATGACTGCGCGATAAAATGCAGTGCTCTTGCTGTGAGCATCGCGTCCTTGTCAGCATGCTGCGCAAGCGAGTTCGATAAAATCTACTCGTTCTTCGCGAACGCCCTGGTCGCAGGCCTCTCGGTCTTTTTTGCTTGTCCTGGCTTATATTTGCTTGAACTATTTGCGCTCTGTAGCCTTGTGGACAATGCTACATTCGAGTGTTCAGTCTTTAGCAACAACTCTTAAAGCATAAATTATGCCCAATTTGCTCAATGATGAAACCCGTCGTCGGCGTAGCATCTATCTTTTGCCCAACGCCTTTACCACCGCCAATTTGTTTGCGGGCTTTTATGCCGTTGTGCAAGCGATGAACGGTCGCTTTGAAGCGGCGGCCATCGCCATTTTCCTGGCCTTGGTGTTCGATGGGATGGATGGGCGGGTTGCTCGGCTGACCAATACGCAGTCTGCTTTTGGCGAGCAGTATGACTCCATGGCAGACATGATCTCTTTTGGTGCGGCTCCTGCGCTGGTCATGTATGTTTGGGCCATGCAGGGCTTGGGACGCTGGGGATGGTTGGCCGCCTTTATCTATGTGGCGGGTGGCGCCTTGCGTCTGGCTCGTTTCAACACCAATATTGAAGTGGTCGACAAGCGTTTCTTTCAAGGTTTACCCAGTCCGGCCGCCGCCGCGCTGGTAGCCGGTTTTGTCTGGCTGGCCGTGGACAATAAATTGTCGCTGCAAGTCAATGTGATCCCCTGGGTAGCCTTTGGTCTGACTATTTACGCCGGCCTGGCCATGGTATCCAATGCGCCGTTTTATAGCGGCAAGTCCTTTGCCATCAGCCGCAGCGTTCCATTTTGGGGCATGTTGCTGTTTGTGCTGGTCTTTGTATTTGTGTCGACCGATCCGCCCGTCTTTCTGTTTGGTCTGTTCTGCCTGTATGGGCTGTCGGGATGGTTTGTGATGGCCTGGCGTTGGCGTCGTGCCCGTGCCTTGGCGCGACTACGGCGTGGAAACAACTAAAGTTGTCGGCTTCAGTGGAGGCGCAAGGCGAAATGCTTAACGCTGATCCTGGTTTTTCGTTATAATCGTTTGCTTGCACGGGCCCGTTGGGCCGGTGTACTCAATTTCATTTTCAACACGTTAGGGCACCTCGGTCCTAACGCAAGTCTTAGAGGCTATATAAAATGGCAGTTGCAGATATCAAAAAAGTCGATATCGTTTCCGAGTTTCAGCGTAAACAAGGCGATACAGGCTCCCCAGAAGTGCAAGTGGCTTTGCTGACCGCTCGCATCAACGAATTGACCGGCCACTTCAAGGCTCACAACAAAGATCACCACTCCCGTCGTGGTCTGTTGCGCATGGTTAGCCGTCGTCGCAAATTGCTGGATTACCTGAAAGGTCGTAATCCAGACGCTTACCGTGCTTTGATCGAAAAACTCGGTCTGCGTAAGTGATACCGGGGCTGGCTCCCCGCTAAACAACCGTGCATTCGGCGAACTGGTTTCGCTGTGTGCACGGTTTTTTTATTGTAAGGATTCTCCTAATGTTCAATAAAGTCACCAAGTCTTTCCAGTACGGTGAGCACACCGTTGTGCTGGAAACCGGAGAAATCGCACGTCAGGCGTCAGGTGCCGTGCTGGTTTCCATCGAAGATACTGTTGTGCTGGCCACCGTTGTGGGCGCCAGCAAAGCGAAAGCCGGTCAGGACTTTTTTCCTTTGACCGTGGATTACGTTGAAAAAACCTACTCTGCCGGCAAAATTCCCGGTGGTTTTTTCAAGCGTGAAGGTCGTCAGTCCGAGCGCGAGATCCTGATCTCCCGCCTGATCGATCGCCCCTTGCGTCCTCTTTTCCCCGAGGGCTTCTACAACGAAGTTCAGGTCATCATTCACACCGTATCGGTCAACCCTGAAATTGACCCAGACATCGCTGCCATGATTGGCGCGTCCGCTGCTCTGGCCATCTCGGGTATTCCTTTCAATGGTCCGGTGGGCGCGGCGCGCGTTGGTTACATCGATGGTCAGTATGTGCTGAATCCATCGGCCACTCAGCTGAAGTCTTCGGATCTGGATCTGGTGGTTGCCGGTACCGAACAAGCTGTCTTGATGGTTGAGTCCGAAGCCAAGCAATTGTCTGAGGAAGTCATGCTGGGCGGTGTGGTGTTTGCTCATGAGCAAATGCAAGCTGCCATCAACTGCATTCATGAGTTGGTTGAGGAAGCAGGTAAGCCCGAGTGGGATTGGCAGCCGGCTGCTGTCAACGAAAGCCTATTGGCTTCGGTTAGCGCCGCTGCCGAGGAAGGTTTGAAGCAAGCGTATCAAACGCGTGAAAAACAGGCTCGCACGGAGCAGCTTCGCGCGGTATACGCCCACGCCAAAGAAACCGTTCTGGCTCAAGCAGAGGCTAACGGTCAGGAACAGCCTGACATGGTGGCTGTTGAAAACATGCTGTTTGATCTGGAAAGCAAGATTGTGCGCTCGCGCATCTTGAGTGGCGAGTCCCGTATTGACGGTCGCGATACCCGCACTGTTCGTCCTATCAGCATCCGTTTGGGCGTATTGCCTCGTGCTCACGGTAGCGCCTTGTTTACGCGTGGCGAAACCCAGGCTTTGGTGGTGACGACGCTGGGCACCAAGCAAGATGAGCAAATTATTGACTCGATCATGGGTGAGTACCGCGATCGCTTCATGATGCACTACAACATGCCTCCTTTCGCTACCGGCGAAGCCGGCCGTTTCGGTGCCCCCAAGCGTCGTGAGATTGGTCACGGTCGTCTGGCCAAACGTGCTCTGACCCCTTTGCTGCCAGCAGCTGAGGATTTCCAGTACTCCATCCGCGTGGTGTCCGAGATCACCGAATCCAACGGTTCGTCTTCTATGGCGTCCGTGTGCGGTGGCTCTCTGTCCATGATGGATGCGGGTGTTCCGGTGCAAGATCACGTGGCGGGTGTGGCCATGGGTCTGATCAAGGAAGGCAACAAGTTTGCCGTACTGACCGACATTCTGGGCGACGAGGATCACCTGGGTGATATGGACTTCAAGGTAGCCGGTACCGAGAAAGGTATTACTGCTTTGCAGATGGACATCAAGATCCAGGGCATTACCAAGGAAATCATGCAGGTTGCATTGGCTCAGGCCCATGAAGGCCGTATGCACATCCTGGGCAAGATGAAAGAGTCCATCGACGGTTCCCGTACCGAGATGTCCGAATTTGCTCCTCGCATGTTGACCGTGAAGATCAACCCCGAGAAGATTCGTGACGTGATTGGTAAGGGTGGTGCCACCATCCGCGCTCTGACCGAAGAGACGGGCACGCAGATCGATATTTCGGACGACGGTACGATTACCATCGCCAGCGCTGATCTGGACAAGGCTCGCGAAGCGGAGCGTCGTATCAAAGAACTGACGGCTGAAGTTGAAGTGGGTCAGGAATACGAAGGCCCAGTGATGCGCTTGCTGGATTTTGGTGCGATCGTTCAGGTTCTGCCAGGTCGTGACGGTTTGCTGCATATCTCTGAGATTGCCAACTACCGTATTGCCAATATCAATGACGTACTGAAAGTCGGCCAGATTGTGAAGGTCAAGATCATTGAGGCTGATGAGAAAGGTCGTCTGCGTCTGTCGATCAAGGCTATTGGTGGCATTGAAGCTCAAGGCGGCCCGGCTGCTCCTGCTGCTTCTTGATAGAGTCTGCTGTTTGGTGAAAGAAAAACCCGCTCAAAGGCGGGTTTTTTTGTGCCCGGCCATCTGTAAGACAGAGCAAAGGCAGCACGTGCTGTGCAGTGCCGGAAGTCTGGGTGACTACATTATTGATGCAGTAGCAGTAGCAGTAGCAGTTAGTGGGAGGTTGCTGGCGGCATCCCTGCTTTTTGTTGTGCCTGTGTTGCATGGGGCTTAGCAAGGGCCAGCCTTGGTGTGTACGATGCGGGCAGGGGAGGACATTGGGGGTGAGCGGCTGCTGCTTGAAGTAGTGCCTGCTAAGTGCCTGCATCGCAGGCTTGGCTTTCGGCCGGGAGTCGACATAAAAAAACCCGCTTTAGGGCGGGTTTTTTATGACTGGACAGAGGCCATGAGCGAATAAAAACGGATGCTTTTATCGCGGGCGAAGATATCCGCCACTATCGAGAATATATGGTGCATCCAGCCGGAATCGAACCGGCACGATCAAGGATCGAGGGATTTTAAGTCCCTTGCGTCTACCAATTCCGCCATGGATGCAGCGGGAGTTGATGGCGGAAGCGGTGAGATTCGAACTCACGGATGGGTTACCCCATCGCCGGTTTTCAAGACCGGTCCATTCAACCGCTCTGGCACGCTTCCTATCAATCGCACTTTTTTTACTGGACGCATACTAGTGCCTTTAAGCACCGCGGCCAGGAAAGCCTTAAAGTGTAACGTATAAATTCGCCAACGTCATGGAAATAATCGGTTTTCCACTACGAAGCCGGGCACCTGTAGCGGCGCATATGATAGATTGCAGCAGGTATGGTGGCCGCATGGTGTTTTCTATCCGGGCCGCTATAAGCAAATAGTAGAGATATCACAGGGAGCAGGCATGCGAGCAGTGGAAATTACCGAGTTTGGAAAACCAGAAGTATTGCGAATTGGCGAGCGACCGATGCCGCAGGCGGGTGCCGGGGAGGTATTGGTCAAGGTGTTGGCGGCGGGTGTCAATCGGCCTGATGTGTTGCAACGTGCCGGCGCCTATCCACCACCTGCTGGGGCTTCTGATATTCCAGGGCTTGAAGTAGCGGGTGAAATCGTGTCCGGCGATCTGCAGGGTAGTGAGTTTAAGATAGGTGATCGGGTGTGTGCGCTGGTAAGCGGTGGCGGCTATGCCGAGTACTGCGTGGTCCCGGTAGAGCAGTGTTTGCCGGTGCCCGCCGGCTTCAGTGTGCTGGAGGCGGCCGGTTTGCCCGAGACCTTTTTTACAGTCTGGAGCAATGTATTTGAGCGTGGGCAGTTAAGCGCAGGCGAAACCTTGTTGGTTCACGGTGGAGCAAGTGGTATTGGAACCACCGCCATTCAGCTTGCTGTGGCGCTAGGGCATACGGTTTATGCCACGGCGGGCAGCGATGAGCGTGTGCAAGCCATCAATCGTCTGGGCGGAATTGGTATCAACTACAAAACACAGGTTTACGAAGAAGTCATTAAAGGCAAAACAGAAGGCCGTGGCGTGGATGTGATTTTGGATATGGTCGCCGGTGACTATATCAATCGCGATCTGGCTTGCTTGGCGGACGATGGCCGCATCGTCATTATTGCGATGTTGGGTGGCGTGAAGGCGACCATTAATTGTGGTGAGATTTTGCGCCGACGCCTGACGATTACCGGCTCTACCCTGCGTTCTCGGCCCGTTACGTTCAAGGCCCAGTTGGCGCGGGCCCTGAGGACGCATGTCTGGCCTTTGCTCGAGGCCGGGCGGGTACGACCGTTGATTCACGCTACTTTCCCCCTGGAGAAAGCCAGTGAGGCGCACGCCATGATGGAGGCGGGTGAGCAGGTTGGCAAGATCATTCTTGTTCCCTAAAAGCAGCAAAGGGTGGCACGGCCACCCGTTTTCTAGCGCTGAAGAAAGGAATTTTCAGCTAAAGATGCGCGTAAAGGATTGGCTCGCGCTACAATAGCCGGTTAGCTGCGCCTTGATTTGTAGGCGTTGGTGTAACTTTCTGACTGGCATCAAGGGAGCAATGAGCGTACATTCTTCGCGTAAACGACTGGTTGCGGGCAATTGGAAATTAAATGGCTCGCTTGATGGCAACAGCCGTCTGCTGCAAGAACTGCTTGTTCGGCCTGAGATGCAGGCAGAGTGTGATGTGCTTGTATGCGTTCCTTACGTGTATTTGCCTCAGGCGGTGAGGATCCTGAAAGGATCGGCTATTGCTGTCGGTGCTCAGGATGTGAGTGTTCATGCCAAGGGAGCTTACACCGGGGAAGTTTCGGCAGCGATGCTGGCCGATATCGGTTGCCGCTGGGTCATTGTCGGGCATTCTGAGCGTCGGCAGTATCATCAGGAAAGTAGCGCTCAGGTTGCGGCCAAGGTGTTGGCTGCCTTGGATGCGGGCGTGACGCCGATAGTCTGTGTTGGTGAGCAGTTAGCTGATCGCCAGGCAGGGCAGGAGGTCTGCGTGGTACAAGACCAGCTCGAACCGATTAAAGCGCTGGGCGCGCAGATCGTGTCTCGTCTGGTGTTGGCTTATGAGCCCGTGTGGGCTATTGGCACGGGTCTGACGGCTTCGCCGCAGCAAGCGCAGCAAATGCACCAACAGATTCGTGCCTATATGGAATCGGATCAGGTGCGCATTTTGTATGGTGGCAGTGTGAAGGCGGATAACGCCGCTGAGCTATTTGCCATGCCGGATATTGATGGTGCCTTGGTGGGTGGTGCATCTTTGGATGCGCAAGAATTTTTACGTATTGTGGCCGCTTAAAGGGTCTGGAGTCTTTAAATGCAAGATTGGATGTCTTCCGTTCTGATGGCGGTGCAGGTTATCTCCTCGCTGTTGATTATTGGTCTGGTTCTGTTGCAGCAGGGTAAGGGCGCAGATATGGGATCTGCTTTTGGTGGTGGTTCCGCAGGTAGCGTTTTTGGCGCTGCGGGTGCGGCCAACTTCCTGTCGCGTATGACGAAATGGGCGGCTATCGTCTTTTTTGCTTCTACTGGCGGTTTGGCATGGGTGGCTCACCATCCTGCGCAAAAGGCAGACGCAGGTGTGATGCAAGGTTACGAATCCTCTGTGCCGGGTGCGGCTCCAACGGGGGCAGCGTCAGTTCCAGCGCCCGCGCCTGCAGCGTCCGTACCGGCAGCTGTGCCTCCAGCAGCTTCGGAAAGTCAGGAAGTACCCGCGACTCCTGCGGCCAAGTAAATGCGACTGGCTTGTGAGCATTTGGTCTCTCTATATAAGAGGCTGGAAAGATCACAAGGCAGTTTGAAAAGTAAGCAGACAAAGCCCGCCCTCAAGGCGGGCTTTGTTGTTTATGGCTGATTGTGTGAAATATGCCCCAGTACCGGCTTTTTTAAGTGTTTTAGGCTGTTTTGTGCTGACAGTCTCACTTTTATCGTGCTAATATCGCTGTCTTGATTGCTTGCCGACGTGGTGGAATTGGTAGACACGCTATCTTGAGGGGGTAGTGGCGAAAGCTGTACGAGTTCGAGTCTCGTCGTCGGCACCAAACAAAAAGCTGTGCGCTTGTGTGGCTTTGAAATAAAACCTGATCCTGAAAAGGACAGGTTTTTTTTTGCTTTTTTTGACGCCTGGCTGTCGGTGCGGTGGGGGTGAGGGTGTGGAATGTGGAGTGATGGGGGCTCGTCTGACCGCTTTTCCGGCTCACTTGATAGCGGTCAGGCTGCCCCTCGTAAAAATTCCCGCATTATGGAAAAGCTGAAAACCCGATGTCTTGGATGGAGGCTTTGCTGGAGAGGTGATGGGGGCGTGGGTGGGTGGTTGCGCTTTCTGGCGGGGTCGGCTCTATTTGGTCAGAATCCAGTATTGGCGATGCATTGCTGTAAGGACTTAAAGCAAGTTCTTAAGATGATTTCCGGCTTAGCCTGCTAATAGTCGCCCTCACTCAAAGTGGCCAGGAAAGCCTCTTTAAACAGGTTTTTGTTGTGTATAGCCAACAGCCTGTGCACAAAGATTCACGTTTCCGAAGGCTTTCGTAGTCAAGCGACGGGAATTTTGATGCAATAACGTTAACTTCCCATCGCGGAGTTAGAAAGAGCAGCAGCACTGTTGTAGTTGGGCTGCTCTGATTTACTCAAATCTACGGAGATTTCTTACATGAAAAAGACTCTGCTCGCTGCTGCTCTGATGGCCGGCTTCGCTGGCGTCGCACACGCAGAAACGTCTGTCACCCTGTACGGTATTCTGGACGGTGGTATCGGTTACCAGAAGTTCAAAGGTGTTGATTCTTATGCTTCTAACCGTGATGGTATGGAGTCTATCAGCCAGAAGAAAACCGGCATGATCAATGGCATCCAGTCCGGCAACCGTTGGGGCCTGAAGGGTTCTGAAGATCTGGGTGACGGCCTGCGTGCTGTGTTCGTTCTGGAAAGCGGTTTCGATCTGGGTACCGGTACCCACAAGCAAGGTGACCGTCTGTTCGGTCGTCAAGCCACTCTGGGTCTGGCTGGTGACAGCTGGGGTCAACTGGACTTCGGTCGTCAAACTAACATCGCCTCCAAGTACCTGCCAGGCGTAGCCGATCCATTCGGCGGTGGTTTCGACCAAGCTAACATCGGTGCTGCTTTCACAGCTGCTAACACCGTTCGTTACGACAACATGGTCATGTACCAAACCCCTAACTTCTCCGGCTTCCAGTTCGGCGTTGGTTACTCCTTCAACACCAATGGTCCTGAAGAGTACAAGATCACCAACAGCGTAAGCCCTGAAGATGGTCTGGAGCGC
Source organism: Alcaligenes ammonioxydans (assembly GCF_019343455.1). Lineage (NCBI taxonomy): Bacteria > Pseudomonadati > Pseudomonadota > Betaproteobacteria > Burkholderiales > Alcaligenaceae > Alcaligenes > Alcaligenes ammonioxydans. Next base: position 2,688,741 of record NZ_CP049362.1, on the reverse strand, counting down.
AACCAGCGCGGTATCACTACCGGTCTGCGTTACGCTAACGGCCCTATCGGTGTTGCTCTGACATACGATCAGTACAAGACTCGTGAAAACCGCGCTGCAGTTGGTGCTCCTGTGACTGGCGGCGACACTGTCAAGTCCTGGAACATCGGCGGTAGCTACGACTTTGAAGTTGTGAAAGCTCACTTGGCTTTCGGTCAAACTCGTGACGGTCTGTTCGAAGCTCAGTCCTTCAGCGGTGTTGGCATTGACACCAGCAACCTGAAAGGCCTGAAAGTTAACACCTACCTGGTCGGCTTGTCCGCTCCAGTTGGTGCCGGTACTGTGATGGGTTCCTGGACGATGGCTGATCCTCGTTCGGCTCCAGACGCATTGGCTAACACCGGTGCTTCGTGGGAAATGAAGAAACAGCACACTTTCAGCCTGGGTTACAGCCACCCACTGAGCAAGCGCACCAACGTGTACGCAATTGGTTCCTACGCCAAGAACGTTCACTTCTTGCCAGACGGCAAGTCGACTCTGGTCGGCGTTGGTCTGCGTCACCAGTTCTAATCGTTTCGCGTAGCATGTCTACGCGTTGCGAAGGGCAGGTCTTAGGACTTGCCTGAACTGCAGAAGTAAAAAAAGCCATCCTTCGGGATGGCTTTTTTATTGCTGGTTTGTAGGAGGGTGCGCGCATGGGAAGTCGGTTGCCGGCTGCGGTAGGTTTGAGCTGCGGCTGCGAGTTTGGATGTGTGGAAGGATATGCGTAGACGGCAGGTTTTGGGCTGGCCGAAAGCTTTAGGTGTGCATGCCGGGCTATATCGGGCTTGAGTGTATTTTGTGCTGGATGTTGGAGTGGAGCTTTTGGGGCCGACAGGCATCTGCTGTGTTCTTCTTGCTTACAAATTAATAAGGAAAATTTGTTTTCTAATGCCTAATTGCTGACATTTTCCTTACAAAACGGAGTAAGATGGGTAATCATGATCTTAAATCGCAACCCTTAATAGAATAAATAATCAATAGTTGAAGGGTTTTTGGTCAGGTAGCTGACAGTTTTTGCGGCGTGGGTGCAACACCCGCGCATAGATGTAATGCTTTGGGGTTATCCCCCAAAACTGTGCTCTCAAAATGCTACAATCCAAGAGTTTATTTACTGCGATTGGATGCTTTGCATGAACCTGCAAGAGTACTTTCCCGTTTTGCTATTTATCATCGTTGCCACTGGGATTGGCCTGGCGCTACTTTTGGTCGGTCGAGTGCTCGGTCCCAACCGGCCCGATGCTGAAAAGCTCTCTCCTTACGAATGCGGTTTTGAAGCATTCGGCGATTCGCGCATGAAGGTGGATATCCGTTACTACCTGATCGCGATTCTGTTCATCATGTTCGATCTGGAAATCGCTTTTCTGTTTCCCTGGGCCATGGCCAATGGAACAGTAGGCCTGGTTGGTTTCTGGACCGTTATGGCGTTTCTGGCCGTTTTGACGGTCGGTTTTATCTACGAATGGAAAAAAGGCGCTCTGGACTGGGAGTAACCCATCCACAGAGAACCCGCCTGAGGGTTTTCGCGTCTGCTGCTGGGCATAAGGGGCACGAGGATGCGTCTTGATGACAGCGGGTTTGGTCAGCAACAGGACAGGCCGGGTCTTCCCTGGCTCTGATCCGGCAAAAGGCAACTACTATGGCTATCGACGGCATTCTCAAAGAAGGTTTTGTGACGACCAGTGCAGACAAGTTTCTGAACTGGGCAAAAACAGGGTCTATGTGGCCCATGACATTTGGTCTGGCCTGTTGTGCAGTGGAAATGATGCACGCTGGTGCGGCTCGTTATGACCTGGACCAATTTGGCATTATTTTCCGTCCCAGCCCACGTCAGTCTGACTTGATGATTGTGGCGGGTACCCTGTGCAACAAGATGGCGCCTGCCTTGCGCAAGGTGTACGACCAGATGGCCGAGCCACGCTGGGTCGTATCCATGGGCTCCTGTGCCAATGGTGGCGGCTACTACCACTACTCCTATTCGGTTGTGCGCGGTTGTGATCGCATCGTTCCGGTGGACGTGTATGTGCCGGGCTGTCCTCCGACCGCTGAAGCCTTGGTTTACGGCTTGCTGCAAATGCAGAACAAGATCCGCTTGACCAATACCATCGCACGCTGAACGGTTAGAACAGGCTAAACAAGACTATGACACGGCTAGAAACTTTAAAAACCAACCTGCTCTCCATCCTGGGCGAGCAGGCTGCGTTGACGCAAGCGCGCAATGAGCTCACTTTGGAAGTGCCGGCTGATGCGTGGGTTGATACCTGCACCTTGCTGCGCGACCATGCTGATTTGCGCTTTGAAACCTGTATTGACCTGTGCGGGATTGATTACTCCGCCTGGAAAGCGCCTACCTATCAGGCGGCTGCGGGTCAGTTCCCTCATCGCTTTGCCGTTGTGCTGCACCTGATGTCCTTGAAGCACAATTGGCGCCTGCGTGTGCGCTGCTTTGTGCCCAACGATGATTTTCCAACATTGCCGACCCTGTTCGAGGTCTGGCCTTCGGTGAACTGGTTCGAGCGCGAGGCGTTCGACCTGTACGGCATTATTTTCGAGAACCACCCTGATCTGCGTCGCATTCTGACCGACTATGGTTTTATCGGTCACCCGTTCCGCAAAGACTTCCCCATCTCCGGTTACGTCGAAATGCGCTATGACACCGAGCAGAAGCGGGTCATTTACCAGCCCGTCACCATTGAGCCGCGTGAGATCACGCCGCGAGTGGTGCGCGAGGATGATTACGGAATTGGGCGATAAGCATCATGGCAGAAATTCAAAACTACACCCTGAACTTTGGTCCTCAGCACCCGGCTGCGCACGGCGTGTTGCGTTTGGTGCTCGAGTTGGACGGCGAAGTTATTCAGCGTGCCGACCCCCATATTGGTCTGTTGCACCGCGCCACCGAGAAGCTGGCCGAGCACCGCACTTTCCTGCAAACCCTGCCTTACATGGATCGTCTGGACTACGTGTCCATGATGGTTAACGAACACGCCTACTGCATGGCCGTGGAACGTCTGGTGGGCGTAGAGGTTCCTTTGCGCGCTCAGTACATCCGTGTCATGTTTGACGAAATCACCCGCATTCTGAACCACCTGATGTCGGTCGGTTCGCATGCGCTGGACGTGGGTGCGATGGCGGTGTTCCTGTACGCTTTCCGCGAACGCGAAGATCTGATGGACTGCTATGAAGCAGTCTCTGGCGCTCGGTTGCACGCCGCTTACTACCGTCCAGGTGGTGTGTACCGCGACTTGCCCGGCACGATGCCTCAGTACAAGGCCAATAAGTACCGTTCCGACAAAGAATTGAAGGCCATGAACGAAGCCCGTTCGGGTTCGCTGCTGGACTTCATTGAGGACTTCACCAATCGCTTCCCAGCCTGTGTGGACGAGTACGAGACCCTGCTGACGGATAACCGTATCTGGAAGCAGCGGCTGGTGGGTGTGGGCGTGGTCGATCCCGATCGTGCCAAGGCGCTGGGCTTTACCGGCCCCATGCTGCGTGGTTCGGGCGTGGAGTGGGATCTGCGCAAGATGCAGCCCTATGAAGTGTACGATCGCGTCGAATTTGATATTCCCGTGGGTCGCAACGGTGACTCTTACGACCGCTATCTGGTTCGTATCGCTGAAATGCGCGAGAGCAATCGCATCATCCGTCAGTGTGTCCAGTGGCTGCGCAACAATCCCGGCCCTGTCATCACGGATAACCACAAAGTGGCGCCACCCTCGCGCGAACGCATGAAAACCGGGATGGAGGATTTGATCCACCATTTCAAACTGTTCTCCGAAGGTATGCACGTGCCTACTGGCGAAGTGTATGCCGGTGTGGAGCATCCCAAGGGCGAGTTTGGCATTTATCTGGTATCTGACGGTGGTAACAAGCCTTACCGCATGAAGATCCGTGCTCCGGGCTTCGTCCACTTGCAGGCCCTCGATGAAATGAGCCGCGGTCACATGATTGCCGACGCGGTCACGATCATCGGCACGCAGGACATTGTGTTTGGCGAGATCGACCGTTAAGGTCGCGCCTGGAAAAACGGAACCGAATTATGTTGCTTTCCGAAAAAGCCTACCAACAGATAGATAAGGAACTGAGCAAGTTCCCGGCAGATCAACGTCGCTCTGCCATCATGGCCTCCCTGGCCATCGCCCAGCAGGAAAAAGGCTGGGTATCGCCAGAAATTATCGAGGATGTTGCCCAATACATTGGCGTGGAGCCTATTGCCGTGCAGGAGGTTGCGACCTTCTACAACATGTTCCACACCAAACCCGTTGGCCGCGTCACCATTTCCGTTTGCACCAACTTGCCCTGTGCGCTGCGTGATGGCGTCAAGGCCGGCGAGTACCTGAAAGAGAAGCTGGGTATCGATTACGGTGAAACCACGGCAGATGGCCAGTTCTCCCTGATCATGGGGGAGTGCATGGGTTCATGTGGTGATTCGCCCGTCATGTTGCTGAACAATCAGCACATGTGCGTGCGCATGGAAGCCGAGCGCATTGATGCCATGCTCGAAGAATTGAAGACATACGGAGAATCGGCATGATTGCACCGGACATTCTGCGCAAGTTCGCACAGGGACTGGAACCCAACCCTGGTGGCGACCTGTCGCGCAGCATGATTTTTCATGATCGTCACATCCAGCCGCAGATTCTGGCTGGCTTGAATGGCGATAACTGGGGCCTGGAAGATTACGTCAAGCGCGGTGGCTACGAAGCCTTGCGCAAGGTGCTGACCACCGGCATGAAGCCTGAAGACGTGATCGCAGAGGTCAAGACCTCGGCCTTGCGCGGTCGTGGTGGCGCAGGTTTCCCGTCGGGTCTGAAGTGGAGCTTCATGCCCCGCAGCCTGCCAGGCCAGAAGTACCTGGTCTGCAACTCGGACGAGGGCGAGCCAGGTACCTTCAAAGACCGCGACATTTTGCGTTTCAACCCGCATATCGTGATCGAAGGCATGGCTATTGCGGCTTATGCCATGGGCATTACCGTTGGCTATAACTACATCCACGGTGAGGTCTTCGAAATTTATCAGCGTTTTGAAGAAGCGCTGGAGCAGGCCCGTGCGGCCGGTTTCCTGGGTGACAAGATCCTGGGTTCGGACTTCAGCTTTCAGCTGCATGCGTTCCACGGTTATGGCGCCTACATTTGCGGTGAAGAAACCGCTTTGCTGGAGTCTCTGGAAGGCAAGAAGGGTCAGCCCCGTTTCAAACCTCCCTTTCCCGCCAGCTTTGGTCTGTATGGCAAGCCAACGACCATCAATAACACCGAAACCTTTGCGGCCGTTCCCTGGATTTTGCGCAACAGTGGTCAGGAATACCTGGAAGTAGGTATCCCCAACGCTGGCGGTACCAAGATCTTCTCCATTACCGGTGACGTAGAGCGTCCCGGTAACTACGAAGTGCCTCTGGGTACACCGTTTGCCACCTTGCTGGAATTGGCTGGCGGCATGCGTGATGGTCGCAAACTGAAGGCGGTGATCCCGGGTGGGTCGAGCTCGCCTGTTTTGCCGGCTGACATCATGATGGCCACCAATCTGGACTACGACTCGATTGCCAAGGCGGGTTCCATGTTGGGATCGGGTGCCGTCATTGTGATGGATGAGACACGTTGCATGGTCAAGTCCCTGCTGCGTCTGTCCTATTTTTACTATCACGAAAGTTGCGGCCAGTGTACGCCGTGCCGGGAAGGCACAGGCTGGTTGTGGCGTATGGTGCATCGTATCGAGAACGGTCAAGGTCGTCCGGAAGATCTGGACATGCTCGACGACATCGCACATAACATCATGGGTCGCACCATTTGCGCCCTGGGTGATGCTGCTGCCATGCCGGTGCGCAGTTTCGTTAAGCATTTCCGCGACGAGTTCGCACACCACATCGAGCATAAAGGCTGTGTGGTGCCTCAATATTTGTAGGCCAGGACAACGTAATGGTAGAACTCACCATCGATGGCATTAAAGTTGACGCCCCGGAAGGCAGCATGGTCATTCAGGCTGCCCATGACGCCGGGGTCTACGTGCCGCACTTCTGTTATCACAAAAAACTGAGTATTGCCGCCAACTGCCGCATGTGTTTGGTGGATGTGGAAAAAGCGCCCAAGCCTTTGCCTGCTTGTGCCACTCCCGTCACCAACGGCATGGTTGTGCGTACTCGTTCGGAAAAAGCCATTGCCGCTCAAAAGAGCGTCATGGAGTTTCTGTTGATCAATCACCCTCTGGATTGCCCTGTCTGCGACCAGGGGGGAGAGTGTCAGCTGCAGGATCTGGCCGTGGGTTACGGTGGCTCCGAGTCGCGCTACAAGGAAGAGAAGCGCGTTGTGGCTGCCAAGTCCATGGGCCCGCTGATCTCCACGGATGCCATGCAGCGTTGCATTCATTGCACGCGTTGTGTGCGTACAGGCGAAGAAATCGCCGGTGTGCAAGAGGTTGGCATGCTCAACCGAGGCGAACACGCTGAGATCACGACCTTTGTGGGTCGCGCAGTGGAGTCCGAGCTGTCGGGCAACATGATTGACGTTTGCCCCGTTGGCGCCTTGCTGTCCAAGCCGTTCCGCTTCAATGCCCGTACCTGGGAATTGGCCCGTCGTCGCAGCGTTAGCCCGCACGACAGCGTGGGTGCCAACCTGGTGCTGCAGGCCAAGATGGACAAAGTGCTGCGTGTCGTTCCTTTCGAGAACGAGGAAGTCAACGAATGCTGGATCAGCGACCGTGACCGTTTCTCGTACGAAGGTCTGTATACCGAAGATCGTCTGACCCGTCCCATGGTGCGTGGTGATGACGGCCAGTGGCGCGAGGCCTCCTGGAACGACGCCATGCAGACCATTGTGGCTGGCATGAACGCTGTGCGCGAGAAGTTTGGTGCGGATCAGTTGGGCTGTATTGGTTCGGCGACTTCCACCACTGAAGAACTGGCTTTGCTGGCTCGTCTGGGCCGTGCTCTGGGTACTGAAAACGTAGACTTCCGTCTGCGTCAGACCGATGCCCGTCTGGATGGCGCCTTGGCCGGTGTACCTTGGTTGGGTATGCCTCTGACTGCCTTGAACGAGCTGGATCGCGTTCTGGTTGTGGGCTCCTTCCTGCGTAAAGATCATCCCTTGATGGCTCAGCGTCTGCGCCAGGCTGTCAAACGGGGGGCACAGGTTTCTTTTATCGATTCGGCTGCCGATAATCCATTGTTCAATGCGATTGCTGGCCGTATGACCGTGGCTCCAAGCCAGTTGGCCAATTCTCTGGCTCAAGTGCTGGTTGCGGTTGCCAAGGCCAAGGAGACTGCGGTTCCTGCTGGTCTGGAAAGCGTGCAGGTGTCTGCTGAGGCTCAGCAGATCGCTGACAGCCTGGTGTCTGGCGAGCGTGTCGCTGTCCTGCTGGGCAATATGGCGGTCAACTCGGATCAGGCCAGCGTGATTGCGGCCAACGCTCATGCGATTGCACAGGCTAGCGGTGCCAAGCTGGGTTTCCTGACTGCGGGTGGTAACACCGTGGGTGGTTATCTGGCTAACGCCGTACCGGGCAAGGGTGGCTTGACCGCCGAGCAAATGCTGGCTCAAACCTTGCGTGCTTATCTGGTTCTGAACGTTGAGCCTGCTCTGGACAGCGATCTGGGCGAACGTGCTGTCGAGACATTGAAGTCCGCTACGTTCTCGGTGGCGCTGACATCGTATCGTTCCGCTGCCGAGCAGTGGGCCGATGTAATGTTGCCCGTGTCTCCCTTCACTGAAACCTCTGGCACCTTTGTCAACGCCGAAGGCCGTGTACAAAGCTTCAAGGGGGCAGCCGCTCCCGTGGGTGATACACGTCCTGCCTGGAAAGTTTTGCGTGTGTTGGGCAATCTGTTCCAGCTGGACGGTTTCGATGACGAAACCTCCGAGTCGGTGCGTGACTCTGTCATGGCTGCCGGTGTGGAATCACGTCTGTCCAATCAGATCAATCTGGCTGCCAGCGTTCTGCCTGAAGGCAGTGGCCTGGAGCGTGTGGCTGATGTGCCTATTTACCGTAGCGATGCACTGGTACGTCGTTCGGCTCCGCTTCAGCAAACACCGGCTTCGGCACCGCCCACAGCTCGTATGGCTGCTACCACTCTGGCTCAGTTGGGTCTGGTTGACGGTGATCTGGTGAAGGTTCGTTCGTCGCAAGGCGAAGTCAGCTTGCCTGCTCAACTGGATGACACCGTGGCATTGAACTCGGTGCGTGTTGCCACCGCTTTTTCTGAAACTGCCGCTTTGGGTAGTGCATTCGGTCAATTGACAGTGGAGCGTGCATAACATGGATTTTCTCTCTGCCATCAATAGCTACGGTACGGACCTGCTGGGTCCGGACGCATGGTATGTGGTGTGGACGCTGCTGAAGGTTGTCGCTATTGCGGTGCCCGTCATTCTGTGTGTTGCCTACCTGACCTACTGGGAACGCAAGATGATTGGCTTCATGCACGTTCGTCTGGGACCGACCCGTGTCGGTTACCGCGGCCTGCTGCAGCCTTTTGCTGACGTTTTCAAACTTCTGACCAAAGAGCTGATCGTTCCTGCGAAGTCCAACAAGGTCCTGTACCTGCTGGCACCCGTCGTGACGCTGATGCCCGCTCTGGCCGCCTGGGCTGTGATTCCTTTTAGCCCCGATGTGGTGCTGTCTGACGTGAACGCCGGTCTGCTCTACATTCTGGCGATCACCTCGCTGGGTGTGTATGGTGTGATCGTGGCGGGTTGGGCATCCAACTCCAAGTACGCCTTGCTGGGCGGTCTGCGTGCAGCTGCTCAGGTGCTGTCCTACGAACTGGCCATCGGTTTTGTCTTGATCACGGTGTTGCTGGTTTCCGGCACCTTGAATCTGTCGGGCATCGTGGTCGGTCAGACCCAGGGTTATTTTGCGGACAAGGGCTTGAACTTCCTGTCCTGGAACTGGCTGCCCTTGCTGCCACTGTTTGTGATCTACGTGATTTCCGCTGTTGCTGAAACCAACCGTCACCCCTTTGACGTGGTGGAAGGCGAATCGGAAATTGTGGCCGGTCCCATGGTGGAGTACTCCGGTACGGGTTTCGCTCTGTTCTTCCTGGGTGAGTACGCCAACATGATTTTCCTGTCGGCGCTGGCGTCCATCATGTTCTTGGGTGGCTGGACTCCGATTGTCGAGTTCGCTCCCTTCACCTGGATTCCGGGGTGGTTGTGGCTGGGGCTGAAGACTTTTGTCGTCGTCTCCATGTTCATCTGGTTCCGTGCGACGTTCCCACGTTACCGCTATGACCAGATCATGCGTTTGGGCTGGAAAGTATTTATCCCGCTGACCGGTGTTTGGCTGGTTATTGTGGCGATCTGGATGCAGACGCCCTGGAACATCTGGCATTAAGGCTAAGGGGCAAGATTATGGAAGCAATCAAAGATTTCTTCGGCAGCCTGATGCTGTCCGAGATGCTCAAAGGCATGCGCCTGACGGGGAAGTATTTTTTCAAGCGTAAAGTGACGCTGCGTTACCCCGTTGAGACCACGCCCGCTTCGCCACGTTTTCGCGGTCTGCACGCTTTGCGTCGCTACGAGAACGGCGAGGAGCGCTGCATCGCCTGCAAACTGTGCGAGGCCGTCTGTCCCGCCATGGCCATCTCCATCGAATCGGCAGAGCGCGAGGACGGCACCCGCCGCACCACACGTTATGACATCGATCTGGCCAAGTGTATTTTCTGTGGTTTCTGTGAGGAAAGCTGCCCGGTCGATTCGATCGTGGAAACGCATATTCACGAATACCACGGTGAAAAACGCGGCGATTTGTACTACACCAAGGACATGCTGCTGGCTATCGGTGACCGCTACGAAGACGAGATCGCTCGTCGTCGTGCCGCAGATGCACCTTATCGCTAAGGCCGGAGCTCTACACTCATGTTATTTACTACTGTTCTGTTTTATGTGCTGGCGCTGGTGATGGTGGTGGCCGCGTATCGCGTGATCGCCGCCAAGAACCCGGTTACAGCCGTATTGCATTTGATTCTGGTGTTCTTCACCGCTGCCATGATGTGGATCACGATGGGGGCCGAGTTCCTGGGCCTGCTGCTGGTTGTGGTCTACGTGGGTGCCGTGATGGTGATGTTCCTGTTCGTCATCATGATGCTGGATGTGCGTCAGGAGTCCGCTGCCCAGAAATTCAAGGCTTACGTGCCTATGGGGCTGTTGATCGGCGCCATCATGGTTCTGGAAATGGGCTTTGTGCTGACCAAGCTGTGGTTCACCACTGCCCCTGCTGCAGCCGTGGCTGCGGATTACAACAACACGCGCGTTATTGGCGAGCTGATGTATTCCCAGTACGTCCTGGCTGTTTTGCTGGGCGGTATTGTGCTGCTGGTTGGCATGATCTCGGCCATTGCACTGACGATGCGTAAACGTGAAGGCGTCAAACGCACCGTTTCCAGCGAACAGGTCAAGGTTCGCTCGAAAGACCGTCTGCGCATGGTTTCCATTCCTTCTCAAACCGAAAAGCCGTCGGTGTCCAGTTCGGCTGACGCTGTCGTGCCAGGAGACAAATGATGATGACGCTGACGCTTGCGCACTATTTGGTCCTGGGCGCTGTGCTGTTCACGATTGGCCTGTTTGGCTTTTTCCTGAACCGTCGCAACCTGATTGTTTTGCTCATGTCTGTTGAGCTGATTCTTTTGTCGGCCAACATGAATTTCGTGGCCTTCTCCACGTGGATGGGCAATGAGGCAGGTCAGGTGTTTGTCTTTTTCGTCCTGACGGTCGCTGCGGCCGAGGCGGCCATTGGTCTTGCAATTCTGGTTCTGTTGTTCCGTAACCTTAATTCGATCAATGTCCAGGATCTCGACCAGCTCAAGGGTTGATGGGATAGCACACTAATGAACTCCATAAATCTTTACTTAACGATTGCGCTTGCTCCCCTGGTGGGCTCGGCGCTAGCCGGTTTGTTCGGTACCGGCTTTCTGGGTCGATTTGTCGGCAAGACAGGCGCTCACCTGATCACGATCGCGGGCGTGCTGATTTCCTTTATCGGCTCGGTCATGGTCTTGCTGCAGGTCCTGGAAGGCCAGACGTTCAATGGTCCGGTCTACACCTGGATCACCATTGGCAGCATCCAGTGGGATATCGGTTTTCTGATCGACAAGCTCACCGCCCTGATGATGGTCGTGGTGACGTCCGTGTCGCTGATGGTTCACATCTACACCATTGGCTACATGAAGGACGATCCGGGCTATCAGCGCTTTTTCTCCTACATCTCGCTGTTTACCTTCTCGATGCTGATGCTGGTCATGTCCAACAACATGCTGCAGCTGTTCTTCGGTTGGGAAGCAGTGGGTCTGGTGTCCTACCTGCTGATCGGTTTCTGGTACGAGCGCAAGACCGCTATTTTTGCCAACATGAAGGCCTTTCTGGTCAACCGTGTGGGTGACTTCGGCTTTGCCCTGGGTATCGGTCTGCTCTATGCCTACACCGGTTCGATGAACTACAGCGACGTGTTCGCCAAGGTTCAGGAACTGAGTACCCTGACATTCCCCGGTACTGACTGGCAATTGCTGACGGTGGCCGCCCTGGCCCTGTTTGTGGGTGCCATGGGTAAGTCGGCTCAGGTGCCTTTGCACAGCTGGTTGCCAGATTCCATGGAAGGTCCCACTCCTATCTCGGCGCTGATTCACGCCGCGACCATGGTGACGGCCGGTATCTTCATGGTGGCCCGTTTCTCGCCTGTCTTTGAGCAGTCGACGACCGCCTTGTCCTTCATTATCGTGATCGGTGCTACGGGTGCCTTGTTCCTGGGCCTGCTGGGTATTATCCAGAACGACGTCAAGCGTGTTGTGGCTTACTCCACCTTGTCCCAGCTGGGTTACATGACCGTGGCTCTGGGTGCGTCGGCCTACTCGGCGGCGGTGTTCCACCTGATGACGCACGCGTTCTTCAAAGCCTTGCTGTTCCTGGGTGCTGGTTCGGTCATCATTGGCATGCATCACGATCAGGACATCCGCAACATGGGTGGTCTGCGCAAGTACATGCCAATCACCTGGCTGACGTTCCTGATCGGTACGCTGGCTCTGGTGGGCACGCCGTTCTTCTCGGGCTTCTACTCGAAAGAGCACATCATCGAAGCGGCAGGCGACGCCGGTATCTGGGGTTCGACCTACGCTTACTACGCCACACTGATCGGTGTGTTCGTCACTTCGCTGTACTCCTTCCGTCTGTACTTCCTGGTGTTCCACGGCAAAGAGCGCTTCCGTGACGTCAAGCACGATGAGCATCATGGTCATGACGATCATCACGCTCATGGTGGTGATCCGCACGAGTCGCCTTGGGTGGTGACACTGCCTTTGGTTCTGCTGGCCATTCCGTCCATTTTCGCCGGTATCTGGTTCGTTGAACCTTTGCTGTTCGGTGGCTACTTTGACGGTATTGTGACGGTTCTGCCGGATCATCCTGCCATGGCGACCCTGGCCAGCCATTGGACTGACTGGATGGCTTACGCTCTGCACGGCTTTGTGACCTTGCCATTCTGGCTGGTTGTGGCTGGTGCGGTGGTGGCCTGGTACATGTACCTGGTCAATCCTGCCTTGCCTGTAGCCATCAAGAAGAACTGCTCTTTTATCTACCGTATCCTGGAGAACAAGTACTACGTTGACTGGTTCAACGAGCAGGTGCTGTCTCGCGGCGTTCGCTGCCTGGGTACGGGCCTTTGGAAAGGTGCTGACCGTGGCCTGATCGACGGCCTGGTGGTCAATGGTAGTGCGCGCGTGGTGGGCTGGGTGGCTGCAATCAGCCGTCATATCCAGTCCGGCTATGTCTACCACTATGCCTTTGCCATGATCCTCGGGATTCTGGCGCTCTTAACCTTTTTTGTACTGGCGAGTTCGGTAAATGGCTAGCGATATGGCGTCTTCTACTCTTCCTTGGTTAACGCTGGCGATTTTCGTACCTATCGTCGCTGGCCTGTTGGTGCTGGCTCTGGGGCGTGATGATCGTCCCACCTTCACCCGCTGGCTGGCGCTGCTGGGTTCGATTGCCGGTCTGATTGTCACGATTCCTCTGTACACGGGCTTTAATCCCGCCACGGCTGACATGCAGTTTGTCGAACTGGCTCCCTGGATTGACGCCTTCAAGGTGAATTACCACCTTGGCGTGGACGGGATTTCCATGTGGTTTGTTCTGCTGACCGCCTTCATCACTGTGATTGTGGTGCTGGCGGGCTGGCAGGTGATCACCAGCCGTGTGGCCCAGTACATGGGCGCCTTCCTGATCCTGTCGGGTCTGATGGTAGGTGTGTTCGCGGCTCTGGATGGCTTGCTGTTTTACGTGTTCTTTGAAGCCACGCTGATCCCGATGTATCTGATCATCGGTATCTGGGGTGGCCCCAACCGCGTTTATGCCTCGGTCAAGTTCTTCCTGTACACCCTGCTGGGTTCCTTGCTGACGCTGATTGCATTCATCTATTTGTGGAATGTGTCTGGCGGTACCTTCGATATCCTGACCTGGCACAAAGTGCCGCTGGATTACACCACGCAGGTGATGATCTTTGCTGCGCTGTTTATGGCGTTTGCCGTGAAAGTGCCTATGTGGCCCGTTCACACCTGGTTGCCCGATGCTCACGTGGAAGCGCCCACGGGCGGTTCCGTGGTTCTGGCTGCCATCATGCTGAAACTGGGTGCTTACGGCTTCCTGCGCTTTTCCCTGCCGATTGCGCCTGATGCCTCCCAAGGTCTGGCCGGCATCATCATTGCCCTGTCCCTGGTCGCGGTGATCTATATCGGTCTGGTTGCCATTGTTCAGGACGACATGAAAAAGCTGGTGGCGTATTCCTCTGTGGCTCACATGGGTTTTGTCACGCTGGGCTTTTTCGTGTTCAACACCACGGGGATGGAAGGTGCGATCATGCAAATGATCTCGCACGGTTTTGTCTCTGGCGCCATGTTCCTGTGTATTGGTGTCTTGTACGACCGCCTGCATAGCCGCCAGATTGCCGATTACGGTGGTGTGGTCAAGGTTATGCCGCGCTTTGTCACCTTCTTCGTGCTGTTCTCCATGGCCAATAGTGGTTTGCCTGGCACCAGCGGGTTTATCGGTGAGTTCACCGTCATCATGGGTGCGGTCGAATACAACTTCTGGATCGGTTTGTTGACAGCCACTGCTTTGATTACCGGTGCATCCTACTCGTTGTGGATGCTCAAGCGCGTGGCTTTTGGCCCCGTGGGTAATGACAAGGTGGCTGGCATGAGCGATCTGAGCGGCCGTGAGTTCTTCGTTCTTGGCGTAATGGCGATTGCGGTGTTGGGCATGGGTGTGTATCCCAAGCCATTCACCGAGGTCATGCACGTTTCGGTTGAAGCGTTGCTGCAACACGTCTCCATCTCGAAACTGTAGGCCGAATCACTATGGATACTACCTTTAACTTTTCTCTGGCTTTGCCCGAGATCCTGCTCCTGGTTCTGGCTTCGTGTGTGCTGATTTTTGATGCGTTCAGCACACACAAACAGCGCCACTCGACCTTTGTTCTTAGCCTGCTGACGCTTGCCGTGGTTGCGGCCAGTGTGGCCTGGCAATGGTCCAAGGGTGTGAACGGCGTCTCGTTCGGTGGTCTGTTCGTCGTTGACGAAATGGCGCACTTCCTGAAGCTGCTCTCGTGTGCCGCTGTGGCCGCTACCCTGATTTACGGTCGTGAGTACGCTGAACAGCGTGACATGATGGAGCGTGGCGGTGAGCTCTATACCCTGACTCTGATGGCTCTGCTGGGCCAGATGATCATGATTTCGGCCAACAGCATGTTGACCGCCTATCTGGGTGTGGAGTTGATGTCCTTCGCGCTGTACGCACTGGTTGCCTTGCGTCGCGAACATCGTCAGTCCATCGAAGCAGCGCTCAAGTACTTCGTTCTGGGTGCGTTGGCATCGGGTATCTTGCTGTACGGTATGTCCATGATTTTTGGCGCTACCGGTCATCTGGAGTTCCCACGCATTGCTGAAGTGATTGCCAATGGTCAGGCCGAGCGTCTGGCGCTGGTCTTCGGTGTGGTGTTTGTGGTGGCAGGTCTGGCTTTCAAATTGACGGCCGCTCCTTTCCACATGTGGACACCGGACGTCTATCAAGGCGCTCCGACCACGGTCACCCTGATTATCGGTGCTGCTCCCAAACTGGCTGCGTTTGCGGTAACCATGCGTTTCCTGGTTGAAGCCCTGCACGGTATTGCCGTGGATTGGCAGCCTATGTTGCTGATCATGGCTGTGCTGTCGCTGGCCTTGGGTAACCTGACTGCGATCATGCAAAAGAATCTCAAGCGTATGCTTGCGTATTCGACCATCTCGCACATGGGTTTCATTTTCCTGGGCTTGCTGGCAGGCGTGTTTGACGGCGAGACTCACTCTCAAGCCTATGGTGCCTCGCTGTTCTACGTGGTGATCTACGTGCTGACCACGCTGAGCACCTTCGGTCTGATTCTGATCCTGAGCCGTCGCGGTTTTGAATGTGAAAACATCAGCGATCTCAAAGGTCTGAACCGTCGCAATCCCGGTCTGGCATTGGTCTGGCTGTTGTCCATGTTCTCCCTGGCTGGCATTCCTCCGCTGGCCGGTTTTGCCGCCAAGCTCAGTGTGCTGCAGGCGGTGGTGGGCGCAGGTTATATCTGGCTGGCCGTGTTTGCCGTGATCATGTCCTTGATCGGCGCCTTCTACTATTTGCGCGTTGTGAAGGTGGTTTACTTCGACGAGCCCGAAGGGGAAGAGCATCCGGTGGCAACCGGTTTGTTGACCAAGCTGGTCATGCTGGTAAATGGTGTGCTGATTATCGGCCTGGGTTTGTTGCCCGGCGGTCTGATGGATACCTGCATCCGCGTGATCCAGTCTTCCTTGCAGTTTTAAATAGGTAGCCCCATGGACCAAAGCCTTTCCATCTGGGTCTTGATTGTTCTTTCCGTGATAACGGCTAATCTGCCGTTTCTCGTGGAGAAGCCCTTGCTGGTATTGCCTTGGTCCTTGCCGGGCGAACGGTCTGGTCTTTCGCCCTGGCTGCAACTGATAGTCGGTCTGGTGTATCTGCTTGTCCTGGCGGCTTTGGGACTGGGCATTTACACCTTGATTGCGTCCAGCTCGGGTCTGAATTCCTTGCCGCTCATGGTAGGCAAGCTGCTTCTAGGCTTAGCGTTAGCGGCTGCTTTGTTTTTCTTTCCCGCGTGGCGTGCTCGTCATCAAAAGATCTCCAAGGGCTTTCTGTCCCGCCTTCTGGAGGTGTGCGCCTTGTACTGTATCGTGGGGGCATTTGGTTTTGCCTTTGAAGCCAGCATTGGTAATCCGTTCAAGCAGACCTGGGTGTTTTACACCATTACTTTCGCTTTGTTTTTGGTCATGGCCTACCCCGGCTTTGTGTATCGCTACTTGATGCGTCATCCCAAGGGTAAATTTGACTAAGACTGGCCCGTGTAAAAAAACCTCGCAAAACTATTTGCGAGGTTTTTTTTAGGAGGTCTCGGATGTGTGACTTAGTCCGTCTGTCGGCCAGTGTGGACGGGGGCCTGGCCCTTCAGGTCGCAAGGTCTGGCCTTAATCAGGGCTGATCCAGGGGGGCATGAGTCGCGCCGGCCAAACCCAGACGTTTACATACGCCCTGAGCTTCTTGAGCCAGTACCAAGGTTAATTGCTCAGCAGGCAGTGCGCGGCCCAATGCTGCGCTTTGACCGCTCCATAGAGAGGTGAACTCGCTGCGGCCTTGTTTCTCCGCTTCGATACGCAAGGGGCTCAGCGCGGAACCAGCATGAGGAAACACAGGAGCGCTGTCACTTAATGGGCCGATTTCGTCCATCAGACGAGTGCGGATACTGCGGGCGGGGCGGCCGGAGAACAGATTGGTCAGCGCTGTTCCATCCGAGCGGCTCTGTCCCAAGGCCTCACGGTGTAGTGGGCTGATCTTGGACTCAGGGCAGAACAGGTAGGCGGTCCCAATCTGGGCGGCACAGGCTCCTAAGGCCAGCGCTGCCGCAATGCCCCGTCCGTCGGCAATGCCGCCAGCCGCGATGACAGGAATGCTTACGGCGTCGGCAATCTGAGGAACCAAAGACAGGGTGCCCACTTGAGTATGAACTTTATTATCAAGAAACATGCCGCGGTGGCCGCCTGCTTCGACGCCTTGGGCGATGATGATATCGGCACCGTGTTCTTGCAGCCAGACAGCTTCGGCGGTGGTAGTGGCACTGGACATGACCAAAGCGCCGGATTT
Source organism: Alcaligenes ammonioxydans (assembly GCF_019343455.1). Lineage (NCBI taxonomy): Bacteria > Pseudomonadati > Pseudomonadota > Betaproteobacteria > Burkholderiales > Alcaligenaceae > Alcaligenes > Alcaligenes ammonioxydans. The sequence continues at coordinate 2,671,564 of NZ_CP049362.1, read as the reverse complement.
TTTGACGCGCTCAACCAGGTCAGCGGTGGGCAGGCCAAAATGGAAGCTGACCACCTCGGGCCGGATCGCTTCCACCAGTTCAGCATGAACCGGCGAGAAAGGCGCGCGTGCCGCCTTGGGCAGCTCCTGGTTCGGGTCCAGCCCATATTCCTGGTAGTAGGGCATCAGTCGCAAGCGCCATTCCTGCAGGGCCTCTTGCTCCAAACGCAGATCTTCATGGCAAAAAAAGTTCAGATTGATGGGCGCTGAGACGGCTTGCCGAAATAGCGCCACTTGTTCACGAATCTGGTCCGGGCTGAGCATGGCGCAAGCCAGGGAGCCAAGGCCACCGGCACGAGCGACTGCGATGGCCAACTCGCTGTCTTGGGCACCGGCCATGGGAGATTGGACAATGGGGTGTTCGATGTGGAGCAGATCGAGCAAGCTATGGTTGGGCCAGATGTACATGGAGGGCGTCCTCGGTCATTTCGCAATAGCGTTTATCGTAGCAGGATGAGTTCAGACTGAAAACTGACAGGGATGCGTGAAGGCCAGGCTGTGACTGACCGTTGGCAGGCTACAATACTGGTTTTTTGGCACAGTGCCTGTGCTGTATTTTTGCTTTGTGGACGATCTGATGTCTCATCTCATTCTTCAAGGGCCGCGCCTTGACAGCGCCATCATCGAAAAAATTGCGGCAGTGGTGCAAGCCGATGGCGTGCAGGAACTGGGCCCCACTGCAGTCCGCGTTCTGGGTGCGGATGCCTCGCAGTGTGCTGACGTGCAGACCCTGTGCAAGAGCGGCGCGATGGACTTTGCCTTTCTGGAGCAGATCGATCGCCTCAAGGATATGCGCGTGTTGGCTATGGACATGGATTCCACGCTGATCAATATCGAATGCATTGACGAGATTGCCGATATGGCGGGCCGCAAAGAGCAGGTTGCCACGATTACTGAAGCGGCGATGCGGGGCGAGATCAAGGATTTTTCCGAAAGCCTGGTTCGTCGAGTGGCGTTTCTGGAAGGGGTGCCGGTCAGCGATCTGAGCCGTGTTTATGAAGAGCGTTTGCAGCCCAATCCCGGGGCTGAGCGCCTGATCGCAACCGCGCATGCGCACGGCGTGAAGACCTTGCTGGTGTCGGGCGGCTTCACTTTCTTTACGGAGCGCATGAAAGATCGCTTCAGCCTGAGTTTTGCCCACTCCAATACCTTGGAAGTGGTGGACGGTAAATTGACTGGCAAAGTCTTGGGTGCCATTGTGGATGGGCAGGCCAAGGCGCGCTTCTTGCAGGAGTTGGCTGCCGATCTGGGGGCAAGCCCCGAGCAGTGTATTGCAATCGGTGATGGGGCCAATGATCTGCCCATGATGTCCAAGGCCAAGTACTCGGTCGCTTACCGTGCCAAACCTGTCGTGCAGGAGCAGGCCCGCTTTGCCTTGAATCATTCTCCCTTGGATGCCGTATTGAACTGGTTCCGTTTGGACGTGTGAGGGACACGAACCGTCAGCGTGGTTTGGCGCTACAAAATCGGAGGGTGGATGTTAGCTTCAGTCCATCCGCACCCGGGGTGGGGCTGTATTGAGAAGTTTCGGTTCGCAGGCCTAAATGCATCAGTCAGGGGCGTTACGGTCAAACATAAAAGAGCGCTGTCTTTGTCCAGCGCTCTTTTTGCATCCAGCGTGACGATTAAGGCTTACTTCTCTTGGCGCAAGCTGTTCAAGACATTGCGTACGGCCTGAATGCGATTCTTGATTTCTTCACCTTTGGTGATGTCAATCTTCAGTTTGTCCGGGCCGGCCAGTCGCACCTGTTTGTTCTTCTGCACCAGTTCAATAATGCTGACGGCATCTACATTGGGTTTGGAGGAAAACTGAATCGTCGCCTGTGATTCACTGGCATCAATCTTCACAATACCTAAGGGCTCGGCCTTGATGCGCAAACGATGCACGGCCAGCAGGTTCTCGCCGGCCTCCGGCAGCAGGCCGTAGCGGTCGATCAGCTCTTCATGAATGTGGATCAGGTCGTCCTCAGTGCGGGCGTGCGAGAGCGTCTTGTAGTGCCCCAGACGGGCATTGACATCGGGGCAGTAGTTGGCGGGCAGCAGGGCGGAGGTATGCAGATTGACCTCGCATTGCAAGGCGAAGGGCGAATCCAGGTCAGGTTCCTCCCCCGCTTTCAGGGCTTTGACGGCCGTATTGAGCATATCCGCATACATGGAATAGCCTACTTCCTGAATGTCGCCGGACTGGGATTCGCCCAACACTTCCCCCGCACCTCGAATTTCCAGATCGTGCATGGCCAGGAAAAAGCCTGCACCCAGCTCTTCCATGGCTTGAATCGCTTCCAGCCGTTTTTTCGCATTGCTGGTGATGGCGTCCTCACCTGGGGTGAGCAAATAGGCATAGGCCTGGTGGTGGGAGCGGCCAACGCGGCCACGCAACTGGTGCAGCTGTGCCAGACCCAGACGATCGGCACGGTGAATGACGATGGTATTGGCCGTGGGTACATCAATGCCGGTTTCAATAATGGTGGTACATAGCAGTACGTTGTAGCGCTTTTGATAGAAGCCTTTCATGACGGCTTCCAGCTCGCGCTCAGGCATTTGACCATGGGCCACGGCAATGCTGGCTTCCGGGACCAATTCCTCCAACCGGGCACGACGGTTATGGATGGTCTCGACTTCGTTGTGCAGGAAGTAGACCTGACCCCCGCGTTTCAGTTCGCGCAGCAGCGCTTCGCGTATGGTGCTGCCATCTTCACGACGGACAAAGGTTTTGATTGCCAGACGTTTTTGTGGCGCTGTGGCAATCACGGAAAAGTCCCGTATGCCTTCCAGGGACATTCCCAGGGTGCGTGGAATAGGGGTTGCGGTCAGGGTCAGGATATCGACTTCGGCACGTAGCTGCTTCAAGGCCTCTTTCTGGCGCACGCCGAAACGGTGTTCTTCGTCGATGATGACCAGGCCCAGATGCTTGAAGCGCACATCGGGCGACAGGATCTTGTGCGTTCCAATGACAATATCCACACTGCCGTCCTGAAGTCCTGCGATGGCGGCCTGGGTTTGTTTCGTGGAACGAAAGCGGGACAGCTCGGCAACCCGGATGGGCCAGTCGGCAAAGCGATCCGAGAAGGTTTGGGCATGCTGCTCGGCCAACAAGGTGGTCGGGCAGAGCAAGGCTACCTGTTTGCCATTGGCTACCGCCAGGAAGGCAGCGCGCAGCGCAACCTCGGTCTTGCCAAAACCCACATCCCCGCAGACCAGACGATCCATGGGCTGGCCGGACGTCATATCGTTGATGACCGCTTCGATAGCGGCGGCCTGATCCGGGGTTTCTTCAAAACCAAAACCTTCGGAGAAGGCCTGGTAGTCATTGAGGGGCAGCTTGAATTTGAAACCTTCACGGGCGGCTCGCTGGGCGTACAGGGCCAGCAGCTCAGCCGCACTGTCGCGTGCTTGCTTGGCGGCACGACGGCGGGCCTTGTCCCATTGACCCGAGCCCAGTTGATGCAGCGGGGCATGCTCGGGATCGGCGCCGCTATAGCGGGCGATCACATGCAACTGAGCAACGGGAACATAAAGTGTGCTGCCTTTGGCGTACTCCAGATGCAGAAACTCGACCGGGCCTTCACCCAAATCCATTTCTTTCAGGCCGCAATAGCGGCCAATGCCATGCTCGGCATGGACTACCGGGTCACCTTCACGCAGCTCGGACAAGTCCCGCACCATGGCCTCGACATCGCTGCTGCGTTCGTTGCGGCGGCGGCTGCTTTGCGTGCGTGTCTGGGTAGGGTAGAGATCATTTTCGGTGAGCAGGCTCAGATTGTCATGAATCAGGGCAAAGCCGCGAGACAAGGGCGCAACGACCAAGGCAAAAGCCGCGTCTGACTGCAGAAAATCCGTCAGGTTCTGGCAGTCTGACGCGGGCGTCAGATTGTGCTCGCGCAGCATTTGCAGCAGTGTTTCCCGCCGGCCAGCCGAGTCGGCGCACAAGACGGTGCGATTTCTCGGGTCCAGGACTTCTTGCCGCAGTTGGGCCAGCGGGTCTTTATCCCGTCGGTTGACCGCCACGACGGGCAAGGCTTCAAAGTCCGGGTGAGCAATCGGCTGATTGTCGGCCTGAGCACTCAGGCTCAGACGGCAGAAAGGCTTGATGCCATTGAAAAACTGCTCATCGGACAGAAACAGGCTTTCAGGTGGCAGGATCGGGCGTTCACGGTCGTTCTTCAGGAACGAGAAGCGGCTGTGCGTATCACTTTGGAATCGGGCGATGGCGTTTTGCGCGTCCCCGTGCGTGATCACCAGGCTGCCTTCTGGCACGTAGTCCATCAAGGTCGCCGTTTCTTCAAAGAACAGCGGCAGGTAGTATTCAATGCCCGCAAAGGCAATGCCGTTGCCTACGTCCTTATAGGGCAGGGCGCGCGACGGATCACCCTCAAAGAACTCGCGGAAACGGGCCCGAAACTGGGTGCGCGCTTCTTCGTCCATGGGGAACTCGCGACCGGGTAATAGCTGAATTTCCTTGACCGGATAGAGGCTGCGCTGGGTATCGATATCAAAGCTGCGTATGCTTTCGATCTCGTTGTCGAACAGGTCCAGACGGTAGGGCAGCACGGAACCCATTGGAAACAGGTCAATCAGACCGCCGCGGATGCTGAATTCGCCCGGGGCACTGACTTGGGTCATGTGCGTGTAATTGGCCAGCATCAACTGGGCGCGTAGCTGCGCTTCATCCAGTTCATCACCCTGACGGAAGGAAAAGGTATAGGCCGCCAGAAAAGAAGGTGGCGCCAGCCGATACAGGGCGGTTGTGACCGGGACGGTCAGTACATCGACTTCGTGCATGGTCAAGGCATGCAAGGTGCGCAGGCGCTCTGAGATCAGGTCCTGATGAGGGGAGAAGCTATCGTAGGGCAGCGTTTCCCAGTCCGGCAACTGGCGCACGCGCAGGGCGGGGCCAAACAACAGGATTTCCTCGGCCAGCCTTTGGGCAGTCAAGGGGTCGGCGCAAAGCACCAGAATAGGCGCCTTATGCTGGCGGGCCAGGTCGGCAATCAGGCAGGCATCCCCGGAGCCCGGAGGCATGGGTTGCGTGTAGCGTTGACCAGGACGTAGGGCAGCCAGCACATCTTGGGTGCTGGGCAGGGACAGGGAGTGCTGTTTTTCGGTTTCCATCAGGATTGTCATTATAAAATCACCCACCTATGAAGACTACCTTGATTGCAATTGTTCCAGCTGCCGGCATCGGCTCGCGCGCCCTGGATTCTGCCACGAAGGCACAAGGCTTGCCCAAGCAATACCGTTTGCTGGGCGGGCAGCCCATGTTGCGCCGCTCGGTACAGGCTTTGCTGGCCGATGAACGTATCAGCCAGGTGCGGGTGGCTGTGGCCCCCGGTGACATCTGGGCCGCCGACGCACTGCAAGATTTGCCGCGCACGGTCTGTCTGCCTTGTGGTGGGCAAACGCGGGCTGAAACGGTGCTCAATACCTTGCAGAGCCTGGATAAGGACGAGCAAGCCTGGGTTCTGGTTCATGATGCTGCGCGCCCCGGTTTGCCCAAGCAAGTCCTGGCGCGCCTGATTGATACCTGCTTGCAAGCGCGACGCGGTGGTTTGCTGGCTTTACCCGTTGCTGATACGGTCAAGCGCGCAACCCCCACCGAGCCGGTCGCGGTACAGGAAACGGTGGACAGGGACGGGCTGTGGCTAGCGCAGACTCCCCAGCTGTTTCCCGCCCACGCCTTGCGTGAGGCCTTGCTGGTGGCTAAAGAACAGGGTTTTGCGGTGACGGATGAAGCCAGCGCCATGGAATTGGCGGGTAGCCGACCCTTATTAATCTTGGGTTCGGCGCGGAATTTTAAAGTCACCTGGCCTGAAGATTTTGAACTGATGGAGAAATGGTTATGAGCATGCCGATTCGCGTAGGACAAGGTTTTGATGTGCATGTGCTGTGCGAAGGCCGACCCTTGATTCTGGGCGGTGTCACCATCCCGCATACGCATGGCTTGATGGGGCATTCGGATGCCGATGCCTTGCTGCATGCCATTACCGATGCCATCCTGGGTGCTGCGGGCCTGGGGGATATTGGCCGCCATTTCCCCGACACCGATCCGAAATACAAGGGTGCCGATAGCCGCGTGCTGCTGCGTCATGCTTATGAACAGGTACGTGCTGCGGGCTGGTTGGTAGGGAATGTGGATGCCACGATTCATGCGCAAAAACCCAAGATCGCTCCCCATGCTGCGGCGATGGTGGCCAATATCGAGGCCGATCTGCAACTGGAACCCGGCAGTGTGAATATCAAGGGTAAAACAAACGAGGCCATTGGCTTTGTGGGGCGCCAGGAAGGGATCGCGGTGACTTCAGTCGCCTTGCTGTATCGAGCCTGATCGGACCTAGGGTTGAAGAAAGCCTTGGGCAAAAAGCAGGCGGCCTTCAACCCAAGGCCCGGTGGGTTCAGGCGTTTTTGGTGTCTTTATCGCCTTGTGTTCCTGGTGCATTACGACTGGCGCGGATGCGGGGCAATTGAATGCGGGCTGTCAGGCCTTCAGAGGGGGCGCTGATAAGCTCAAAGTGCCCACCTACCTGGCCCAAGAGACGTTCCACAATCGCCAAACCCAAACCGGCACCACTGACCCCCGTACGCGCGGATACACCCCGGGAGAAGGGCCGTAGCAGGCGCTGGATGTCGCCTTTGGCAATACCGGCGCCCTGATCCTTGACGGCAATGACCAGAATATTGCCGTGCTGATGGGCAGACAGCTCAATGCGTGCCCGGTCATCTTCGGGACTGCGTCCGTAACGACGGGCGTTTTCGATCAGGTTGGAGACGATACGTTTCAGGTCGTGGGCGCTGATGCGGGCATACAGATTGGGTTCGACGGAGGCCGTCAAAATCCCACCCAGCGATTCGGTATGCGTGCGCTCGCGTTCGTAGACGTCATTGAGCACGGCCGAAACATCAATGCCATGTTCAGGGACAGCCGTAGCGGGACGGGCATATTCCATCAATTGACCAATACTGTGGTCGATCTGGGCCAGGTCCTCGTCAATGGCGGCGCGTGTTTCGTCCGATACCTGGCTTAATTCAATTTCCAGACGCATGCGCGCCAGCGGTGTGCGCAAGTCGTGCGAAATACCGGCCAGCATGATTTCCCTATCCGCCTCTGTCTGGCGGATGTCCCGAGCCATGCGGTTAAACGCGATATTCATGTCGCGGATTTCAACTGGACCTTTTTCAGGAAGCGTGCTGGGAGTCTCGCCACGGGCCAGTTGCTGGGCCACCTTGGCCAACTGGGCCAAAGGCCGGTTCACGAAACGCACACTGACAGCGGCACCGATCAAGGCCAGCAACAGGGCGGTGGCACCCCAGCCTAGCCACTCCACGCCGGCAGTCAGGCTTAACTGTTCGCGGTCAAAAACCAGCCAATACTGGTCTTCATTGATATCAAAGGAAACCCAGATGCCTGGCACGCTGTTGACCGACCACATGATCAGGGTCTGGCTGCCCAGTGCGCCACGCACTTCGGTAGAGACGTGCTGCCAGTAATTGGAGCGTGGCAAGGGTTCAAGTTCGTCGGTGTTCTCGCGTGGCTGGACGCGCAGACTTTCCTTGGTGGCCAGATCCAGCAGCAGGGCGGGGCGTACCGCCGGGGGCGCGTACACCAGAGCCGAGCGGGTGATGCTGACAATGGATGCCACGCGCTGCGCCATTTGGGCAGCACGCGGTCCTTCTTCCATACTGAAGAATACTTGCAGCCAGGCACCCAGGCTGACGAGCATTAACGCGGCAAGCAATAAAAAAGACCGGCTGAATAAACCTAGCCGGATACTCGAGTTTTTTCTTGCTCGGCGTTGGGCGGCCGTGGTGGGCCGCCCCTCTTGCTGACCGGAAGACAAGGTCAGTTACCGCCGTCTGGAACGAACACGTAGCCCAGGCCCCACACCGTTTGGATAAACACGGGTTTGGAGGCATTGGGTTCGATCAGCTTGCGCAGACGCGAAATCTGCACGTCAAGGCTGCGGTCAAAGGCTTCATATTCGCGACCACGAGCCAGCTCCATCAGTTTGTCGCGTGACAGGGGGATCTTGGGATGGCGGGCAAACACCTTTAGCACCGAGAACTCGCCCGTGGTGATCGGGACAACTTCGTTGTTGCGGGTCAGTGTGCGTGTGGACAGGTTCAGCACATACGGGCCGAACTCGATCGATTCATTTTCCTGACTAGGTGCGCCGGGGTGTTCCTCGGTACCACGGCGTCGCAAGATAGCGTTGACACGGGCCAGCAATTCGCGGGGGTTGAACGGTTTGATGAGGTAGTCATCAGCACCCATCTCCAGGCCCACGATGCGGTCGATTTCCTCGGCCTTGGCCGTGAGCATGATGATTGGAGTATTGTCGTGTCCGCCGCGCAGCCGACGACAGATGGACAGGCCATCTTCGCCGGGCAGCATCAGATCCAATACCAGCAGATCGAAATGCTCGCGTTGCCAGAGTTTGGCCATTTCTTTACCGTCTTCGGCAACGAAGACGTTGAACCCTTGTTCAGACAGATAGCGGCGCAACAAATCGCGCAAGCGTGGATCGTCGTCAACGACAAGGATTTTGCGGGTGAGGGGGGGGGTCGGCGTATTCATAGCGAAAATGTAACAGGCATCAGAAAGCGCGTATAGGGGGGTGTAGAAAAATATTACACATTAAGTGTTTTGTACTATTTATGCGCCTTGTGGCAGGTTTGGCACATTCTTCGGCGAGATTGTACGGCAGCAAATAGTCTCATTGGTCGTTTTGGCTCTGGTCTATAAAACGCCCGTCCGCCAAACAAGTTGTCCCGGACTGCTTCGAACCGGGCTTTGTCCTTGCCCGTGTATTCAGAGCCGCCTATTTTCAGTCCGCTTAAACTAAAATAGCGTGATGGATGCACATATTCTTGCCCTGGAGACTTCCTCCAATCTCTGTGAACTGACCTTGTTGTCTCGCACACCTGCGGGTATCTCGCTTGTGGGGCTGAGCCACGAGGGCAGTGGTGATCATGCTGAACGGCTTTTGCCGATGGCCGAGCAGTTGCTGGAGCAGGCCGGCCTTGACCGGCAGGCCTTAAGTGCCATTGCGTTCGGGCAGGGTCCGGGCGGTTTTACCGGTCTGCGCGTGGCTTGCGGCGTCGCTCAGGGCATGGCCTTTGCGCTGGGTCTGCCCGTCTTGCCCGTGTCTTCTCTCCTGGCGGCGGCCGCCAGTGGTTCACCGGTCGAAAATACAGCCTATGTGGTGGCGCAGGATGCGCGCATGCAGGAGGTGTATGCAGCCGTCTACAGTTGGTCGGCTCAGACGGCCTGGACTGTGCAGCAAAGCCCGGTGTTGCTGGATGCCGCCCAGCTTACTGATTGGATTGCCCGTTTGCAGGCCGAGGGCGTGATTGCGAGACACCAGCAGATTCTGGTGGTGGGAGATGCCTTGCAGCAGTTCCCCGATCTGACATCGGCTGTACGGGCGCACGATTGGCAGGTCGGGCCGGCATGGCGCGCGACAAGCGCCAGTGTTGCACGCCTGGCCTTGCATGATCTGGACCAGGGGAAGGGTATTGCTCCTGATATGGCCATGCCGTTGTATGTGCGCGAAAAAGTCGCCTACACCATTTCGGAGCGCGAGCAGGGCTTGGGCGGCAACCCGGCCGCTTTGGATCAGCCCTGGCAAATTGAAGCCATGCAGCCCGGGCATGTGTCGGCCGTGCTGGATATAGAACGGCGCGTGGAAAGCCACCCCTGGACGGCGGGCAACGTGACGGATGCCTTGGGTAACACAGCGTATTGCTGCCGGATTATCCATAAGCAGGGGCAGGTACAGGGCTATGCTATTTGGCTGCAGGCCCCGGACATGATCGAGCTGTTGCTGATCGGGGTCGCTCCTGAGCAGCGGCGGCAAGGTCTGGCGCGCCAGTTGCTCGATGACGGTCTCCAATGGGCACGACAGTGCGCAGTGGAGCGGCTCGTTCTGGAAGTGCGGGCCTCAAATGCAGCAGCAATCGGTTTGTATGAGAAGTATGGTTTCAAGCCCGATGGCGTGCGTAAAAACTATTACCCTTTCAAAGAAGGCGTGCGGGAAGACGCGGTCTTGATGAGCTTGAGCCTGGCCGATAAGGCAGAGGCATGATCGACTTTCAGCCTATCTCCCCCTTACAGCGTAGCTGGCTGTTGGAGCTGGGGCTGGAGCGCGCCTTTCTGGCCCGTTTGCCCCAGGCCCAGCCTGCCGTTCAAGCGCTGGCACCTGCGCCGCCAGTCGGGACGTCGGCTGCGGCCCCCGCACTTGAGCGGGCGGTTCCACCTGCTGACCGCCCTGTGCCGGTGGCCGCTGTTTCCGGCGCAGCCAGCGATGCGCTGTCAGCGCGTGATCAGGCTTTGGCGGTATTGCGTAAATCGGGGGCCCGACCAGCGGCTCCCGTGCCAGTCGAAGAGGTGGTTCAGCGCCCTGCCGTGCTGATTCAGCCCGAGAAGGCGCGGGATATGGCCAGCTTGTTGGAGCAGGCACAGGCATGCCAGGAGTGTGGCCTGCATACTGGTCGTGCGCAGGTCGTCTTTGGGTCAGAGCTGGTGGCCGAACCCGACTGGATGATTGTGGGCGAAGCACCAGGGACCAGCGATGATCGTAGCGCACAGCCTTTTGATGGCAAGGCAGGGCTGTTGTTGCAGGCCATGCTCAACAGCGCCATTCCTAACGCCTCGATTTATAAAGCGCATTTGGTCAAGTGCCGCCCACTGGGAAATCGTCCTCCCGCCCCGGAGGAGCTGGCTGCATGTCGGGCCTTTCTGGATGCGCAGATTCGTCTGGTGCAGCCGCGACGTTTGCTGGCGGTCGGTCATGTGGCCGCAATGGCGCTTAGTGGTTGCGAGCAGGATCTGGAAACTTTGCGCGGTCAGGTCCTGAGTTACACCGACACGCTGGGCCGTAGCGTGCCTTTGGTGGTGACTTACCATCCTGCTTCGCTCTTGCTGCGCCCGCAGCACAAGGCCAACGCCTGGCGGGATCTGTCCTTGTTACGGCAGTTGCAGGCTCAGCCCTGAGCGGGTCGCCGCCACGCAGCGGCAGGCCCAGGGCGCTCTGCCTGTACCTCTTTATTTTGCCGTCAGGGCTTGGCCATGACCTTCCTGTCCAATGCAGGCTTCCAGCTCAGGATGTTCACGCAGATTAGCGTTTTTCCACATGATAAAGACGGTCATCAGGGATGCCACCAGCAGGCCAAAAAACACAATGATGTAATTGATCGGCAAGCGCAGCCATAGCAGCAGGCTGTATAGCGCCAGCATGAACAGAATATTGAGCTGTTCGTTGAAATTCTGGACCGCAATCGAGTGGCCTGCCGAGAGCATGACGTGACCACGATGTTGCAACAGCGCATTCATGGGTACCACGAAAAAGCCCGATAGACCGCCAATAGCCATCAGCAGGGTATAGACAGCCCATTTTTCGTGGACCAGCGGCATAAGCAACACGACAAAGCCCATCGCCACGCCCACGGGCAGGACTGCCAGCGATTTTTTCAAGGGAACCCGAGCGGCAAAAATCGCGCCAAAGACGGTTCCCAATGCCGCCACCCCCATCAGAACCGAAGCCTGATCCAGGCGGTAGCCCAGATGCTGTGCCCCCCACTCGATCACAATGAATTGCAAGGTTGCGCCAGCGCCCCAGAACAAGGTGGTGACCGCCAGCGAAATCTGGCCCAGCTTGTCACGCCACAGAATTTGTACATAGGTACGAAATTCCTTGAGCAGCAGGACGGGATTTTTCTGTTGTGGTGGATAGTGGATATTGGTGCGGGGAATGAGCAAATTGCACAGGGCTGCCGCCAGGTAAATCAGGGAAATAAGCAGGATGGCAACTTCGGCACGAGTCTGCGCCAGGGAGGCAATCAACGGGTGTTCGGCCAGGGCGCCTGCAATGGAAGGATTGATCAGGATGCCGCCTAGTACGGTGCCTGCGATAATGGATAGGACTGTCAGGCCTTCGATCCAGCTGTTGCCTTTGACCAGTTGTTCAGGCTTGAGCATTTCGGTCACGATGCCATACTTGGCTGGTGAGTAGGCGGCCGCTCCCACGCCAACCAGGGTGTAGGACACAAAGACCAGCACCAGTTGCTGGGAGTCGCTCATTCCAAAGTACTGATGGCAGAACATCAGCATGCACCCTATCAGCTTGATGGCGTTGGTGGCGAACATGACCCGGCCTTTGGGATACGAGTCGGCAAAGGCTCCCACAAACGCGGCCAATAGCACATAGGACAGCGCAAACCACCATTTCATCATGGGGACCATCCAGATTGGCCCGTGAAGGTCTGCGATCAGGGCGATGGCGGCAATCAACAAGGCATTGTCGGCAACTGACGACAATGCCTGCGCGGCCATGACCAGATAAAATCCTTTATTCAAAATACATCCCGAATGCGTGTGCGCCAAACTGCGGTCGCCGGACCACGGGCACGAATCAAAGCCAGGTATCAGACAGAACAAGCTTGCCGTGGGCTGCTCGCCCTGAGTTTCTTGACAAAGCCTGAGCCGGTGCGAAATTTACGAACAGAGATGGGGAGCAAGAATAACAGGGACTGCGGGGGCAGTGGTATTAGAAAATTCATTGCGCCTGTCTCTATGCTCGAATTTTCAGACCGGGCCGATACGGGCAAAGCGCCATTGTAAGAGCTCGGCCTGCAGCGTCTGGCTGCTTGAGCGGGCAGGGTAAACCGGTCTTGACGGCAGCAATTAGTTTACTGCCTTATCACCTCGCTGATCCTGCGGTGGTTTTCATTTGTTTTTTCCGTGTCTTTGCTGTGGGCGGCAGGTGCTGCGGTATCATACGACTCGCAATGCCAGGCAGATCGAAATGCGCCTGTGCGCTTGTTCAAAAGTGGTCTTTTCTGAGCTGATTTCTACCCTGTGCGTTTAACCCAGATCAAACTAGCCGGTTTCAAATCCTTTGTGGACCCGACTTCCATTCCAACTCCCAGTCAGTTGGTCGGGGTGGTCGGGCCCAACGGCTGTGGAAAATCCAATATCATCGACGCGGTGCGTTGGGTGCTGGGCGAGAGCAAAGCGTCAGAACTGCGTGGCGAGTCCATGCAGGACGTGATTTTCAATGGCTCCTCGCAACGCAAACCGGCTGGGCGAGCTTCGGTTGAGCTGGTTTTCGATAATTCCGAAGGGCGCGCCTCGGGCCAGTGGAGCACCTATGCCGAAATCTCGGTACGGCGTGTTCTGAGCCGGGACGGCACCAGCAGCTATTTTTTGAATAATCAAGCCGTTCGCCGGCGTGACATTCATGACATCTTTTTGGGTACTGGACTGGGCGCGCGGGGTTACGCGATCATTGGGCAGGGGATGATTAACCGCCTGATTGAAGCCAAGCCCGAAGAGCTGCGTGTATTTCTGGAAGAAGCGGCGGGCGTGTCGCGCTACAAGGAGCGCCGTCGCGAAACGGAAAGCCGTTTGCGCGACACTCGTGAAAATCTGCTGCGTGTTGAGGATATTCAGCGGGAGCTGGATGCGCAGTTGGAAAAACTGCAGGCCCAGGCGGAAGTGGCCCGTCAATATCGCGATCTGCAGCAAGACGGTGAACTCAAGCAAAATGTATTGTGGCTCTTGAAAGAGTCCAACGCGCAGAGCGATCAGAAAGCCCGATTTCTGGCCATTGAGCAGGCTCAGACCAAGTTGGAACAATCCATTGCCGGTTTGCGCCATGCCGAAGCGACCCTGGAGTCGCAACGACAGGCTCATTTGCAGGCGGGCGACGCCTTGCATCTGGCGCAAAGCCAGCTTTACGAAGCGGGTTCCCAAGTGTCCAGCCTGGAGGCGGAAATCCGTCATGTGCTCGATTCGCGCAGCCGCATGGCTCAACGTCGTGAACAGCTGGAGCAACAGCAGCATGACTGGATCGAGCAGCAGGAGCACTGTCAGCAGGAGTTGGAAAACAGCGAGCAGCAGCGCGAAGAAGCAGCGGTAAAGCTGGAAGAGCTGCAGATTCTGCTGGAAGAGGCTCAAGCCGCCTTGCCCGAACTGGAGCAGCATGTACGCGAGCAGGCTCAGCGTCGTGACGAAATGCGTATGGTCCTGGCTCGTCTGGAACAAAACCTGGCGCTGGCGGCACAATCCCAACGCGATGCCGACCGGCAGATTCAGGGGCTGGAGCAGCGTCAGGAACGCCTCAGGCAAGAGCTGTGCGAACTCAATGCCCCGGACCCGGACAATCTGGAGCGTTTGCAAGGTGATCTGAACATGCTGCAGAGCCAGCTGCAGCAGGCCCAGGAACACATGCAGCATCTGGAGGCTCAGTTGCCCCGGCTCGAAGAAGAGCGCAAGCAAGCCCAGCAACAGGCCTTGCAAGGCGGGCAGGATATGGCTCGTCTGGAGGCACGCCATCTGGCCCTGAGCCGTCTGCAGGAGGATGTGGCTCGCAAGGGAACGTTGGAGCCCTGGCTGGCCAAGCATGGGCTGGAGAGCATGAAGCGGCTCTGGCAAAGCCTGGACGTGGAAAAAGGTTGGGAAACGGCGCTGGAATCGGTCCTGCGCGAGCGCATGACGGCGTTGGAGCTGCGTCGGCTGGATATGACCGCAGCGTTTGCCAGTGATGCCCCTCCGGCCCGTTTAAGTTTTTATCAGTTGCCTGAGGCGGGGGTGTCAGGCAAGGCGGGCTTGGACCTGCCCTTGTTGAGCTCGGTTTTGCGACAGCAGGACGGCGGTTTACGCAGTTTGCTGGACAACTGGTTACAGCAGATTTATGTCTGCCCAGATTTGAAGCAGGCCTTGAGCTTGCGTGAGCAATTGACGGATCAAATGGCCATCGTGGTGCGGGATGGTCATGTGGTGGATCGCTACAGTATTCGCTTTTATGCCCCCGACTCTGAGCAGGCGGGTATGTTGGCGCGCCAGCAGGAGATTGCTCATCTGGAGCGTGAGCTGCGTGGTGCCCAACTGATTGTGGATGAGCTTGGGCATGCCAGCACCCAGGCCGAAATGGCTTTGCAGCAGGTTCGCAATGGTTTGGTTCCCGCCCGGGCCCGTGTCGGTGAGCTGACGGCCCGCATGCACGATGTGCAACTGGAGTATTCCAAGCTGGCGCAACAAGCTCAGCAATCGCAGGAGCGAGGTTCTCGAATCAACGAGGAGCTGGAGGAGTTGGCGGTACAGCGTGAAGAGCTGCAGGCGAACCGTGAGGAATTCGAGGCCCGTTTTGAAGCCTTGGACGAAGAACTGGCCGAGCATCAGGGGGCGTTTGCCCAGGCGCAGATGGATGGCGAACAGGGCGCGGAGCTGGCCGAGCAGGCCCGGCGTACGGTGCATGAGCGTGAACGCGCGGTACAGGACGCCCGGTTTGCCGAGCGCGCCTTGGTGCAGCGTATGGCCGAGTTGGAGCGCAATCTGGCCCTGGCGCAGGAGCAGGCGCAGCGCACTGTCGGTCAGTTGGAGGGCTTGCAAGGCGAGCTGCTGGATCTGGATGCTTCTGCCGCACAAGCCGGGTTGCAGGACGCGCTGGAATTGCGCGCCGAGCGTGAAGAGGCGGTTCGACTGGCAAAAATCCAGCTCGATACGCTGGCTGCTCAATTACGAGAACATGAGCAGGCCCGTGCCGAGCACGAAAAGAATCTGGGCCCCTTGCGTGAGCAGGTCACCGAATTGCAGTTGCAGGAACAAGCCTCGCGCCTGGCGGTCGAGCAGTTTGCAGAACAACTGGACAGCCGAAAGGTAAATCGTTCCGAGCTCTGGAGCTTGTTACAGGAAAAAACACCAGAATGGCAACGCGTGGGCTGGCTGCAGTCGGAAGTGCAACGTATTTCACGCCAGATTGAAAGCCTGGGGCCGGTCAACCTGGCCGCCCTTGAAGAGCTGACCACTGCCCAGGAACGCAAGACCTACCTGGATGCGCAGCACAAGGATCTGAGTGATGCCATCGAGACGCTGGAGGACGCCATACGCAAGATCGATCGCGAGACGCGCCAGTTGCTCATGGAAACATTCAACATCGTTAATCAGCACTTTGGCGAGCTTTTCCCACGGCTATTTGGTGGTGGAGAGGCTAAACTGACGATGGTGGGCGACGAAGTGCTGGAAGCGGGGGTCCAAGTGATGGCGCAGCCACCGGGCAAACGCAATAGCACGATTCATTTGCTCTCTGGCGGTGAAAAGGCATTGACCGCGACGGCCTTGGTTTTTGCCTTCTTTAAACTGAATCCCGCGCCATTTTGCTTGCTGGACGAAGTGGATGCGCCGCTGGACGATGCCAATACGGAACGCTATGCCAATCTGGTGGCCAGTATGAGTGACCAAACTCAGTTTTTGTTTATTTCTCACAATAAAATTGCCATGCAGATGGCAAAACAACTGATTGGTGTCACCATGCAAGAACAAGGTGTGTCCCGTATCGTGGCGGTGGATGTGGACGCGGCCATGCAAATGAGCAATGTGTAAGCCTGTTTTTTTTAATCCGGTAGTGTTGATTCGACGGAACTGACAATGAGTGATTTGCAAATCGCACTGATTTTATTGGGCATTTTGCTCATCTTGCTCGTGGTGGTCTTTAACTGGTGGCAAGACCGCCGGGTGCGCCAGCAGATGCAAAGCCAATTCCCGGACGGGGACACCGATCCTCTGATGAGCCAGCTCAGCGAATTGGAGCGGCGCGAGCCCAGCATGGGACGTGGCAGTGATCCTGCCTCTACCGAGGGGGACCATGATCCGTCCGAAGTGGACTGCACCACTGAGGCCGTGATTGACATCAGTTTCAGTCAGCCCGTGGATGCCCAGGATTTGGCCCAGGCCCTACAGGCTGTGTCGCGTACTGGCGCCAAACCAGTGCGTTATTTTGCCGAATGCGAAGGGGGAGGGCACCGTGCCCGTTTGCGTGCGGGCGAATCCTACGCCAGCATGCAGATTGCCGTTTTGCTGGCCAATCGCAGCGGCCCCTTGTCGGCCATTGAGTGGTCGCAGGTCTGGATGGCTGCGCAGGGTCTGGCGCAACAGTTTGACGGCTCGGTAGAGGGTCCTGAGCAGGATGAGGTGCTGCGTCGTGCGGCCGCCCTGGACAATACCTGCGCCGATCTGGACGCGCTGGTCGGCGTGTCGGTGCGTTTGCCTGGGCCCCTGCCGGCCTCGTCCGTCATTCAAATGGTCAAGGACGCGGGCTTCTTGCCGTTTGGCCAGCAGCTGGCCTGGCTGGCCGATTCCGGCCAGCCCCGGTTCACGGCCATGTTTGACGGCGCCCAGCCCAAGGATATTCAGTCCGCCAGCATCGAGCGCATCGACCTGCTGCTGGATTTGCCCAACAGCCCGGCGGACGATCACGCCTTCAGCAGAATGGCAACCGTGGCCCGCGATCTGGCCAGCCGTTTGGATGGTGTGGTGCTCGATGACCAGGGCCGCCCCTTGCCCGAGAGCACGGATCAGAATATTGATGAACAACTACGTACCTTGTACGAGCGTCTGGAGCAAGCAGGCTTCACAGCAGGTCAGGAACGTACAGGCAGGATTTTTTCGTGAGTTTGAAGCGAGTACAGCAGTTACGTGAAGAACTGGCCCAGCATAACTGGGCCTATTACATTCAGGATGCGCCCAGCATTTCGGATGCGCAATATGACGCACTGATGAACGAGCTGCTGGCGCTGGAGGCCGCGCACCCGGAGTGGATTACCCCCGATTCTCCCACGCAGCGCGTGGGCGCGGCTCCCTTGGATGGCTTTGCGACGGTCCAGCATGCCGTTCCCATGCTCTCTTTAGGCAACGCCTTTGAGGATGAGGAAGTCCAGGCATTTGATAAACGGGTTGCCGACACGCTTGTCGAGGCTGGTATGGTGGGCCTGGATCGTCGGGTTGATTATCTGGCGGAATACAAATTTGATGGCCTGGCGATCAGTCTGCGCTATGAGCAAGGCTTGTTGGTGCAGGCATCGACGCGGGGTGATGGCACCACAGGCGAGGACGTCACCAGCAATATTCGCACCGTCAAATCCATTCCCTTGCGTTTGCGTGGCGATGCTGCGCAATTGCCGGCCGTGCTGGAAGTGCGTGGTGAAGTCCTGATGAACCGGGCGGACTTTGAACGTCTGAACGAGAGTCAGCTCAAGCGTGGCGAGAAAGTCTTTGTCAACCCGCGCAATGCCGCGGCAGGCAGCCTGCGCCAATTGGACCCCAAAGTCACGGCGAAACGGCCTTTGCGTTTTTTTGCCTATGGATGGGGTGAAATCAGCCCCCTGCCACTTACGAATCAGCCGCAAAATACCTTGTTTGCGGACGTGACGGGAGACGGGCTGCCTCGTGATACCCAGTCAGGCATGATGGACTGGCTCGAGAGTCTGGGCTTGCCCCTGAGTCGCGATCGTAAGCTTGTGAAGGGGGTACAGGGCCTGCTGGATTTTTATACCCAGACTCAGGAGCGTCGCTCCGGCCTGCCCTTTGAAATTGATGGTGTGGTTTATAAAGTCAATTCCCTGGCCGCGCAGCGCGTACTGGGTTATGTGGCGCGCGCCCCGCGCTTTGCCGTCGCTCATAAGTTCCCTGCGCAAGAAGAAATGACGCGCGTGGAAAATATTGAGTTTCAGGTCGGCCGCACCGGGGTGGTGACTCCTGTGGCGCGTTTGAAACCGGTTTTCGTGGGCGGGGTTACGGTGACCAATGCCACCTTGCATAACGAAGATGAGGTGCGTCGCAAAGATGTGCGCGCTGGCGATACGGTCGTGGTACGCCGAGCCGGTGACGTGATTCCGGAGGTCGTCGCTGTGGTGCTGGAACAGCGTCCGCAAGACAGTGTGCCGTTTGAAATGGTCAAGGAGTGTCCGGCATGCCATTCCGCCCTGGAGCGGCTGGAGGGTGAGTCTGCCTGGCGTTGCACAGGCGGCCTGATTTGCCCCGCTCAACGCAAGCAGACCCTGATTCACGCGGCCAGTCGCAAAGCTCTGGATATTGAAGGCCTGGGGGAAAAACTGGTGGATCAGTTGGTGGAAACCGGACTGGTCCATACCTTGGCCGATATTTTCAAATTGAAGGTCGAAAAGCTTGTCCTGCTCGAGCGTATGGGACGCAAGTCTGCCGAGAATCTGATTGAAGCGATCAACAAGGTGCGTGAGCCAGCCTTGAATCGTCTGATTTACGCCTTGGGTATCCGCCATGTTGGGGAGACGACGGCCCGAGACCTGGCCCAGCATTTTGGCACCTTGCAGGCCTTGGAGCAGGCCGATGAAGAGGCGCTGTTGCAGGTCAATGAAGTTGGCCCTGTCGTAGCTGCTTCTGTACGGCATTTTTTTCAGGAGCCGCATAATCGTGAGGCGCTGGACGCCTTGCTGGCAGCGGGAGTGAGCCCCCAACAGGCGCAGGCTCGCGCAAATAGTGCCAATTTGCCCTTGGCGGGCAAAACGGTTGTCATCACGGGCACATTGCCCAGCATGAGCCGTGATGAGGCGACACGCCGCGTCTTGGAGGCCGGCGGCAAGGCCAGTGGATCGGTCTCCAAAAAGACCGCCTTTGTCCTGGCCGGTGCCGAGGCTGGCTCCAAGCTCACCAAGGCACAGGAATTGGGCGTGACCATTCTGGACGAGGCTCAGTTCCTGGCTTTACTGGCTGGGGACTAGGGTCGGGGCAAACGCAGGTAGGCCTCGTGATGCCTTACTCCTTGTTTCAAGCTGGCGGTGATCAGCCCAGGGCAAGCGAGCCTGGACTACAAGTCTGAAAAAGCGCGTGAGCCTCGCTGTGATCAATAACAACGATGGCGCCCTGGAGGCGCCATCGTTGTTTTTCCTGACAGCCGCTTTATCGAGCAGACAAAGCGGTGGTTGAGGCCATTACTTGATGTTGGCTTCTTTCAGGATTTTTTGCTGGTATTCGGCCAGCTTGCGCTGACGCATCATCTCTTCCAGCTGAGGCTTGACTTCCGCCATCGCCGGGAAGGTCACGGGACGGGCATCGTCCACCTGAATGATATGCCAGCCAAACTGAGACTGCACGGGGGCTGCGCTCAGTTCGCCTTTCTTCATTTTTTCTACAGCCTGGGCAAACTCGGGCACGTAGGTGGAGCTTGGTGCCCAGCCCAGATCACCGCCTTGCTGGCCGCTACCGGTATCAATGGAGTCTTTTTTAGCAGCGTCCGCAAAGCTGATTTTCTTGGACTTGATCTTGGCCAGCAAGTCCTTGGCAGCGGCTTCGTCCTTGACCAGAATGTGGCGTACTTTGTATTCCTGCTGACCCTCTTCCATCGCCTTGATGGTGTTGTATTCCTTGGTCAGGTCAGCTTCGGTGACGGGGTTCTTCTTCAGGTAATCCGCCATCAGGGCACGGACCAGAATGCTTTGGCGGGCCAGTTCCAGCTCTTGCTGGACTTGGTTGGTCTTGTCGATACCGGCCTTCTCAGCGGCTTGCACCACGGCCAGGCGGTTGACCATTTCCTGTTTGACCTGCTCACGCAGCTCGGGCGAGTCTTTGGCGCCTTGCTCGACCAGAACGGCGACGAACTGATCCAGGTCTTTTTGCGTGATGTTTTTGCCGTTTACGGTGGCAATCGTCTGTGCATAGACGGGAGCAGCCAGGGCGCAGGTCAAGGCAAATGCGGCAATACGTTTCATGAGCATCCTTAAGCGGTGGGTTTGGCTTGAATAGCCAATGCGTGAATAGGGAAAGGCATTAGATCGTGGACGCGATCATACACAAGTCTGTGTCGTGCCAGTGTTGAAATTCCATCAAATTGTTTCGAGGCGATGATGATCCGAAAGTGGCTGGCACCACCTTGTGCGCCAGCGTGGCCCGCATGCAGATGGGATTCGTTGATGATGTCCAGCTCCGAAGGCTCCAGGGCCTGGAGCCGTTCGTGAATGAGGGAGGCAAGTGCGTCTGTCATGGCGAAATCAGGATTTTGGGGGAGTGGAGTTGTCCGAGGAGTCTTGCAGGTAGCGACCCAGCCACAAGGATTGGGCAACGACAAACACCAGCATCAAGCCAAGCAGGCCGAAAGCCTTGAAGTTGACCCACTGGGACTCGGTAAAGTGGCCCGAAAAGGCAACGAACAGATTGACCAGTCCCATAGCGACGAAAAAGCTCGCCCAGACCAGGTTTAATTTGTCCCAGACATGGCCTGGCAGTACCAGATGGGTGCCCATGAATTTTTGCATCAGGTTGCGATGCATCAGGTAGCGCCCGCCCAGCAGGACCAGCGCGAAAATCCAGTACAGCACCGTGGGTTTCCAGCGAATGAAGACATCGTTATGGAAAAACAGGGTGGCACCTCCAAAGACCACAATCACGGCCAGATTGATCCAGTGCGAGGTCTCGATGGCCTTGCTGGTGAGCTTGAGCCATACGATTTGCAAAATCGAGGCGGCCATGGCCACACCCGTTGCCACATAGATATCGGAGAAGCGAAAGGCCAGAAAGAACAGAACCAGCGGGAACAGATCGAATAAAAGCTTCTTCATGCGTCAGGTTCAAAGGTCAGGGACAGGGAATTGATGCAGTATCGTAGCCCAGTGGGCGGGGGGCCGTCTTCAAAGACGTGGCCCAAATGCGCGTCGCAGACATTGCATAGCACTTCGGTACGACGCATGCCGTGACTGGTGTCGAGTTCTTCGCGCACATTGTCCGGGTTCAGGGGCGTAAAGTAGCTGGGCCAGCCGCAACCGGCATCAAACTTGGTGTCCGAAGCAAACAGGGGGGTGCCACAACCGACGCAGCGATAGATGCCGGCCGTCGTGGTGTCCCAGTAGCGGCCTGTAAAAGGGCGTTCGGTGCCTTTCTGACGGGTGACATAGAATTCTTCAGGGCTGAGCTGGGCGCGCCACTCAGCCTCGGTTTTATGTACTTTTTTCACGTGTGCTGCCTTATGAAAAACAGATCAATGCCTACAGGAGGCGCATTCCTACATAGTAATCGACAATTAGAGCGTGTTTGGAACAGAGGGTTCCAAAGTGCAAGGTCTTGCGCTTGCCTGACCAGGAAAACCCCTGTTGGCACCACCTGAACTGTCAGTAATCCGTTTAGTTAGTGCACTATTTAAACTTTTAATATTTAAGGTAAACACCAATATCTGAAATCCGTGTGACTTGATACGTTTCTGGTATGTGCTGTTGATTATCTGTATTACGATTTTTTGACCGTTAATCCGGTCCACAACAATGAACAAATATTGGGAGAAAAGGATGAACTGCATTACTACTGGGCGCCTCACGACATTGGCTGCAGCCCTGGCTTTGAGTCTGCCCGTGGCGGTGTCCGCGCAGATCAAAGTGGGGGTGACGGTGGCTGCAACAGGACCGGCGGCCTCGCTGGGGATTCCTGAGCGCAATACGGTCAGCCTGCTGCCTACCGAAGTGGCCGGACAGAAAGTCGAATACATTGTGCTGGATGATGCCACAGACACTACGGTGGCTGTACGCAATATGCGCAAGCTCATCACCGATGACAAAGTGGACGTGGTGATCGGTACATCCGTGACACCGGGTTCCTTGGCCATGGTGGATGTGGCCGGCGAAACCAAGACTCCCATGATTAGTGTGGCTGCCAACGCCAAGATTGTTGAGCCGGTTGAAGGCGCTCGCACCTGGGTGTTCAAGACGCCTCAGAACGACCAGTTGATGGCGGGCGCCCTGGCCGAGGCCATGGTCAAGCAAAACGTCAAGACCCTCGGGTTTATCGGCTACAACGACGCCTATGGTGATGGTTGGCTGAATGTGATCACCGAGGCCGCCCAGGCCAAAGGCATCAAGGTGCTGGGTGCCGAGCGCTATGGTCGCAATGACACCAGCGTGACCGGACAAGTGCTCAAGCTGCTGGGCACCAAGCCCGATGCCATTTTGATTGCCGGCTCGGGCACGCCGGTTGCCTTGCCCCAGCGCGAGCTCAAGGGCCGTGGCTATGCCGGCATCATTTACCAGACCCACGGGGCAGCCAACAGTGATGTGCTGCGCGTCTGCGGCAAAGACTGTAACGACATGATCTTGCCCGCCGGTCCCTTGCTGGTTGCCGAACAGCTGCCTGACAGCAGCCCGGTTAAAAAGACCGCCATGGAATACAAGGAAAAATATGAGGCCAAGTATGGCGCAGGCTCGATCAACACGTTTGGTGGCCACCTGTGGGATGCCGGTTTGCTGGTGACCGAAGCCATTCCGCAAGCCTTGCAGTCGGGTGCCAAGCCCGGCACCCCCGAGTTCCGCGCCGCCCTGCGTGACGCACTGGAGCAGACCAAGGAACTGGCGGCTTCCCAAGGTGTGTTCAATATGTCGGCCACCGACCACGCCGGTCTGGATAAACGGGCCCACGTCATTGTGAAAGTGGTCGACGGTAAATGGACCTATCAGCCTGATCTGTAATATCTGACAGGCAAAAACCGGCTCAATAGCCGGTTTTTTCCGAGGCGGGTGCTGGAAGGTTCTGGCACCCGTTCCCGCTACAGGCCTGCGTTTGCGTAAGCCCTCCGCCCTTTTTGTTGTACAGGATGTTGTCCGACATGGATACCACCATCGCTTTAATTTTGTTGCAGGATGGCATATTGAATGGTGCCATCTATGCCTTGCTCGGGCTTGCCCTGGTTCTGGTTTTCCTGGTTACCCGCGTTATTTTCATCCCGCAAGGTGAATTCGTCACCTTTGGCGCCTTGACCCTGGCCTTTGTGGTCAATGGCCGCATGCCGGGAACCGTTATTTTGCTGTTGATCGCCGGTGCTCTGGTGTTTTTGCTGGAGCTGCTCTCTGCCTTGCGCAGCCGCAGCCTGAGCGGTATGCCGCGCAAATTCCTGGTCAATATCGTCATTCCCGTAGCGGTTTATTTTGCCGCTCCTGCCATTGTCAGCGCGCAGTTGCCCCTGTGGGTGGCCGTGCTGTTCTCGTTGGCCGTTGTGATCCCGCTGGGACCGATGGTGTATCGACTGGTTTATCAGCCGATTGCCGAGGCCAGCGTGCTGGTGCTGCTGATTACCTCGGTAGCCGTTCACTTTGCCTTGACGGGCCTGGGTCTGGTGTTCTTTGGCCCCGAAGGCTGGCGTACGCCTCCCTTCATGGAAGGTGAAGTGTCCCTGGGGGCGGTGAGCTGGTCGGCGCAGACCTTCTTCGTGATGGGGGCCTGCGTGTTGCTGATCCTGGCCTTGTGGGGTTTTTTTGGCAAGACCCTTTATGGTCGCGCTTTGCGTGCCACGGCCGTCAATCGTCGCGGTGCCCGTCTGGTGGGGATCAGTACCAACATGTCCGGCTCGCTGACCTTCACCCTGGCGGCGGCCATCGGTGCGTTCTCGGGCATGTTGATCGCTCCGGTAACGACCATTTACTACGACACCGGCTTTTTGATCGGTCTCAAGGGCTTTGTGGCCGCGATCTTCGGTGGTCTGATCAGTTATCCCGTTACCCTGTTGGGCGCCTTGTTCCTGGGGGTTCTGGAAGCGTTTTCCTCTTTCTGGGCCAGTGCCTATAAAGAAGTCATTGTATTTACCATGGTGATACCGGTGTTGTTGTGGCGCTCCTTCGGTAGCAAGCACGTGGATGATGAGGAGTAAATCACATGAGACACTTGCTGACGCTATTGTTTATCGCGGTTCTGTTGATTTTGCCGCAGTTGGGCGCAACGCCCGAATTCTGGATTACCCAGCTTAACTACATTGGCTTGACCAGCTTGGTCGTGCTGGGTCTGGTACTGTTGACGGGCGTGGGTGGCCTGACTTCGTTTGGTCAGGCTGCGTTTGTGGGTCTGGGCGCGTACACCACGGCTTATCTGACCGCTCGCCTGGGCTGGTCGCCCTGGTTCAACCTGTTGATTGGCATGGCCATTACCATGATGGTGGCCTACATTCTGGGCGCGATCACCCTGCGCTTGTCCGGCCACTTCCTGCCCCTGTGTACCTTGGCGTGGGGTCTGGCCTTGTACTACCTGTTTGGCAACCTGGAGTTTCTGGGTCAGTACGACGGTATTTCCGGTATTGCTCCTTTGGAGTTCTTCGGTATTTCACTGTCCTCGGGGCGGGATATTTACTACCTGATCTGGGCTTTTGCCTTGCTGGCCATGTGGGGCACACGCAACTTGCTCAATTCCCGTCCTGGACGTGCCATTCGGGCTTTGAAGCATGGCAGCGGCATGGCCGAGTCCTTTGGCGTGAACATGGCCAACTACAAGGTCATTGTGTTCGTTTATGCCGCCTTGCTGGCTTGCGTATCCGGTTGGCTCTATGCCCACTACCAGCGCGCGGTATCGCCCAGCCCCTTTGGCCTGAACTACGGCATTGAGTACCTGTTCATGGCCGTCTTGGGGGGCGCAGGCAGTGTCTGGGGAGCTGTTCTGGGTTCGGCCCTGGTGCTGAGCCTGAAAGATCAATTGCAGAACTGGCTGCCTAAACTGCTCAATACCGACATCAACTTCGAGCTGATCGTCTTCGGTATCCTGATGGTTCTTATTCTGCAGTACGCCCGTGACGGTTTGTGGCCCATCCTGCACAAGGTCTGGGAACAGGTCTTCGGTGCACAGAAGCGCAATCAGGCAGCTCCTCCACAAGCCGAAGCTTTGCCTCAGCGTGAGCGTCCTCAGGCCGGTTCGCTGGTTCTAGAAGTGAACAAGATCCGCAAGGAGTTCGGTGGTCTGGTCGCCGTGAACGACATCAGCTTCACCTTGAATGCTGGTCAGATCATGGGCCTGATCGGTCCTAACGGTGCGGGCAAGAGTACGACCTTTAACCTGATTACCGGCGTGCTGTCGGCCACCAGTGGACAGGTCAGCTTCCTGGGGCAACGCATTGATGGCAAGCCTGCACGCGAGATTTCCCGCCTCGGTGTGGGCCGTACGTTCCAGCATGTGCAATTGCTGCCTACCATGACGGTTCTGGAGAACGTGGCATTGGGCGCTCACTTGCGTCGGAATGTGGGCGTGGTGTCCGCTGTC
Source organism: Alcaligenes ammonioxydans (assembly GCF_019343455.1). Taxonomy (NCBI): domain Bacteria; kingdom Pseudomonadati; phylum Pseudomonadota; class Betaproteobacteria; order Burkholderiales; family Alcaligenaceae; genus Alcaligenes; species Alcaligenes ammonioxydans. Next base: position 2,645,724 of record NZ_CP049362.1, on the reverse strand, counting down.
CTGCATACCGAGCGTCGTAGTGAAGCGGAACTTTTGCATGAAGCGGCGGTGCAACTGCAGCGGGTGGGCTTGGGCGACTACCTGTACGAAGAGGCGGGTAATCTGGCCCTGGGTCAACAGCGTATTTTGGAAATTGCGCGTGCCCTGGCCTCTGATCCGCTGCTTTTGCTGCTGGACGAGCCTGCCGCCGGCCTGCGCTACAAAGAAAAGCAGGAGCTGGCCAAAGTGCTGAGTCAGTTACGCAGTGAAGGCATGAGTATCTTGCTGGTTGAGCATGACATGGACTTTGTCATGAATTTGACGGACAAGCTGGTTGTCATGGATTTTGGCACCAAGCTGGCCGAAGGGTTGCCCAAGGAAATTCAGGAAAATCCAGCCGTGCTGGAAGCCTACCTGGGTGGTATTGATGACGACCTGGATCTGGACCAGGTCAATGAGCCCGCCTCGGCAGGAGCAGCGCTATGAGTTCGGCACAATCGAAAGACATTATCCTTAAAGTAGACAATCTGGCCGCTCAATACGGCAAGGTCACCGCGGTGACGGGGGCCAGCCTGGACGTGCGGGCAGGTAGCATTGTGACGGTGATCGGCGCCAATGGCGCGGGCAAGTCCACCTTGCTCAATTCCATGATGGGCTCTTTGCCCAGCGTGGGACGCAGCACCGGTTCGGTACAGTACGAGGGCCAGGAGATCAGTCATTGGGAAGTGGAGCGTCGCGTGGCGGCCGGTATTTCCCTGGTGCCCGAGCGCCGCGAATTGTTTGGCAGCATGACGGTCGAGGACAATCTTCTGCTGGGCGGCTTTCGTCTGTATCGGGCTCGTCAAGCGGGATGGCGTGACACCATGGATAAGGTCTATACCTTGTTCCCACGCCTGAAAGAGCGTCGTACGCAGCTGGCCGGGACCTTGTCAGGCGGTGAGCGACAAATGCTGGCGGTGGGACGTGCCTTGATGGCACAACCCAAAGTCCTGATGCTCGATGAGCCCAGCCTGGGCTTGGCGCCGCGTGTGGTGCGGGAAATCTTCATGATCATCGCCCGACTGCGTAGTACCGGTGTGGCCATCTTGCTGGTCGAGCAAAATGCGCGTGCCGCTTTGCAAGTGGCTGACTACGGTTATGTTCTGGAGACGGGCGATGTGGTGCTGCAAGGGCCCGCGTCTGACCTGGCTCATAATCCCCGAGTGATAGAAAGCTATCTGGGTTTGGGGCAGGGCAAACGCGAGCAGGAAGAGGCGAACGCTTAGAAGCGGTAGCCGACCCCGATGGTGGCAACCACGGGGTCCAGCTTGGCTTTGCCAATGGACTGGCCGTTCAGTTGCACGTCGGGACGGATGCTGATGTAACGCACATCGGCATTCAGGAACCAGTTCTTGTCCAGCTTGTAATCCACGCCGACCTGGGCTGCAAACCCCCAGCTGTTTTTCAGTTTCAGGTCGGAACCGGCCAGCGCACCGCGCGATTCGGTGTCAAAGAACATGGTGTAGTTCACGCCCACGCCGACATAGGGTTGGAAGTCGCTGTCAGGCAGAAAGTGATATTGCAGGCTCAGGGTAGGGGGCAAGTGCTTGGTTTTGCCAATACGTCCCAGATTGCTGTCGATATTGTGCTGGAAGGGGAATGCGCCCAGCAGCTCAACACCAATATTGCGGGTAGCCATGTAGGTCAGCGAGAAGCTGGGGCGGGCGTTGTTGCCCACGTCCAGCTTGACGGTGCCATCTGCAACCGTGCCATTGTTGGATTTGGGGGACACCCAGGTCACGCCGCCCTTGAGCAAGAAATCACCCGCTTCATGTGTTTGGCCTTGAGGGGCATACAGAACAGCGGCCAGCCCAGCAGCCAGCAAGGACAGGTGCAGACCGGGAAACAAGTAGCGGGATTTCATAGGAGCTCCGTAGGTGTGTGTAAAGCCTACAGAGTGCATGAGGCCAGAGGGCCCGGACTTGATCCAAAGCAAGCTTCAGAAGTAGTTGACTGCCTGACCTTGTTGTAGATCAAGGAAGCGGAAATCGTCTGAGGCCAATTCAAGCCTCGTGTGTTTTTTTTGCATCACTTGGTAAACCGCTGGAAATAAAAAACCCCGTGGCTTATGTGCTTTTTTTCAGCTTTTGCCTGAGGGCATGGCTGGGGCAGGGCGGCCAACTTGCGAGCAGGGCCGGCAAGCGGCGGTGGTGGCCCCATGTAGGCGCAAGACGCTGGCTAAAGGTCTAAGTCTCCCAGGAGGGCATGCAAGGTTTCGTATTTGTGGCTCAGCTCGCTACGTGTAAATCGTTCTACGATCTGCCCATGCTCCAATACATAGAAGCGGTCGCTGAAGGCAGCAGAGAATTGGGGGCATTGCTCGGCCAGTACGACGGTGTAGCCTTCGTCGCGCAGGGTACAGATGAGTTTGATCAAGGTCTGGGCCTGCACCGGCGCCAGACCTTCCGAGACTTTGTCCAGTAGCAGCAGGTTGACCCCTGTGCGTAGCAGTCGGGCAATCGCCAATATTTTTTGTTCGCCCGTCGATAGTTGAGTGGCCATATGATGCCGACGCTGCTCCAGGCTGGGCAGCAGCTCATAAATTTGCATCAACGACATCCCGCCGCCCAAGGTCGTGCCGATAGCCGGAGGCAGCAGGAGGTTTTCCTCACAACTTAGCCCCGTAAAAATGCTTTGCTCATAAGGGCTGTAGCCCACCCCCAGATCCACCAGCTGATGTTGGCTCAGATGAATGGATTCGGTGCCTTGAATGCGGATGGAGCCTCGACGGCTGTCCGTCAAGCCCACGATGGCACGTAACATGGCGCTGCGGCCAGCCCGGTTGCGGCTCAAGACGGTGCATATCTCGCCGGAGGCAACCTGTAGATTCAATCCGCGCAAGAGCGGAAACTCTCGGTGCCAAGCGTACAGATTCTCAATATCCAGGGCAGCCTGCATCATGAGAACGCTCCTTGTCGTGAGTCGTCAAAATGGGCCTGTACGTTGGCTGATCAGCGCAGGAACCCGTTACGCGTCCTTTGCCTTTGACTGCGGTGATGTTATTTCTCGCAAACGCTAGGCAGAGTCCTTTATGCGTTTCAGTATGAGAGCCCTGGCCCCGCAAAACCATGCGGGTTTGTCATAGGATGGTTTGCTTTATTTCACAGATTGGTAAACAAATGTTGGCAAACCACTGATCTGTTACTTAAGTGTTAACGGTTTTGGGCTTGAAGTCGCACAGATCCGCTATCCCGCACTGGGGACACTTGGGCTTGCGAGCAACACAGATATAACGGCCGTGCAGAATCAGCCAGTGATGAGCATCCAGCAAAAAAGGTTTGGGAATCAGTCGTTCCAGCTTTTTTTCCACTTCCACCACATTTTTTCCCGGTGCAATCCCTGTGCGGTTCGCGACGCGGAAAATATGGGTATCCACAGCAATGGTGGGCAAGCCAAAAGCAGTGTTCAGAACAACATTCGCGGTTTTGCGGCCCACGCCAGGAAGGGCTTCCAGAGCGGCGCGGTCGCAGGGCACCTGGCCTTGATGTTGTTCCAGCAAAATCTTGCAGGTTTTGATGACGTTGGCAGCCTTGGTTTTGTACAGGCCGATCGTCTTGATGGCTTCGCGTAGCCCTTCCTCGCCCATCGCGAGAATACCCTCGGGTGTGCCATGTTCCGGAAAAAAGCGGGCGGTTGCCAAATTCACCGAACGGTCTGTGGCTTGCGCGGACAAAATAACCGCGATCAACAGTTGAAACGTGTCAGCGTATTCCAGTTCGGTGGTGGGTTTGGGGTTGGCTGCCTGAAAACGGCTGAAAATCTCGTAGCGCTTGGCGGCATTCATGGTGTGGTCTCACCGGCGGTTTTGCTGGCGCGCCGGGCACGGGCGCGGGCTAGCGCAGAGGCGATGGAGGCCTCCCGTTTGTCGGCCTGGTCGGCATGGTTGGCCAGTACCGGCTTGTTGGCCAGCGTACGGGCGGCCAGGTCCGAGCTTTCTTTGTGGCGGGCCAGCAGGCGTTCGCGACGTTGCTCCGTGTCCTGGCGGGCCTGGGCAGCCTGCTCCTGGCTCCATTCGTCGGTAGGCACCATGCTGATGCAGTCTACCGGGCAGGGAGGGACGCACAGCTCACAACCGGTGCAGCGGTCGGCCAGCACGGTATGCATCAGTTTGTTGGCGCCGATAATGGCATCTACCGGGCAGGCCTGAATGCAAAGCGTGCAACCAATACAGTGTTCTTCGATAATCACCGCCCGGCTGGGCCCGGTGAATTCCCCACAGTCCGGGTCCAGAGGCAGGGGGGCACGACCCAGCAGCTCGGCCAGGGCCTGTACGCCTTCCTGCCCGCCAGGCGGGCAGCGATTGATGGCCTCACCCTCAAGCGCAATGGCTTGGGCATAGGGCAGACAGGCGTCGTAACCACAGCGGGTGCACTGGGTCTGGGGAAGCAGGGCGTCAATGCGCCGTATCAAAGTGTCGGACATGAATACAAAAACGGGGCCTTCCGGCCCCGTTGGAAACGGCTTAAGCCAGATAATCAGTTGTGCTGACGGATGAAGTCCCTGATTTTAGGACAGATCAGCGTGCGCCAGCGGCTTCCGGAGAAAATCCCGTAATGGCCACAGTTGGGCGCAGTAAATTGTTGCTTGAGGGCAGGCGCGATTTTCGAGCATAGTCCTTGGGCAGAATGGGTTTGACCCTGCCCCGAAATGTCGTCCAGCTCGCCTTCGATGGTGAACAGAGCCACGCCTTCAATATCCTGAGGACGAACTTGTTCGCCATGGACATGCCATTGACCTTTAGGCAGGCGGTGCTCCTGGAACACGATGCGTATGGTGTCCAGATAGAACTCGGCAGGCATATCCAGCACCGCATTGTACTCGTCGTAGAAACGGCGGTGCGCCTGGGCGTCATCGTCGTCGCCCTTGATCAGATGCTGATAGAAGTCGTAGTGGGAACTGACATGGCGATCCGGGTTCATGGCTACAAAACCGGCATGCTGCAGAAAACCGGGATACACACGACGATGCGCGCCGGGGTATTTAGCCGGCACGCGATGAATCAGATTGTTCTCGAACCAAGAGTAGGACTTGGTGGTGGCCAGACGATTGACCTCCGTGGGGGACTGACGGGTGTCGATGGGACCGCCCATCATGATCATGCTGCGGGGCATGACAGCCGAGCGACGGCTGGCCATCAGTGACACCGCGGCCAGTACCGGCACAGTGGGCTGACAGACGGACATGACATGGACAGTCGGCCCCAGTGTCTGGATGAACTCCTGCACATACAGGACGTAGTCGTCCAGATGAAAGGGGCCGGCGGAGCGGGGCACCATGCGTGCGTCAATCCAGTCGGTGACATACACGCGATGGTCGGGCAGCAGCGCCCGTACAGTCTCACGCAGCAAGGTGGCGTGGTGGCCGGAGAGCGGCGCTACCAGCAAGACGATGGGGTCCTGATCGGCCTTGGGATGATTGCGCTCGAAATGGATCAGTCTGCAAAAAGGTTTGTCCAGACGCACGGTTTCGCGCACGGCGACGGCTTGGCCGTCAATCTGGGTTTCGCTCAGGCCCCAGGCGGGCTTTTCGTAATCCTTGCCGATACGGTGTACCAGTTCAGAGGCCGCCGCCAGTTGGCGCGACAGGGGGGTATAGGCCAGTGGACTGTAGGGATTGGAGAACCATTGGGAGCTGGTGCCGGTAAAGGCGGCCAGCGGAGCCAGAAAAGCCCGCTGGAGTTCGTGCAGATCGTAAAGCATAGAGTGCGCCTTGGTGTTGCCAGGTTTGATACAGAGGAATGTATATGCTTATTTCCTGTGGGAAACAATACGATGTTTACCGTTCCTCTGGACTTGGGATTTTCCCCTTGCTGCAATGCAGCAAGATTTTTATCAAAAGGCGGGATTAGGCGCAAGCGTGGCTGGACATGAACTCAGCCACCTGCTCAGGCTGGTAGAGGGAGCGTGATGGGCTTAACGCTCCAGATACTGTAGTTTGTTCTCCACACCGTTCCAGTCGTCAGCATCCTCCAGTGGTTTTTTGGAGCGGTTGATGCTGCCAAAAATGGGGCTGAGTTCGGCGTTCAGCGCAATGAAGGGAACCTGGTCCTGCGGCACATCTTCTTCGGCAAAAATAGCATTGGCCGGGCATTCGGGAATACAGACGGCGCAGTCGATGCACTCGTCCGGGTCAATCACCAGAAAGTTCGGGCCTTCACGAAAACAGTCGACGGGGCACACATCCACACAGTCGGTGAATTTGCACTTGATACAGTTTTCGGTGACGACGTGGGTCATTTCAGTAACACTCCTGCGGTATCGCTAAGGCGGTTAATCACGGAAAGGTCCGTGTCTGGGTGCGCCACAACGCACAGGGCCTGAACGATAAAAATGGGATTTAAATCGAATCTTTCGATTTTAACGAATATTCGGCGTCTTGCTTATTGAGATGGCGCAATAGCTGTTCCGCTAGATAGCGGTACGCAAGAACGGGCGCCCGTGCTATGGTTGCGCAATCAAAATCGGTAGGTTTGTGATGATCATTACCTCTTTACTTGATACGGACCTGTACAAGTTTTCCATGATGCAGGTTGTTTTGCATCATTTCCCGGCTGCGCACGTGGAGTACCGCTACAAATGCCGTACTCCCAATATTAATTTGAGCCAGTATCTGGACCAGATCCGGGCGGAAATTCATGCGCTGTGTCAGTTGCGTTTTTCAGACGCCGAGCTGGACTATTTGCGGAGCCTGCGCTTTATCAAAAGCGATTTTGTGGATTTCCTGGGTCTGTTTCATTTGCCTGAACGCTGCATTCAGGTGCAGGCAGGCGAAGTGCCCGGCGAGATCGAGATCTCGGTGCAGGGCCCCTGGTTGCACACAATTCTGTTTGAGATCCCCGTGCTGGCCATTGTGAACGAGGTCTACTTTCGCAACGAATGTCCGCAACCGCCTTGGACAGAAGGGCGCGAGCGCCTGCAATCCAAGATGCGTCTGGTGGTGGATGATCCGGCGTTAAGCGATTTTCGTGTGGCTGACTATGGCACGCGCCGCCGCTTTTCCAAGCAGTGGCACGAAGAAGTGGTCACCACCATGATCGAGCAGATGAAGCCGCATTTTGCCGGTACCAGCAATGTCTGGCTGGCCATGAAGTACGGGGTGACGCCCCTGGGCACCATGGGTCACGAGTACTTGCAGGCCTGTCAGGCCCTGGGTCCGCGCTTGCGGGACTCGCAGACGTTCGCCCTGGAGGTATGGGCGAAAGAGTACCGTGGTGACCTGGGTATCGCTTTGTCGGACGTGTACGGCATGGATGCTTTCCTGCGCGATTTTGATATGTATTTCTGCAAACTGTTTGATGGCGCTCGTCACGACTCGGGCGACCCCTTCATCTGGGGCGAGCGTTTGCTGGCGCACTATCAAGCCAACCGTACCGATCCGCGCACCAAGACCTTGGTGTTTTCCGATGGTTTGACTATCCCCAAGGCGATTGAACTGGCCCTGCGTTTTGCCGGTCGGTGCAAAGTGTCGTTCGGGATCGGGACCAATCTGACCAATGATCTGGGGCATGAGCCTTTGCAGATCGTCATGAAGATGGTGCGTTGCAATGGTCAGCCTGTGGCGAAAGTGTCCGATGCTCCTGAAAAGACCATGTGTGATGATCCGGCCTATCTGGCTTACTTGCGACAGGTTTTCCAGCTGCCACCGGCTTGAGCGCGTGCTGATTGCCGCGGGTTCTGTGGATACAGTGCCTCCGGTAACGCAGGCAAGGCGGTACAAAGAGTGGTTCCTGTAGCGAGCGTCTTACCACGCGATAAGGCGCTTGAACGACAAGACGATAAGGCTGCCAAGCGAATCCGTCGAATCAAAGCCCTCTGCCCAGGCAGAGGGCTTTTTTCATAGACACAGCAAAGCCGCCAGATGCCCGCCGGCTTCACGGGCTTGGGCAATTTGTTCATTACTCAAAGATTTGGGGGCCAGAATGCTTTCTGGCGTCTGGGCGTGGAAATTGAAGATACGGATGGGGGCGACCAGCTCCAGCCGCCAGCCTGTGCAAATCCGTTCCAGTTGTCGTTGCGCACCTTGCCCATCGCTACCTGCGCTGATCAAGGCGGAATAGGGGCGCCCATTCAGCTGATCCAGCACCTCGTAGTAGTTCCGGTCCAGACACTCTTTCATGGCCCCACTCAGGCTGGCCAGATTCTCGGGGGCGCAGAACAGGTAGGCCTGGGAATCGCGTAAATCCTGTGCCTGCACGCGATCGCAATGCACACGTTTGATACGGAGGTGATCGGTCATGTCCAGCTCCCTGAGCACCTCCAGCGCGCCTTCTTCGGCCTGTTCGGCCAACTGGCGGGCGGCGCCAGTACGGGAATGCCAGATCATCAGAAGCTGACGGCATGTGTTCAGACTCATAAGCTCTTACTCGCGGTGATAGACTAGCGGCTACAGTATAGAGAGCCCTCTTCGCGCTGAGTGGCCACATCGACGTAACCCACATGAATCACACCGCTTCTCCCCCTACGGCCGAGTCGGCCTTTACCCCGCTATGGTTCGCGCAAGCCAGCCACGGACTGGATGAGGCAGGGCGCATGCTCTTGCAGGCGGCAGCCGACTGGGCGGGGCCTGTATTGCTGGATCTGACTGGCAGCACCGGCGAGCCCTTGGACAGTCATTGCGCTCAGGTGGCGCTTATTTTGGCGGGTCTGGGCGTGGACGCTCAAACCCGTGCCAGTGCCTTGCTGGCCGTGACCCCGGCCCCGGGGCCGGAGGTCAAGCAGGACCCGGTTCAAAAAGCCTTTGGCACCGAAGTCATGACATTGGTGCGAGGCTCGCGTGCTCTGTATCGACTGGGCTCGATTACCGGCCAGGCCAAGGAACAGACGGGCGGCGGCGATCAGAAAGAAATGAAGCGCAAGATGTTGCTGGCGATGGCGGCCGACTTGCGTATTGTGTTGATGCGTCTGGCCTCGCGGCTGCAGTCCTTGCGCTGGTATCGGCAGTCCAAAACAGTTTGTCCGGTCGGGTTTGCCCGTGAAACGCTGGAGCTGTATACGCCGCTGGCCAATCGTCTGGGTATCTGGCAGATCAAATGGGAAATGGAGGACCTGGCCTTTCGTTTCCTGAACCCCGAGGTCTACAAGGACATTGCAGGCCGTCTGGAAGACAAGCGCGTAGAGCGTGAGACTTTGATTGCTCAGGTGCGAGACCAATTGTTGGCAGCCCTAAAGCGCGAGCATATTGTGGCCGAGGTGTCTGGCCGGCCCAAGCATATCTTCAGTATCTGGAACAAGATGCGTAACAAGCATCTGGATTTCGAGCAGCTGTTTGATCTGCGTGCCTTGCGCGTCATTGTCGAGGATGAACGCAGTTGCTATCACACCCTGGCGGTGGTGCATTCCCTGTGGACCCCCGTGCCCGAGGAGTTTGACGACTACATCTCCCGGCCCAAGCCCAATGGTTACCGCTCCTTGCATACCGTGATTGCGGACGCGCAGGGCCGTTGCTTTGAGATTCAGATCCGCACGCGTGACATGCATCAGTTTGCAGAGTACGGGATGGCGGCTCACTGGCGTTACAAGGAGGCGGGGGCGCAAGGCGGGCAGCAGACGGCCGATGGCGAGGATGACCGCAAGATTGCCTGGATGCGCCAACTGCTGGCCTGGGACAGGGAAGCGGCTACCTCCAACGCGAGTGCCTCGGAGTCTCTGCCTGACAGTCGCACGGAGTCAGCTGGCTCTGCGGCAGACAATGCGCCTGTCAGCAAAAAGGAGGCGCTGGCTCGCCCCTTGAAGGCGCAGGAGGACGAACATATTTATGTGTTGACGCCACAGGCCCGTGTCATTGAGTTGCCTGTGGGTGCAACCCCGGTCGATTTTGCCTATTACTTGCATACCGACTTGGGTCACCGTTGTCGGGGGGCGCGGGTTGATGGGCAGATGGTGCCTTTATCCACCCGTTTGTCGACAGGGCAAACCGTAGAGATTGTGGCCGCCAAGTCGGGAGGGCCATCGCGTGATTGGCTAAATGTGCAACTGGGCTTTTTGGCCAGCCCACGCTCGCGCTCCAAAGTGCGGGCCTGGTTTAATGCGATTGAGTTGCAGCAGCGCATCTCCCAAGGCCAGAGCATGGTCGAAAAAGAGCTGCAAAGGTTGGGCCGCACTGCCGTGAACCTGGAGCAGATGGCGCAACAGCTGGGCTTTGCCAAGGCAGATGACTTGTATGTTGCGGTGGCCAAGGATGAGTTCAGTCTGCGGCAGGTGGACGCCTTGTTCCGTGAGGATGTGCAGGAAGAGGAACCTGTTCAGCGTGTGTTTGACGCGGCCCGGGAAAGTGTCTCGAAAACCGGAAAAAGCGGTGTATTGGTGGTGGGAGTCGATTCGCTGATGACGCAACTGGCCCGTTGCTGTCGTCCTGCTCCTCCGGACCTGATTGCTGGCTTTGTGACCCGGGGGCGCGGAGTGTCCATACACCGTGCTGACTGCAAGTCCTATCAGGAACTGGCCGAGCGACAGCCTGAACGGGCGATCAGTGTGGATTGGGGCGACACGGGAGATACGCAATATCCGGTGGATCTGGCCATTGAGGCGCAGGAACACCCCAGCCTGTTGCGTGATCTGTCGGAAGTGTTTGCCCGCTTGCGTTTGAACGTGACCGGTATTAATACCTTGAGTCGTCGCTCGTTGACGCGCATGATATTTACGATTGAAGTGCGTGATGGCGAGCAAATTCAAAAGGCGTTGGCGGCCTTGAACGAGTTATCGGGGGTCAGCGCCCGCCGCTACTCGTCCTGAACTGCTAAAATCAGTCAACCTACACCTCGCGGGCGTTGTGCCCGCGATTGTTCTTGTCAATCAAGAGAGCGAGCTTTGAAAACCTATACCTTGCCCGACCCGGATGGACATTTTGGTCAGTTTGGTGGTTCGTTTGTCGCTGAAACGCTGGTCCACGCCCTGGACGAGTTGAAAGCAGCCTACGAACAGTATCGGAACGATCCTGAGTTTTTGCATGAGTTTCACTATGAGCTCAAGCACTTTGTTGGTCGTCCCAGCCCCGTGTACCATGCCCGTCGATGGTCGGAGCAACTAGGTGGAGCTCAGATCTGGTTCAAGCGCGAAGATCTCAATCACACTGGCGCACACAAGATCAACAACTGTATTGGACAGATTCTGCTGGCTCGCCGTATGGGCAAGCCACGCATTATCGCGGAAACCGGAGCAGGCCAGCATGGCGTGGCAACGGCGACGGTCGCTGCCCGCTATGGGCTGGAATGCGTGGTTTACATGGGAAGCGAGGACGTGCGTCGTCAAGCGTCCAACGTGTACCGCATGAAACTGCTCGGTGCGACCGTGGTCCCCGTGGAATCGGGTTCGCGCACCCTGAAAGATGCGCTGAACGAAGCCATGCGCGACTGGGTTACCAACATCAGCAATACTTTCTACATTATTGGCACGGTTGCCGGGCCTCATCCTTATCCGATGATGGTGCGCGACTTCCAGTGCGTGATTGGTAACGAGTGTGTGGAGCAGATGCCTCAGGATGCCGGTCGCCAGCCCGATTATGTGCTGGCTTCGGTAGGCGGTGGCTCCAATGCCATGGGCATTTTCTACCCTTATATCGAGCACAAGAATGTCGAGCTGATCGGGGTGGAAGCGGCTGGGCGTGGTCTGGACACGCTGGAACATTCGGCCTCCCTGAACAAGGGCATGGTGGGAGTGTTGCACGGTAACCGCACCTATGTACTGCAGGATGATGACGGTAACGTCATGCCCACGCACTCGGTGTCGGCGGGCCTGGATTACCCCGGTGTCGGTCCTGAGCACGCGTGGTTGAAGGACTGCGGCCGTGCCCAATATGCCACCTGCACCGATGAAGATGCCCTGAAAGCGTTTCACGATTGCTGCCGCATCGAAGGCATCATGCCGGCGCTCGAGTCTTCGCACGCCTTGGCTCATGCGGCTCGTATCGCCCCGACCCTGCCTAAAGACAAGATTATCCTGGTGAGCTTGTCCGGTCGTGGCGATAAAGACATGCACACGGTCGCCGAGTACGGCGGCTTGACACTGTAAGCAATCGGGAACTGATATGTCGAGTAATGTGCGTCTGAAAAAGACGTTTGACGGGTTGAACGGGCGCTGCGCCCTGGTCCCTTATATTACGGCCGGTGATCCCTCGGTGCCTGCGACGGTGGCGTTGATGCATGCCTTGCGTCAGGCAGGGGCGGACGTCATTGAACTGGGCGTGCCCTTTTCTGATCCCACAGCCGATGGCCCGGTGATTCAGCAGGCGGCCGAACGGGCGATCAGCCGCGGCGTGGGTCTGCGCAAAGTGCTGGAGATCGTGCAGCAGTTTCGTCTGATCGACCAGGACACTCCGGTGGTGCTGATGGGATACGCCAACCCGATTGAGCGCATTGGTCAGGCCGAGTTTGCCGTCATGGCGGGCGAGGCCGGGGTGGACGGGGTGCTGACGGTGGATTATCCCCCGAAGAGTCCGAGGATTTCACCCGTTTGCTGACCGAGCAGGGCGTTGATACCATTTTCCTGCTCTCGCCCACTTCCACGGACGAACGCATCGCCAAGGTGGCGGAGTTGGCCCAAGGCTATGTGTATTATGTATCCCTCAAAGGGGTGACCGGTTCAGCCCAGATTGATGTGGCTGATGTGGAAATGCACTTGCAGCGGATACGTCAGCACGTCAAAATTCCGGTCGGGGTGGGTTTTGGGATTCGTGACGCCGAAAGCGCCCGGGCGATTGCCCGCACGGCGGACGCGGTGGTCATCGGTTCCAAGCTGATCCAGACCATGGAGCAGGCGGTGCAGGAAAATGCTGGCAAAGCGCAAAAGGACATTGATGCGGCAGCAGTAGCGGCAGCTGGTCAATGGCTCGCGCAGATACGCCAGGCGCTGGATAATTAGCCCAAATACCTATTCCGCGTATAGAATCATCTGCCTGTTCTTGATGAACAGGCGCTTTTTTTCAGAATAAAGAGCTTGGTGGGCCTCGCGCCGGCCAAGCGAAAACAGGATCTAACAATGAGCTGGATCGAGAAAATACTCCCGCCGCGAATTAACCGTAACCCTGAAAGCAGCCGTCGCGTGCCCGAAGGGCTGTGGGTGAAATGTCCGTCGTGCGAGTCTGTGCTCTATAAGGAAGATCTCCAGGCCACGTTGAATGTCTGCCCCAAGTGCAGCCATCACATGCGTATTGGTGCTCGGGCCCGGATCAAATCCTTGCTGGACCCCGAAGGCCAGACCGAGATTGGTTCCAATACTCGTCCTATGGACCCCTTGAAGTTCCGTGATTCACGCAAGTATACGGAGCGTGTTTCCGAGGCGACCAAGCAAACGGGTGAAACTGAAGCCATGGTAGTCATGAGCGGCACGATCTTGTCTGTGCCCGCGGTGGTCGCCTGCTTCGAGTTTGAGTACATGGGCGGTTCCATGGGTTCGGTGGTTGGCGAGCGCTTCACGCGTGGGGTGCAGGCTGCCATAGCCAATCGCAGCCCCTTTATTTGTGTGGCCGCTTCGGGTGGTGCGCGAATGCAGGAGAGTTTGTTCTCGCTAATGCAGATGGCCAAGACCACGGCGATTTTGGCGGAACTGTCTGAGGCGGGTTTGCCGTTCATCAGCATTCTGACTGATCCTACCATGGGTGGCGTGTCGGCCAGTTTCGCCTTTATGGGCGATGTGGTGATTGCCGAGCCTAACGCCTTAATCGGTTTCGCGGGTCCGCGTGTGATTGAGCAGACAGTGCGTGAGAAGCTGCCAGAGGGTTTCCAGCGTGCCGAGTTCCTGCTGGAAAAGGGCGCTATCGATATGGTGGTGGATCGACGCGAATTGCAGCGTGAGTTGGCGGAGTTGTTGGCTTTGCTGACTCGTCAGCCGGCGGAGGCTGTGTCGCGCCATCCTTGACTGCTACGGCTTTGAGCTTAGGGGGAAACGCCATCTGGAGTCAGGTGGCGTTTTTTATTGCCTGCTGTGATTTGGTATTTTTTGTAGAAAAGTTTGTCTTTTTTGGATTCGGGCTTCTTGGTTAAGACTTCGGGGCGAGATTGGTTTGGTTTTCTTAGGGTGGGGGAGCACGATCCTGGAGCGGGGCTTGGGCCCGCGCTGCGCACGGGTACCCTTGGCGATGGAACAGTCCAGGCGTCCACTGAACTCGCCAGGTACTGGGTCCCCCGTACCCAGTACAAGCGCCTGGCCCAAACAGCACTGGGCTTGCATCCTGAATCGCTCAATAGACCGCGGCTAAAGCCCTGACTCGCACCAGGGCCGTGTTCCCCCATCCCAGGAAAAAAGAAGTATCGCGGAGGGCTCAGGTAGAGGGCTGTGTAAGCTATCTGAAACTGCAACTGCCCTGTCTTGTTCTGTCCCCGTGTTTGGGCCTATACCTCGTTCGTCTGTGTAACTGCGTACGTTTTTCTGCGCTGTTGGCTTTAGCTTTGTTTTCTCTCTTTACGTCTATTTTCGGCGTTGTTTGTCGCTGGAGTTGAAAGCGTTATGGGCTTGAGGCCAAGGCCAAGGCGGATTGAATGTCGAGTACAAGACTGAGGCAGATGGGCCTGGGCTGGAACCTGAGTGAGAGAGAGTAGTGGCTGTTGCGGGAGCGGCTCGGAGTAGCAGGAAGAAGAAGGAGAAGGAGAAGGATGCCGAGTGCCTGCCGTCTTCAGATCAAACAGACATAAAAAAACGCCGCCCTAGAGGGCGGCGTTTTTAGTCTTGCTGTTTACTGCGTTTCGACCTGTTGCAGCGGTTCGCTGTTCTCGGTTTCTGCAGCACGTTGCTTGCGTGGGCGACCCAGGCGCACGGGCGCGGGCTGGTAGTCGTCCTGTGTTGCCGAGCGAGCAGTAGTTTCTACCAGTTCGATGCCTGCTGCGTTCAGCACGGCCTCCAGGGGAGCGGCAGCGGGTTTCGGCGCTTGCTCAGCAGCAGGGGCTTTTTCTGCAGCAGCTTGAGTCTCTACGCGAGTCTCTACGGCTGCAGATTCCACTGGAGTGGTTTCGACGACTGGCGTTTCAGCTGTGGGCTGAACCTGTGCAGGGATAGCTGCTGTTTCCATGGCTTCAGCTGGAGCTTCAGTAACTTCTGCTTTGGCTGGTTCGGCAGCAGCTTCTGCTTGTACAGGAGCGGTGACCTCTTCAGCTGCAGGAGCTTCTGGAGCTGCTTCGGCGGCTGGAGCAGTCGTTTCTTCCTGGGCAGTAGCAGTTTCTGCGGCGCCAGTGTCTACCGGAGCAGCGTCAACGGCGGGAGCGTCTGTCACGGCTTGGGTTTGAGCAGGAGCGGCGGCTGTTTCTACGACTTCAGCTGGAGCTTGGGCGACTTCTGCTGTAGCAGCTTCGGCAGCGGCTTCTGCTTGCACAGGAGCAACGGTTTCGGCTGCGGCAGGAACTTCTGGGGCTACTTCGGCCTGAGCGGCAGCAAGCTCTTCCTGAGCGGGAGCGGTTTCAACAGTGACAGCTTGGGTCGTGACGACCTCTTCAGCTTGTTGGGCAGCCTGGGCAGCGACAGGAGCTTCCTGTGCGGCTTCCACGGCGACAGGGGCGGCTTCTTGGACGGCAGGTGCTTCTTTCGCTGTTTGGGGCTGTTCAGGCTCAGCCGTTGCAGTCTGAGCAGCGGCTTGTTCCTGGGCATCCAGAGCTGCGGGATTGAAGCTGGGCGTTTCGTGAGCAACGTAGGCGCTGGTGCTGCCTTCTTCGTTGTTCTCTTCGTTTTCAGCTACGGCGTTCGCGTCTGTGTTGCGACGTCCACGGCGGCTGCGACGACGACGACGTTTGCGCTCTGGGTCCAGGGCGCTGTTTTCGCTGCTTTCGTCTGTTTCAGCATCCGGGTTGTCGCCCGTATCACTTGTGTCGACCTCAATCTGCTGTTCAGCGCGGGCTGGTGCTTCTTGCTTGCTGGCGGCCACGGCGGCAACGCTGGCAACAGCCGCGGCGGCAAGCGCTTGCTCTGGCTGAGCGTCCGTGGTGTTGTCATCTTTGTTCAGCTCGATGTTTTCCGCATTGCCTTCTTCTCGGCGCTGACGACCACGGCCACGTCGGTTACGCGGGTTGCGGCTGTTGCTGCTGCCTTCTTCGGCAGTGGCGGGGGTTGTGCTGACGTTGGTGTTTTGAGGCGTTTCCAGAGCGGACTCGGTGCCAGCCGATGCCTGACGGCGGCGACCGCGTGTCGTGCTGCTGGCGCTTTCCGTGCTGACTTTTTCTTCCTGAGCTGCCTCTGGACGATTCGCCTGGCGACGACCACGTCCACCTTGGCCTCGGCCGGCATTGGCTTGGCCGGAGCGACCCTGGCGACGACCCGAGGGGGACTTGTCACTTTCGGTTTTGGTGGTTTCGGTCACAGGCTCGGCGGGTTTGCCGGATAGCCAGTTCAGCAGGCGTTTGAGCAAGCCGGGCTTGTCGTCGCTGGCAACGGAAGTCGCGGCGGTTGCAGCGGCTGCCGCAGCAGCAGGCTTGCTCATGGGAGCAGGCTGGGCATGTGTTGTGCTCTTGACCAGGGCTTCCGGACGAGGCTTGATTTCGTGGCTGCGGTGGGGCACCAGGCTGTCCTGCTGTTCTGGCTGCTGTACCAGCTCATAGCTGCTGCGCAGTTCGTCCAGGCGCGGGTCATCATGGCGCAGGCGCTCAATGATGTGGTGCGGCGTTTCCAGATTCTTGTTCGGAATCAGGATCAGGGCAATGTTCAGACGCGACTCGATCTTGGTGATGTCAGCGCGCTTTTCGTTAAGCAGGAAAGTCGCGACATCCACTGGCACTTGAGCGTGCAGGGCGGCGGTGCCTTCTTTCATGGCCTCTTCCTGCAGCAGACGCAGCACGTGCAGGGCGCTGGATTCGGCATCACGAATCACGCCGGTGCCGGTGCAACGCGGGCAAGTGATGTGGGAGCCTTCATTCAGGGCTGGGCGCAGGCGCTGACGCGACAGTTCCATGAGGCCAAAACGTGAGATCTTGCCCATCTGGACACGAGCGCGGTCCAGGTGCAGCGCATCGCGCAGGCGTTGCTCGACAGCACGTTGGTTCTTGCTGTCTTCCATGTCGATGAAGTCGATGACAATCAGGCCGCCCAGGTCACGCAGACGCAACTGGCGGGCCACTTCGTCCGCGGCTTCCTGGTTGGTGCGCAGGGCGGTTTCTTCAATATCAGCGCCACGTGTGGAGCGCGCCGAGTTCACGTCAATGGCTACCAGCGCTTCCGTATGATCGATAACGACGGCACCGCCCGAGGGCAACTGCACAGTACGCGAGTAGGCGGTCTCGATCTGGTGCTCAATCTGAAAGCGCGAGAACAGAGGGATGTCATCGCGGTACATCTTCACGCGATGCAGATTGTCGGGCATGACCACGCTCATGAAAGCGGCGGCCTGCTCGTGAATTTCGTCCGTATCGATCAGGATTTCGCCAATGTCGGGCGAGAAGTAATCGCGGATCGCCCGGATGACCAGGCTGGATTCCAGATAGATCAGGATGGGGGCAGCATTGTCGCGGGCCGCGCCGTCAATGGCGGTCCACAACTGCATCAGGTAGTTCAGGTCCCACTGCAGCTCTTCGACGCTGCGGCCGATACCTGCGGTGCGGGCAATGATGCTCATGCCCTGCGGGATGTCCAGCTGGTCCATGGCTTCGCGCAGTTCCTGGCGGTCTTCGCCTTCTACGCGACGCGATACGCCACCCCCGCGAGGGTTGTTGGGCATCAGGACCAGATAACGACCTGCCAGCGAAATGAACGTGGTCAGGGCTGCGCCTTTGTTGCCGCGTTCTTCTTTCTCAACCTGGATGATTAATTCCTGGCCTTCGACCAGTGCATCCTGGATGCGTGCGCTGCGTACATCAACCCCTTCCTTGAAGTAGCTGCGAGCAACTTCCTTGAAAGGCAGAAAGCCGTGACGCTCTTCGCCGTAACTGACGAAGCAGGCCTCCAGGCCAGGTTCGATGCGGGTGATGACCCCTTTGTAAATATTGCCTTTGCGCTGTTCGCGCCCGGCTGTTTCGATGTCGAGGTCAATGAGTTTTTGACCGTCGACAATGGCGACGCGTAGTTCTTCTTGATGCGTCGCATTGAACAACATGCGTTTCATGAGTGTGGATCTCCGTTGTCATGGAGCACCGAAATATCGGCGCACGACCGCGGGTCACAGGTGTGTAGCGCTATAGCTGCATCAGTTTGGTGCAGGCAGGCAAAATCGGCCTACCGGCTTATAGTCTGGGAGGCACGAGTCGCGCCAGAGCGCGAAGTTCAATCAGCAGAGGGGTCAGAGTCACGGTATGTGTTTGACGAATATAAAATTGCTGGGGGAACGGCAGCCGCATGAATCACGCGGCTGGTGCAAAAGAGCGGGACAATCTGTGCAGGAATTCAGCGCCGCACGCGGGAGGAAAACATCTCTTGGAAAGCGGGCCTTCTTGCCACACGACTTTCGCTATTTCGGACTCACCCCGGCGACCTTATGACCCGGAAGCTGGAACTCAAGGATACAATTATCAGTCCTTGGTCATCCAACGGAGACGCACCCTTTGCATCTCTACGCTGGACCCAGTCTCAGCTTCCATAGGCTGAAGCGATTATATGCCCCTTTTTGTTATGTGCAAACCTCATGAATCACAAAGATCTGTCCCCCAAGTGCGAATGTTACGCATTGATGAAACGCGGGCGGGTCAGCGTATAGACAATTTTTTGATACGCGAATGTAAAGGGGTGCCAAAAAGCCACATTTATAAAGCGATCCGCGGCGGTCAGGTGCGGGTGAATAAAGGCCGCATCAGCAGCGACTATCGCTTGCAAGAGGGCGATATGGTGCGGATTCCGCCCTTGCGGCTGCCCGAGCCCGAGCAGCCACGCCATGTCCCTGCGGCGGTCTTTCCGGTCGTTTTTGAAGACGAACACCTGATGGTGATCGACAAGCCTGCCGGAGTGGCCGTGCACGGCGGCAGCGGTGTGTCCTTTGGCGTGATTGAGCAACTGCGCGCCGCACGACCCCAGGAGCCTTTTCTGGAGCTGGCCCATCGGCTGGACCGGGAGACGTCGGGTTTGCTGATTATTGCCAAACGTCGGGCAGCATTGGTGGGATTGCACGACATGTTTCGCGAAATCCGGGCCCGCAAGTTTTATTGGGCTCTGGTGCAAGGCGATTGGGTGAATGATCGTCAACATATTCGTCTCCCCTTGTTGCGTTGGCTGACGGACAGCGGAGAGCGGCGTGTCAGGGTGGACCCAACAGGCAAGCCGGCTCACACCATCATCACCATGCAGCGCCGCTTTGGCCGCTTTTCCTTGGTGCAGGCGGAGCTGAAGACCGGGCGCACTCACCAGATTCGGGTGCATCTGGCCCATTCGGGCTTTCCGATAGTGGGCGACGATAAGTATGGCGACGATGCCATTCGCGACCAGTTCGCCCGACAGGGCTTCAAACGCATGTTCCTGCATTCGGGGCGCCTGGAGTTCAATCACCCTGTCACCGGACAGCCTCTGGTTCTGGAGGCTCCTTTACCTGCCGCCTGTCAGGCGGTTCTTGAGCGTTTGGAGAAGTCGTTATGACGCGTTATGCCGCCGTTCTGTTTGATTGGGATGGCACTGTTATGGATTCCACGTACTCCATAGCCAGCTCCATTCAGTTGGCCAGTGCGGATCTGGAGTTGCCCGTGCCCTCGATCCAGCAAGCCAGCTGGGTGATTGGTTTGTCCCTGGAAAGCGCTCTGTACCGCGCCGTGCCGGACCTGACGGCCGAGCAAATGCCGCTGTTTCTGGAGCGTTACCGTCATCACTTTATGCAGCGCGACCCGCATATCAAACTTTTTGATGGAATTTTGCCTTTCATGGGTGAACTTCGTGGCCGTCAGATTGCCTTAGGGGTAGCAACGGGAAAAAGTCGTCAAGGTCTGGACAGAGTGCTGCAGCAGGTCAATCTCAGCACTTTTTTTGACGCCACCCGTTGTGCGGATGAAACCCGCAGCAAGCCTGATCCGGAAATGCTGCATCAATTGCTGGCGGAATTGATGCTGGAGCCTGAACAGGTCTTGATGGTGGGCGATACCGTGCACGATATTCACATGGCGGCCAATGCCGGCATGGATAGCGTGGCGGTGACCTATGGCGCGCACGACCCACAGACTCTGGCCAAAGCCGAACCTACGGTCATGGTTGATAATGTGGCGCAAATGCGCGACTGGGTGTTGGAACGTACTTAAAAGGCGGCAAGCGGGTGTGAAAGCCATCTTGCCCGATAGTTTCAGGAGATGGAAATGTTCAAATCACGCTCGCAGCCCATACAGTCCTCTGAAATTACAGATGAATCGGTGTGGCGGGCTCGACGTCGCTTGTTTTTGCAGGCGCCGGGTGCTTTGGCCCTGGCGGCCGGTTTGCCCGGGCTGGCCCAGGCTGTCCCTGTGGGGCAGGCCTTGTCGTTTAACCCTTCCCAACGCTGGAAGTTGGATGAAACGCCCACCAGCGAGGCCGATGTCACCACGTACAATAATTTCTATGAATTTGGCACGGGCAAGGAAGACCCCTCCCGCCAGTCCGGTCAGTTCAAGACCGAGCCCTGGACCGTGCAGGTTGATGGGTTGGTGCACAAACCGCTGACTTTGGATATGGACCAGATCTTGAAGCTGGCTCCTTTGGAAGAGCGTATTTATCGCCTGCGCTGTGTCGAAGCCTGGTCCATGGTGGTGCCCTGGGTGGGGTATTCCCTGTCGGCCCTGTTAAAGCAGGCCTCGCCCATGGGGTCGGCTCGCTTTGTGCGGTTTGAAACGGCAGCGGAGCCGGAAACCATGCCGGGCCTGCGTTCCCGGATTCTGGACTGGCCCTATGTGGAAGCGTTGCGATTGGACGAAGCCATGCACCCCCTGACCTTATTGGCGACCGGCTTGTATGGCAAAAGCCTGCCGGTACAGAACGGGGCGCCGGTGCGGCTGATTGTGCCGTGGAAATATGGTTTCAAGTCGGCCAAGTCCTTGGTGCGAATTACCCTGACCGACACCATGCCCGAGTCCAGCTGGATGAAAGTTGCGCCGCATGAATACGGCTTTTACGCCAATGTGAACCCGGATGTTCCTCATCCGCGATGGAGTCAGGCAACAGAGCGGGTGATTGGTTCCGGTTTTTTTGCCACCAAGAAAGCGACGTTGCCCTTTAACGGTTATGCCGAGGATGTGGCCAGTTTGTATGCCAATATGGATTTGAGGCGTTATTACTGATGAAGACCTGGAAAGCCGCGCAGTTGGACAGGCTCAAGCCGTTGGTGTTCCTAGTGGGTTTGTTTCCGTTGGGGCGCTGGGTATGGCTTGGTTTTAACAACGGGCTGAGTGCCAATCCAGCCGAGTTTCTGACCCGATCCAGTGGAACCTGGGCCTTGGTGCTGCTGTTGGTGACGCTTGCCTTAAGCCCGGTACGACGTTTGCTGGCGCAACCGGCTCTGGTGCGTTGGCGGCGTATGCTGGGCTTGTTCAGTTTCTTTTATGTAGCCCTGCATACGCTGGCCTGGGCCTGGTGGGATCGATCAGGCAACTGGCTGTCCATGTGGCAGGATATTGTGCAGCGGCCCTTGATTGCGATTGGCCTGATCGCTACCGTCATTCTTTTGCTGCTGACTTTGACGTCCACGCATGGCTGGCAAAAGCGTTTGGGTCGTGGCTGGGGCCGTTTGCATCAGACGGTGTTTTTGGCAGCGGCACTATCCGTTTTGCATTTCTACCTGATTCGGATCGGTAAAAATGACGTGGTGGAGGTGTATGTCTACGGACTGGTACTGGTGGGGCTGCTGATCTTGCGTCGTTGGCCTGTATTGAATCAGCCTGCGAAGTAAAAGAAGTAGATCAACAGAAAAACAGGTAATGGGCTTTGTGCTCATTACCTGTTTTTTTTATCAGTTCAGGCTTTGCAAAATGGCGGCGGTCTCTGCGTCCAGCAAACCGTCATAGCGTGCGGGACGATAGTGCATCTGGAAGGCGGCAATGACATTCTGCGTGGCTTTGTCAAAAACGCCGCTGTCCGGGGTGTCATAACCTGCCTTGCGGAGCAGGGCCTGGGTCTGGGCAGCAGACGGCAAGGGGCGGGTGGCGTACTGTGCTTGCAGTGCGCGGGCCTGGGCTTCGTTGTACCAGCGGCCTATACCTGCCTGGGCCAGCTCCTTCCAAGGGAAATGAGGGCCCGGGTCTAGTTTGCGCTGAGGGGCGGCGTCACTGTGACCGATGATATTGCGTGGGGTGACGCCATGTCGTTGGGCCAGATCTTTAATCAGTACCTTCAGAGCCTCGATTTGGGAGCGCGTGTAGGGCGCCCAACGGCCGTCGGGCAGACGGCCCATATTGACGATTTCGATGCCTATCGAGCCGGTGTTCAGGTCTGTGAAGCCGTACCAGGAACCCACGCCCGCATGCCAGGCGCGCCGCTCTTCGGGAACCAGACGGTAGACGGTAGGACGGCGTTCGTCGCTCACTAGATAATGGGCGCTGACATCCCGCTGCGTCAGGACCTTCAGGGAGGTGGCGTGATCGCCTGCCGTGTAATGCAGGACCAGATAGCGAACACGACTGTTCTGACCCTGAGCGCTGTAGCTGTCGTCGAATTTAAAAGGGCCGCTGCTGCCACAGGCAGCCAGCAACGCAGTCAGACTGATTACGCCGATGCGCAGGGCGCGAGAGAGGGCTCTCATGTCAACGGCCCGCCAGGAACAGGAAGATGCAGGGGGTTTTGTCCAGAGCAGGCGGCTGACGCTCACGCCACTGCTCTATCGTGGCGGTCTGGATCAGCTCACGCGAGCCGGTCAAGTCACGAGCCAGGCATAAACGCGTTGTGGGTTTCAAAGACTGCAGCAAGGTGCTGTACATGGCCTGGTTGCGATAGGGTGTTTCGATCAGGATCTGCGTTTGTTTCAGGCTTTGGGACTGGCTTTCCCATTGCTTGAGCTGCTTGGCCCGTGCGCTGCTATCGACGGGCGCGTAGCCGTGAAAGACAAACTGCTGGCCCTCCAGGCCGCTGGCCATCAGGCTGAGCAAAATGGAGGAGGGGCCGACATGCGGACGCACAGGGATTTTCATCTCGTGGGCCATGGCCACCACCAGCGCGCCGGGGTCGGCCACCGCGGGGCATCCGGCTTCCGAAACCAGACCGATGGCCTGGCCCTGCAGGGCTGGTTTCAGCCATTCGCGCATTTCGCCTGGCTTGTTGCCCCGCTTGTCCAGGGTGTGGATCGTGATTTCCTGCAGGGGCACGGCGGGCTCGACCAGCTTCAAGAAAGCGCGGGCAGTTTTGGCGTTCTCAGCAATAAAGACGGTCAGCTCGCGCGTCAGCGCCTTGACATCGGCAGGCAGCCAGCCACTGATCGGGCTCTCGCTTAAGCCGACGGGGATCAGATGCAGAGGGGCGACTTGGGGCATGAGGGGGCGGTCCTAAACGGAAAGGGGGAAAGGGTGGGGGAGCAAGGGGTTCAGACCAAAGTGGCGCAGCAAGGTACACAGCTCGATCAGGGGCAGGCCAATAATAGCGGTGGGGTCATCGGAACGCATCGATTCCATCAGGCCAATTCCCAGCCCTTCCGCTTTGGCGCTGCCGGCAGTGTCATAGGGTTTTTCTTGTTGCAGGTAATACTCGATCTCCTCATCGTTCAAGGCGCGAAAGCGACAATTGGTAACAATATCGCGGCAGAGAAATTCCTTCCCGTCTGTGACGCACAAGGCACTATGGAAATCGATGTTCTGGCCACTCAACCGTCGTAGCTGCTTTTGCGCGCCAGCATGGTCGCCGGGCTTGCCAATGGCATCTTTGCCGGACGTAGCGACCTGATCGGAGCCAATAACCAGCGCACCCGGGTTGAGCTGGCTGACCCGGGCGGCTTTTTCCCGTGCCAGCCGCAGGCTGAGCGCAGCCGGATCTTCTCCGGGCAAGGGGGTTTCATCAATGTCCGGGGACTGACAGGTGAAAGGCAGGCCCAAACGCGCTAACATAGCGCGGCGATAGACTGAGCTTGATGCAAGGATGAGACGCATGGTGTGTTTTAGCTGTGCTTTGGTTTGACTGCCTTGTGTTTAGCACGGTATTATCTAATGTTTTCTTCGTTATTGAAATGGCTGTGGGCGGGCTTGGCGATAAGCGGGTCATGTTTTACAGGCTTGAATAACGAAGGGCAGGAAAAAGCAGTGCAAGAAAAAATGGTAGAGCTTTAGGCGATACCAAAGCAGTAAATGCACGTAATGCACATAAGCCGTAAACAAGCAGCAAACAAGCAAAGCAAATACGCGGTATCCAAATCTTGGTTAAGCCGCGGTTTGATGCCCTGAGCATACTTATGACGACACTGTATATCGACACTTTGAACCTTGCTCGCGCTCCCCAGGAAATGGCGGGCCAGGTGCGGGTGGAAGATTTGTCTCGTCTGGTGTCCGATTTGCCCGATCAAGGCGATTTGCGCATTGACTGGAGCGTGTCGGGTCGGGAAGATTCTGTCCGGCGCCGTTTTGTGCATGTGCAGGCCAAAGGCAGTGTCATTCTGGAATGCCAGCGCTGTGTAAAGCCCTTCGAGTGGCCCATCGATATTTCTAACGAAGTACAGATTGTGGCAAGCGAGGCCGAGCTTGAGCTGGATGATGACGATGCCGAAGGTCCTGATCGCATCTTGTGCGAAGGCCACCTGGATGTCTTGGGCTTGGTCGAGGATGAACTGATTCTCAGTGTGCCCTATGTGCCGCGCCATGAGGTTTGTCCCGAGGCTCAGTCCCTGTCCATGGAAGCTAAATCGGACGACCTGGACGAGTCCGCCTTTGAGCGGCCGTCACCGTTTGCCGTATTGGGTTCGCTCAAGAAGTCTTGATTGTTGTTACTAATTCATTAATTTTTTCGGGCTGCACCCATTTATTCGGGGTTGTCCATCTACAGGAGTCATCATGGCTGTTCAGCAGAATAAAAAGAGCCCGTCCCGGCGTAACATGCGTCGTTCGCACGACGCGCTTACTGGTCCTTCGACGGCTATCGAGCCTACGACCGGTGAATTGCACCTGCGTCACCACATCAGCCCCAACGGCATCTATCGTGGCCGTAAAGTCCTGAAAACAAAGAACGACGAGTAATAGTCTCTTTGTCGTTGCAAGCAACATAGGTTGCATGCTTGATGTCTAACAAAAAAATACGTATTGCCATCGATTGCATGGGCGGCGATATCGGTTTATCCGTCACTGTCCCTGCAGCGCTTCTTTTTGCCAAGCGCTATCCGGATGTGCACTGCTTATTGGTTGGCGAGCCTCAGGCCATCGAGCAAACATTGCGTGCGCAAGGTAATGTCGATACCTCCTGGTACGACATTCTTCCCGCATCCGAAGTTGTCACCATGGCCGATTCGGTTGAGGTGGCCTTGCGCCGCAAAAAAGACTCCTCCATGCGTGTGGCTGCCCAGTCCGTCAAGGACGGGATAGCTGATGCCTGCATTTCCGCGGGCAACACCGGCGCATGGATGGCAATTTCGCGCTACGTACTCAAAACTCTGGATGGGATTGATCGCCCAGCCATTGCCACGTCCATTCCGAACCAGAAGGGCGGGGCCACGATCATGCTGGATCTGGGTGCCAATGTGGATTGTTCCGCACAACACCTGCTGCAGTTCGCCATCATGGGCTCTGCCCTGGCCAGCATCGTGGATCGCCATGAGCGTCCCACCGTGGGCTTGCTCAATATTGGGGAAGAAGTCATCAAAGGCAACGAAGTCGTCAAGAAGGCGGCGGAGTTGTTGCGCTCCAGCGGACTGAATTTTTACGGCAACGTGGAAGGTGACGATATCTGCAAAGGTACCGTCAACGTGGTCGTGTGCGACGGTTTCGTGGGCAATGTGGTCCTCAAGTCCATTGAGGGGCTGGCCAAGATGGTCGGCAGTATGCTGCGCGACGAATTTACCCGTGACCCCTTGAGCAAATTATCCGCCTTGCTGGCTCGTCCGGTCTTGAATCGTTTCCGCGACAGGGTGGATAATCGCCGACATAACGGTGCGGCCCTTTTGGGTTTACGCGGTATTGTTATCAAGAGTCATGGTTCTGCCGATGCCTACGCTTTCGGTTATGCTTTGCAGCGAGCCCGCGGTGCGGTGCTCAATGGTCTGCTCAGCGGCACCAGCCAGGCAGTCGAGCGCATCATGCAAAGCGTCAGCCTGCATGAAGAGCAAAGCGGCGAACCAGATACACGCCATACTTCAGAGCCCTCGTCCTCATAAGAACGGGCTTGATCGGGAACCTAATTATGACGATATTTGCCAAGATTATCGGTACAGGCGGCTACCTGCCTCCTCGGATTGTGTCTAACGATGATCTGGCTGCTGAGCTGGCTCAAAAAGGTATCGAAACCTCCGATCAGTGGATTGTTGAGCGTACCGGTATTCACCAGCGTCATCTTGCCGATCCCGGTGTTCGCACCAGTCAGTTGGCGACTCAGGCTGCACGTCAGGCGCTGGAAGATGCCGGTCTGGCTGCCCAGGATCTGGACCTGATCGTGGTGGCAACCTCCACCCCCGATTATGTTTTTCCCAGCACCGCCTGCCTTGTGCAGGCCGAACTGGGTAATAAAGGCGCTGCCGCGTACGACGTACAGGCAGTGTGCAGCGGCTTTGTGTATGCCTTGACCACGGCGGATGCCATGATTAAGGCTGGCCGTGCACGCAATGCGCTGGTTATCGGCGCCGAAGTGTTCTCCAGCATTCTGGATTGGGACGACCGCGCCACCTGTGTCCTGTTTGGTGACGGGGCGGGGGCGGTGGTTCTGCAAGCCAGTGATGAGCCCGGTATTTTGGCCGCCCAACTCAATGCTGATGGCAGCCAAATGGGTATTTTGTGCGCGGCAGGCAATGTCTCGCATGGCCAGGTGGTGGGCGATCCCTTCCTGCGCATGGATGGTCAGGCTGTGTTCAAGCTGGCTGTCACCTCTCTGGCCGCCTCGGCCAATCAAGTTTGCGAACAGGCAGGTGTTTCCCTGGCTGATATCGATTGGCTGGTTCCGCATCAGGCCAACGTTCGCATCATCAATTTTCTGGGTCGCAAGCTGGGTATCCCCTCCGAGAAGGTGGTTATCACGGTTGATCAACATGCCAACACCTCGGCAGCCAGTGTGCCTTTGGCCCTGAATGCCGCTCGCCGGGATGGTCGTATCCGTGCCGGTGATCTGGCCTTGTTGCAAGGCGTGGGTGGCGGCTTTACCTGGGGTTCGGTGCTGGTCCGCTGCTAAGTAGCGCGATCCGGATTACCGCCTCATCTCTTTGGGTTTTTCTTCCATGAAAATTGCGTTTGTCTTTCCAGGACAAGGCTCGCAGTCCGTTGGCATGCTCGATGCCTGGTCCGAGTCGGCTGTCGTACAGCAAGCCATTGCACAAGCCAGCCAGGCGCTGGGCCAGGACCTGGCTCAGCTGATGGCACAAGGGCCTGCCGAGGCTCTGAACCTGACTACCAATACTCAACCTGTCATGCTGGCTAGCGCCGTGGCCATGTACCAAGCCTGGATTCAGGCTGGTGGCCCCGCTCCTGCCGTGATGGCCGGTCATAGCCTGGGTGAATACTCGGCCCTGACTGCGGCCGGTGCTCTGAGCCTGGAACAAGCTGTTCCGCTGGTTCGCATCCGTGCCGATGCCATGCAAGCTGCCGTACCTGTGGGTGTCGGTACCATGGCTGCCGTGCTGGGTCTGGATGACGATCAAGTGCGCGATGTGTGTGCTCGTGCCTCTGAGGGACAGCAGATTGTTCAGGCTGTTAACTACAATGCACCTGCCCAGGTTGTGATAGCCGGGAATGTGGAAGCGGTAGATCGTGCATGTGCCCTGGCTAAAGAAGCCGGTGCCAAGCGTGCTTTGGTGCTGCCCGTATCGGCGCCTTTCCACTGCAGCCTGCTGGAGCCGGCTGCAGTGGTGCTGGCCCAGGCCCTGGCTTCCGTGCAGGTGAATACACCTGCCATTTCCGTGATCAACAATGTGGACGTAGCCGCGCCCACCGACCCGGAACAGATCAAGGATGCACTGGTCCGTCAGGCCTGGCACCCCGTGCGCTGGGTGGAGACGATTCAGGCCATGAAGGCCCAGGGTGTCACCCATGTGGTCGAGTGTGGTCCGGGCAAAGTGCTGACAGGTCTGGTCAAACGCATTGATCGTGATCTTGTTGCCTTGTCGATCAGCGACCCTGCGTCCTTGCAGGCCACTTTGGAAGCCCTGGAGGGAGCATAAATGCAAGAAATGGATCTTAGCGGCAAGACCGCCCTGGTAACCGGCGCATCGCGTGGTATTGGTCAGGCGATTGCCAAAGCATTAATGGCACGCGGCGCCAAGGTCGTGGGTACGGCCACGTCTGAGGCGGGCGCACAGGCGATTTCCGCGGTGCTCGACCAGAATGGCAGCTACGGCCATGTCTTGAACGTTGATGATGCAGCGGCCTGCGAAGCGCTGGTCTCGGCCTTGAGCAAAGAAGACGGCGGTCCGCACATTCTGGTTAATAATGCGGGCATTACGCGTGACAATCTGGCCATGCGTCTGAAAGATGAAGACTGGGACGCTGTTATTCAGACCAATCTGAGTGCCGTGTTTCGCCTGTCGCGGGCGGTTATTCGCCCCATGATGAAAGCCCGTTGGGGCCGCATTATCAGCATCACGTCGGTGGTGGGCGAGAGCGGCAATCCCGGGCAGGCCAACTACGCCGCCGCCAAAGCGGGCGTGGCCGGCATGAGCCGCGCCTTGGCGCGCGAGCTTGGTAGCCGTAACATTACAGTTAATTGCGTCGCTCCGGGCTTTATCGATACGGACATGACACGCTCTTTGACCCCTGAGCAGTCGGCGGCCATTTTGTCGCAAATCCCTCTGGGACGACTGGGCGCTGCGGAAGATATTGCTAACGCAGTCGCCTTCCTGGCCGGGTCGCAAGCGCAATATATTACGGGCAGTACCATCCACGTCAATGGTGGTATGCATATGTAAGGCTTGGCATCGTGCCCGGCTGAGGTAAAATTGCGGGATTATTTGGGGCCTATTGCTTGAGCCGGCGTTGTAAGAATAACGTTGGGCCTCATACAAGAACGCCGTTTTTTGTCATAGCTTATCCCTCTTAATAGTATGGATTGGCTATAATTTGCGGGAATTTTTCCCAACTTGGAGAATCTGCATGGAAAGCATCGAACAGCGCGTCAAGAAGATCGTCGCTGAACAACTTGGCGTTAACGAAGCCGAGATCAAAAACGAATCTTCTTTTCTCGACGACCTCGGTGCCGACTCGCTCGACATGGTCGAGCTCGTGATGGCGCTCGAAGACGAATTCGAAACCGAAATACCAGACGAAGAAGCTGAGAAAATCACGACGGTCCAGCAAGCTGTGGACTACATCAATTCTCACAGCAAGCAGTAAGTTCAATTAAGAGGGTGGGCGGCATCGTGCACGCCCTCGCTCCAGAGCGGTTTCCAGAGAATAGCTTGTGCCCGGCGGCTTTAGCTTGCAAGACGCAGTTATTCCCTTTAAACCGCTTTTTTTGTGTTTAGGAGTCATCCGTGAAGCGACGTGTCGTCATTACCGGGCTGGGTATTGTTTCCCCGGTCGGCAACGATATTCCTACCGCGTGGGATAACATCGTCAATGGGCGTTCGGGCATCGGGCGTATTACCCGTTTCGATCCTTCGGCCCTTAGCGCCCAGATAGCGGGTGAGGTCAAGGATTTTGATTTAACACCTTATATTTCGTCCAAAGAAGCCAAGCAGATGGATACCTTTATCCATTACGGCGTGGTAGCAGGGATGCAAGCCTGGAAAGATTGCGGCCTGGATATCAACAGCATCGATGCTGAGCGTGTGGGCGTCATTGTAGGGTCGGGGATTGGTGGTTTGCCCCGTATCGAAGAAACCCAAAAAGATTATCTGGAACGGGGGCCGCGTCGGATTTCCCCGTTCTTTGTGCCCGGCTCCCTGGTCAACCTGGTGTCTGGTCAGTTGTCGATTGGCCTGGGTCTGAAAGGTCCCAGCTATGCAGTGGTGTCGGCATGTACAACCGGCCTGCACTCCATTGGTGACGCCGCTCGTCTGATCGAGTATGGCGATGCCGACGTGATGATTGCCGGCGGCGCGGAATCTACCGTTTCGCCACTGGGCATCGGCGGTTTTGCGGCCATGCGTGCCTTGTCTACCCGCAATGACGATCCGCAGACGGCATCGCGCCCCTGGGATATGGACCGTGATGGCTTCGTGCTGGGTGAAGGCGCGGGTGTTCTGGTGCTGGAAGAGTACGAACATGCCAAAAAGCGTGGCGCCCGCATTTATGGTGAGTTCGCCGGCTACGGCATGAGCTCGGATGCTCACCACATCACTTCGCCGGACCGTGACGGTCCACGTCGTGGCGTGATGAATGCCTTGCGCAACGGTGGCATCAACCCGGATGAGGTTCAGTACGTCAATGCTCATGGCACTTCTACGCCGCTGGGTGACGTGAACGAGTCCGAGGCATTGAAGCTGGCTTTTGGCGATCACGCCTACAAGCTGGTGGTCAACTCCACCAAATCCATGACGGGTCATCTGCTGGGTGCAGCTGGTGGCATTGAAGCGGTATTCACTACGTTGGCGGTGTACAACCAGATCTCGCCTCCAACCATCAATATCTTCAATCAGGATCCGGCATGCGATCTGGATTACTGCGCCAATCAGGCTCGTGATATGAAGATTGATGTGGCCTTGTCCAACTCCTTTGGATTTGGTGGCACGAACGGTTCGATGGTGGTTCGTCGTCTTCGTTAAGTCAGACTGCCCCACTCGTCACGCCCAGTCCTGGTCGATCGGAGCTCCGGCTCTGGTGCGCCGACTGGGCGCTTTTGTCTATGCGGTCCTTGCATCCGCTCTGGCCTGGACGATGCATAGCTGGCAAGTGCCCTGGATTGTGGCCCTGCTGGCAAGTGCTTTGTGGGCTTATTTTCTGTATGCTTGCTATCGTCCGGTATGGAGTCAGCGCGCTACACTAGCGCATCATGCAGGGCTATACTCCTTGCAAGACGCTAAGGCTGTGGAACAGCGTGTCCAAGTCGAGCAACTCTGGTGCTCTGCCTGGTTTATGACTTTGCGTTTGCGCAGTGTTCCACCTGGCAAGGGCTGTCGCACCGTTACCGTATGGCGCAGTGCTCAGCCCCCACAGGCCTGGTGGGCATTGTGTCTTTGTGCCAAGCGGCTGTCCCATCAGGTCCGTGCTCAGAATAAGGATTCTTAATGAGTGAACGCGATACCGATGCCGAACTGGTTGCACGTGTTCAGCGTGGGGACAAGCGAGCCTTTGACCTGCTGGTACTCAAGTATCAGCGCAAGATCATGCGTCTGCTCAGTCGCATGGTCCGTGACCCGTCTGAAATCGAGGACGTGGCTCAGGAAACTTTCATCAAAGCCTATCGGGCTCTCCCCCAGTTTCGGGGCGAGAGCGCTTTTTACACCTGGCTGTATCGCATTGCGATCAACACGGCTCGTAATTGGCAGGCCTCGGCCGCGCGACGTCCCAACACGTTACAGAACGTCGAAACCGAAGAAGGTGAAACTTTTGACCGAATTGACAACCTAAGCGATATAAGCACACCGGAATCCATGATGGTCAGCCGCCAGATTGCTGAAACGGTAAATACAGCAATTCAGGCACTGCCCGAAGAGTTACGGACCGCGATTGTGCTACGTGAAATAGAAGGGATGAGCTATGAAGATATTGCTCAGACCATGGACTGCCCTATAGGAACTGTACGTTCACGCATCTTTCGAGCCCGAGACGCCATTGCCGCGCAGTTGCGTCCCATACTCGATGGTGAAGATAGTGAACGACGGTGGTAAGGATTGATGATGCAAGCCCTGAAATCCCATTCCGATGACGATCAACTCAATGCCTGGGAGGCCGCCGTGTCTTCCTGGGTGGATGGTGAGGCTGAAATACGCCCCGAGGAACTGGACTCCCCGTACGGGCGTCAAGTCTGGGATACCTATCATTTGATCGGTGATGTCATGCGCACGGAGGCGCTGGCGATCCGTACGTCGGATCGCTTTTACGCACGTCTGTCCAAAGCGATTGATGAAGAGCCCACAGTGCTCGCGCCCAACGCCATGAAGCGGCCCTTGGTGCAACGCTACGGCGTCAGCGGCCTGGCGGTGGTGGCTGCTGTGGCGGCTGCCTTGTGGGTGGGCTTGCCTTATATGGGGGGCACGTCTGGTCCGGCTACTCTGGTAGCCAGCGCCCAGGACGATCAGCTCTGGAATGATTACGCGGATTTGCACCGCGATTTTGTTGGTACCGGTCCGGTACGCCATGTTTCCTTTGAAAGTGGAGCCCTGGGTCAATGAGGTCTGTACGCATGCCGTCACCGGTGAGCCGGGCGCGCTTCTACAAGGGTTTGCTGGCCTTTTCTCTGGCGATGCTGTGTACCCCCGTGCTGGCTCAAGAGGCCAAGGGGCTCGAGCCCCTTGATTTGCCCTGGCTGCAGAAGGTGCATAAGGCGGCGCGCGATCTGGATTATTCGGGTGTCATTATGTATACCCAGGGTCAGTCCAGCCAGTCCATGAAACTGGTGCATATCATTGACGGTACAGGTGAACGTGAGCGCCTGGAAATTCTGGACGGTGAACCGCGCGAGTTTTTACGCCAGAACGAAGTCACGCAATGCCTGATTCCCGAAAAGAAGATGGTGGTGATCGAGCGCCGTGAAAACGAGCGTTTTCCTAGTTTTCTGGTCGGCGACGTCAGTCAGCTGCCCAATTTTTACGATATGCGTCGTTTGCCATCGCGCGAACGTGTTGCGGGCCGTCCTTGTGAGCTGATCGAGCTGGTGCCCAAGGATGACAAACGCTATGGTTATCGGGTGTGTGCGGATGTCGATCATCATTTGCTGTTGAAAATGCAGACTCTGGACCCACAACAAGAGGTAGTAGACCAGATTGCCTTTGCCTCGGTCGCTTTTGGCGAACAGGTGGATTTGCAGGAGTTGCGCACCAGCTGGAACCCCAGCAAGTGGGAGGTGGTCGAACCCGAGGTGCGCAAGATTGATATAGGTGAGCAGGGTTGGCAGTTCGCTTTGCCTGCCGGTTTCACCCTGCGTTCCGAAATGCTCCGGCCTATGCGCGCTGGGCGCCAGGTAACGCACTTGATGATGTCTGATGGCCTGGCTGCCATTTCTGTATTTCTGGAGCGGGTTGGAACCCCCGAGGCCGAGGAAAACAGTCTGGGAGCTTTCCATCGTGGTTCCATGAATATGTACCGCAGTCGTATCAACGATTATGTTTTGACCAGTACGGGAGCAGTTCCCGTACAGACACTGCGCGCTTTGCTTGAAGGCACACAGTTCACCCCACTATCCCGGACACATTGACTATCGTCCACCAGGAGTATTTGAATGGAAAAATCGAGTAAAAAAATGCGTATTCCTGTTCTCTCGGCTTTGACAGCTGCCGTGATACTGGCAGCGGGTGCGCCCATGGCTTACGCGCAGGCCCAAGCTGTCACGACAAGCGAGCAGGTCCAGAGCACAACGCTCGGTCTGCCTGATTTCACGGGAATCGTTGCCAAAACCGAGGATGGGGTAGTCAACATCCGCACTACAGAGGCAGTGCAGGTACGGTCACCGGCCATGGGCCCCGGCTCAGACCCGTACGATATGTTCCGTTGGTTCTTCGGACCTGACTTCATGCCTCCTGGCATGACGCCCCAGCGTCCTCATGGCGGCAATAACGCTCCACAAGCTCAAGAGCGCACCGTACCGCGTGGCGTCGGCTCGGGTTTTATCATTTCAGCTGACGGCTACATCCTGACCAATAATCATGTGGTGGCAGATTCCAACGGCATTTTTGTCACCCTGAGCAATGGCAAGGAATACCCGGCCAAGATCATCGGTACGGACGAACGTACGGATGTGGCTTTGATCAAGATTGAGGCCAAAGATCTGAAACCCATGGTGATTGGCGATTCCAAGCAACTCAAGAAAGGGCAATGGGTTCTGGCCATTGGGTCGCCTTTTGGCCTGGAGTCCACGGTCACTGCCGGCATTGTCAGCGCCATCAATCGTGAGACAGGGGACTACCTGCCTTTCATTCAGACCGACGTAGCCGTCAACCCCGGTAACTCGGGTGGGCCGCTGATCAATCTGAACGGTGAGGTTGTGGGTGTGAACTCGCAGATCATCTCGCGCAGTGGCGGCTTTATGGGTATTTCCCTGGCCATCCCGATCGACGAAGCCATGAACGTGGTCGAGCAGCTCAAGACGGACGGCAAGGTAACGCGCGGTCGCATCGGTGTACAGATCACGCCGGTGGCTGATGATGTGGCCACTGCGCTGGGCCTGAAAGACAGCAAGGGCGCCTTGGTCAGCAGCGTGGAAGAGGGTGGTCCGGCCGCCAAGGCTGGCATCCAGTCCGGTGACGTCATCCTGAAATTCAATGGCCGCAGCATTGACCAAATGACGGATCTGCCACGTATTGTGGGCAGCACCAAGCCAGGCCAGAGCTCCACGCTGGAAATCTGGCGCAAGGGCAAACTGCAGACCGTCAAGATTAATGTCGAGGAAATGCCTTCCGGCAACCCGGTTGCTGCCGGAAAAGATCAGAAAGACGCGCCGGCTGCCAGCAGCACCGATGCGTTTGGTCTGAAAGTGACGGCAGTGCCGGAGGCCGATTTGAAGCGCCTGGGGGTAGAAAGTGCGGTTCAGGTCGTCGACGTGGGCCCTCCTGCCAACCAGGCCGGTCTGCAACCAGGTGACCTTATTTTGCGTGTCAACGATAAAGACGTAGGGACGCCAGAGCAATACGCTAAAATGGTGGCTTCCTTGGATAAATCCAAAGCAGCAGCCCTGCTGGTTTTGCGTGCAGGCCAGTCGCAATGGATTTTGATTACGCCATCGAAATAAAATTTTTCTAAAACGGCTAAAATGGTAGTGATTGATGGACTCCGGCCCCTGGCCGGAGTTTCTCCGCCACTACTCGAGGGTGTAGTCAGCTTCGAGTAGATAATGGCTCCACGTGCGCCCGTCTGACAGGACGGGTCTTGCGTTTTCGGCGCGTGGACTGAAAAGGGGCGTCATGGGCGCCCCTTTCTTGTGCCGTCCCTTCTGGCATTGCGCCTCAACATTTCTTTGTTTAGTAACGGGTTTATGGATCACATCCGCAATTTCTCTATTATTGCCCACATCGATCATGGCAAATCGACCTTGGCTGACCGCCTGATCCAACGCTGTGGTGGCCTGGCCGACCGCGAGATGTCGACCCAGGTTCTGGATTCGATGGACATCGAGAAAGAGCGTGGCATTACGATTAAGGCCCAGACCGCGGCTTTGCACTACAAGGCTCGGGATGGCAAGGTATACAACCTGAACCTGATCGACACCCCCGGCCACGTCGACTTCTCCTACGAAGTCAGCCGCTCCCTGTCGGCCTGTGAGGGTGCTTTGCTGGTGGTGGACGCTTCGCAAGGGGTGGAAGCACAGACCGTGGCCAACTGCTATACCGCCTTGGACCAGGGCGTGGAAGTGATTCCCGTGCTCAACAAAATGGACTTGCCTTCGGCTGATCCTGACGCAGCACGCCAGGAAGTAGAGGACGTTATCGGCATTGATGCCAGCGATGCGATTGCGGCCAGCGCCAAGACCGGTCTGGGTATTGACGATATCCTGGAAACCATTGTGGCGCGTGTTCCCCCGCCAGTGGGTGATCCGTCTGCTCCACTGCAAGCTCTGATCATTGACTCCTGGTTTGACAACTACGTGGGCGTGGTCATGCTGGTCCGCATTGTCAATGGGGTACTCAAGCCCAAGGAAAAGATTCTGCTGATGGCCACGCGTGCGACGCACCTGGTCGAGCACATCGGGGTCTTTACGCCCAAGTCTGAAAACCGTCCGCATCTGTCTGCCGGTGAGGTGGGCTTTATCATTGCAGGCATCAAGGAACTGGAGCACGCCAAGGTGGGCGATACCATCACACTGGCGGGCAAACCAGCTGAAAGCGCGCTGCCCGGCTTTAAAGAAGTGAAGCCCCAGGTGTTCGCGGGTCTGTATCCGGTGGAAAGCAGTGAATACGATCAACTGCGTGACTCGCTGGAGAAGCTGAAGCTGAACGACTCCTCCCTGATGTTCGAACCTGAAGTGTCCCAGGCACTGGGTTTTGGTTTCCGCTGTGGCTTTTTGGGCCTGCTGCATATGGAAATCGTCCAGGAGCGTCTGGAGCGTGAGTTCGACATGGACATCATCACCACCGCGCCGTCGGTGGTGTACGAAGTCGAGCGACGCGATGGCGAAGTGCTGATGATTGAAAGCCCCTCGCGCATGCCGGAAGTCGCGCATATTGAAGACGTACGCGAACCCATTGTTGTGGTTTCGCTGCTAATGCCGCAGGAATACGTGGGCCCGGTCATGACCCTGTGTACAGCCAAGCGCGGTTTGCAGTTAAATATGACCTATCATGGCCGTCAGGTGAACCTGGTCTATGAAATGCCCTTGGCCGAGATCGTGCTGGACTTCTTTGATCGGCTCAAATCCGTCTCGCGCGGCTATGCCTCGATGGATTATGAGTTCAAGGAATACCGCTCGGCGGACGTGGTCAAGGTCGATATCCTCATCAACGGTGACCGGGTCGATGCGCTGTCCATGATCGTGCACCGCAGCAACGCCCGTTACCGCGGCCGTGAAGTGGTCGCCAAGATGCGATCCCTGATCCCGCGCCAGATGTTTGATATTGCGATTCAGGCCGCCATTGGTGCCGAAGTGATTTCTCGCGAGAACGTCAAGGCACTGCGCAAGAACGTGCTGGCCAAGTGTTATGGCGGTGACATCTCTCGCAAGAAGAAGCTGCTTGAGAAGCAAAAAGCCGGTAAGAAGCGGATGAAGCAGGTTGGAAACGTGGAAATTCCGCAGGAAGCCTTTTTGGCAATTTTGCAGGTCGAGGATAAGTAATGCTGGGGGCCGGCGGTTCAAGCCGGCCACAGCCAGGACTGCTTTAATTTCTTTAAAGGAAACCGATGAGCTGGGATTTCGCTCTGATTTTGTTTGTACTGCTGATATTGACTGGCGCAATCTGGTTTTTGGATCGTTTCTCCTTGCGGGCACGTCGTCTGGCGCGCGCGCAGGCTGCGATGCAGGCGGTACCGGAAACGGCAGCTCAAGACCCCGAGCATTTGCAGCAGTTGCGCCAGGAAGCCTATGACCAGGCCAATCGCATGCCGTGGTGGATTGAGTATGGTGTCAGTTTCTTCCCGGTCATTTTGTTCGTGTTTGTACTGCGCTCTTTCATTATTGAGCCATTTCGCATTCCATCCGGCTCCATGCTGCCTACACTGAAAAATGGCGATCTCATTTTGGTGAACAAGTACGAATATGGCATTCGTCTGCCCGTCAGTGGCACCAAGGTGGTGCCCTTGGGTCAGCCCGAGCGGGGCGATGTGATTGTGTTTCGCTACCCTGTGGACACCAGCGTGGATTACATCAAGCGCGTAGTTGGCGTGCCCGGTGACCGGATCGAGTACCGTGACAAAGTGCTGTCCGTCAATGGACAGGTTATTACCCAGGTGCGCAGTGGTGATTATTATGAGCCGGATCGTTCTGCCTATATCGGGCGCTATCTGGAAGAGCTGGGCAAGGTGCAGCACAACATCCTGTTGAACAAGACCCAGCCGCAGGGACTGATGCCCATCGTGGCGTTCCCCCATCGCGACTCCTGTGAGTATTTCTCCAATGGCATCTCGTGTGTCGTGCCAGAGGGTAATTACTTCGTTATGGGAGATAATCGCGACAATAGTCTGGACAGTCGTTATTGGGGCTTTGTACCCGATGAGAATATTGTGGGACGCGCCTTTTTTATCTGGATGAATTTCCGCGAACTTAGTCGTATAGGTCGCTTCCATTAATGAAACGTCTTGCTTTGCTTGAAGCCGCTATCGGCTACTCCTTTAAAGACATAGGCCTGCTGGAGCAGGCCTTGACCCATCGCAGCCACAGCGCTCGTCATAACGAGCGTCTGGAGTTCCTGGGCGATTCGGTTTTGAACTTCACGGTTGCGGCCTTGTTGTTTGAGCGCTTTCAACGTATTGACGAAGGCGATCTGTCGCGTCTGCGCGCTAATCTGGTCAAGCAGGCTGCCCTGGCTGAAATTGCAACGCGCCTGGGTTTGTCGGATTATCTGCGCTTGGGGGAAGGGGAGCTCAAGAGCGGCGGTTTTCGTCGCCCCTCCATTCTGGCCGACGCCCTGGAAGCAATATTTGGCGCTGTTTTTCTGGATGCCGGCTTTACGCAAGCCCAAACCGTCATCACCCAGCTGTATGAACCCATGCTGGTCGATGTGGACCCCAAGACCTTGGGGAAAGACCCCAAAACCTTGCTGCAAGAGTTGTTGCAAGGCCGAAAGCTGGATTTGCCGGTGTATACCGTGGTGGCCACGCATGGCGCTGCTCACGATCAGCTCTTCGATATTGAATGCACGATCGCCAAGCTCAATATCCATGTGCAAGCCAGTGGCAGCAGCCGGCGTGCTGCGGAACAAGCCGCCGCCACACAGGCAATCGCTATTTTAGAAGCTGAATTTCCAGCCAAGACGACGCGCGCCAGCCGCCATCGTCGCCCCTCACAATTGACTCTGCCCGTGGCGGTGTCGCAGGAAACACAATGACAGATACCCCTTTTCGCTGCGGGTTCGTGGCTATCGTAGGACGGCCCAATGTGGGCAAGTCCACACTGGCCAATGCCCTGATCGGCAGCAAGATCTCGATCGTATCGCGCAAGGCGCAGACGACCCGGCATCGCATCAACAGCGTGTTGACGCGTGAGCATGATCAGATGGTGTTTGTGGATACCCCCGGCTTTCAAACCAAGCACGGCGGCGCCATGAACCGCATGATGAACCGCGTGGTGACTCAGGCTCTGGCCGATGTGGATGTGGTGGTGCATGTGGTTGAAGCCGGTAAGTGGTCCGCGGCAGACGCTGAGCTGTTGCCCATGCTGCCCAAAGGCGGCAAGACCATTTTGGTGATCAATAAGGTTGACGCACTCAAGAGCAAGAATGACTTGTTGCCTTACATTGCTCGCCTGTCCCAGGAGTTTGAGTACGGTGCCGTGATTCCGGTCAGTGCAGCAAAACGCCTGCAACTGGAACCTTTGCTCGATGAGATCGCCTCGCGTCTGCCCGAGGGCGAAGCCATGTTCGATGCGGATACCATCACCGATCGCTCGGTTCGTTTCATTACCTCAGAGCTGCTGCGCGAAAAGATCTTCCGTCTGGTGGGCGATGAATTGCCCTATGGTTGCACCGTTGTCATTGAACAATGGGATGAGAACGAGCAGGGCGCGCGCATTGCGGCTTGCGTCGTCGTCGAGCGCGAGAGCCATCGTCCGATTCTGTTGGGAGCCGGTGGCATGCACATGAAGCGCATTGCAACTGAAGCTCGCCAGGATATTGCCAAGTTGATCGACAAGCCGGTGTTCCTGGACGTGTATATCAAGGTGCGTAAAGGCTGGTCTGATCGTGAAGCGGTCCTGCGTGACCTGGGGTATGAGTAATCCCCGTCATCGCTTTCAGGACGAAGCGGGCTACATACTGCACACCAGTGCCTGGCGTGAAACGTCTCTGATCTGCCATGCCTTTACACGCAACCACGGACTGGTGCCGATGGTCGCGAAAGGCGCGAAAAGGCCGCATTCCATTTTGCGGCCTGCTTTGTCTGTGTTTCAGCCTTTGTTGTTGGCCTGGTCGGGCAAAAACGAAGTCAAGACATTGACGCGAGCGGACTGTGCCGGAATTCGGCCTTTAAAGGGACGTGCCCTGATGTCGGCCTGGTATATGAATGAATTATTGATTCGTTTGTTGCCACGCGAAGATCCCCATCCTGTTTTATACGATGCCTATGAGGAAGCCCTGGTACATCTGGCCCAGGTACCTCGTCCTCCTGTGGCGGGAGCCTTGCGGCGCTTTGAGTGGGTGCTGCTGACCGAGACAGGCTATGGCTTTGATGAGGCCACGCCTGATTTTGACGATCCTGTTGGGGAGCCTGAATTGCGCATACGCTTGCGTGAACGGCTCAACAGCCTGTTGGGCCGCCCCTTGCATACCCGCTCTGTTCTTATGCAGCTGCAACGCTATTGATATGGCCGCCTCTCTTCCTGCCGTGCTGGTTCTCGATACCTGCGTACTGATTTCCAATGTGTTGCGCCGTCTGCTTTTGGCTCTGGCCGACGAACAGTTGTTCAAACCTGTCTGGAGCCCGGTCATCGGGGATGAATGGCGTCGCAATG
This sequence comes from Alcaligenes ammonioxydans, assembly GCF_019343455.1. Lineage (NCBI taxonomy): Bacteria > Pseudomonadati > Pseudomonadota > Betaproteobacteria > Burkholderiales > Alcaligenaceae > Alcaligenes > Alcaligenes ammonioxydans. Next base: position 2,605,570 of record NZ_CP049362.1, on the reverse strand, counting down.
CGGGCCGCCTCTGGAAGGTCATGCCATTGTCCATCGAAGAGCAATGGGAGCAGTTACAGCAACGCTATCCCGAGGCGGATTTGGGCGACAGCAGCGAGTTCAAGAAAAACCTGCGCTACTCTGATGCCAAGGACTGGCATGTGATTGCCAGTGCTCGTCTAGCACAGCAGCGCTACCCCGATCAGGCAGTCGGTATCCTGACGCGTAATCTAAAAGACTTCAATCGTTCTGAATTGCGTCGCCTGGGGATCAGCTTGTGGGAGCCGGACCAACTCTTGGGTTTGTATATGAGCGCTTATCCCGAGCTGATGCAGCGTTTGCTCGATGCCTTGCCAGCCTTGATGTTGACACCCGAAGCCCAGGCGTTGGATACCCATACCTTATTAAAGCGTGATCGCTTGTTTAGCGTAGGCCAGGCTTATGCACGGCGACAGAAAATGGACGAGGCACATTCATGAAGCAGGGAGTATTGCTGTCGGTTCTGGCCTCAGCCTTGTTCGCTTGTCTGTATTACTATGCCACGGTCTTGCATCCGCTCAGTGGCGAGCAGATTTTTGCCTGGCGTATTGTCTTGGGTTTGCCCGCTTTGGCATTGGTGATCACCCGCGCGCGACGTTGGCGAGAGGTGCGTTGGGTACTGCGTCACTGGCCCGGCAACTGGCGCTATTTTGCCCTGTTGCTGCTGGCCGCCGCCTTGGTGGGCGTGCAGCTCTGGATTTTCGTATGGGCGCCCTTGCATCAAATGGCACTGGACGTATCACTGGGCTACTTTCTGTTGCCGCTGATGATGGTGCTGGTGGGGCGGGTGATTTACAAGGACAGGCTAAGCCGCATGCAGTGGATTGCTGTTGCTCTGGCCGGCCTGGGGGTGCTGCATGAGCTGTTGCGCGTGGGAAGCGTCTCATGGGCGACCGCTGTGGTGGTGATAGGCTACCCACCGTATTTTATGTTGCGCCGTCACCTGCGGCTGGGTTCGTTGGCATCGCTGTGGTTTGATCTGAGCTTTTTGTTTCTACCCGCATGCTGGCTGCTCTTTGTGCAAGATACACAGATGTGGGGCGTATTTGCGGACGAGCCTCGTTTGTTCTGGCAGGTGCCGGTCCTGGGCCTGATCAGTTCAGTGGCTCTGGTCAGCTACTTGTCTGCCAGTCGGCAGTTGCCCCTGGCCCTTTTCGGAATACTGGGCTATGTGGAGCCTGTCCTGTTGTTCTGGGTGGCCTATTTGCTGCTGAATGAGCCTATGAGTGCCAGTCAATGGTGGACCTACATTCCGATCTGGATTGCGATTTCTTTAATGGCGCTGGAAGGCTTGATCAACATGTGGCGTCCAGGTCCCCTCGTGCCGCCCCCCAAGGTATGAGGCTTGGGCATGCTGCGCCTGCCAAGCCTGATAGTGGGCAACTCGCTGGCGTGAGGGTTGCGCCGGAAATGAATCCTCAGTAAAAAAAAACGACTCCAGCGATATGGAGTCGTTTTTTTATGAGGGTGATCTTTTCATAAAGACCGGAGGCAGCAAGCCCGCCTCAGTTCCGTGTCACCGCCTCAGATGGTTTAGAGCAGCTTTTCTGGACAGTCGGGCTGATTGCGCAACAGGTTGGCCTGGGTCACCGAACAACCAGCTGGTACGTCTTCGGTAATCCAGACATTTCCGCCAATGGTCGAGCCTGCCCCCAATGTGACACGGCCCAGAATCGTGGCGCCGGCGTAAATGACGACGTCGTCCTCCACAATCGGGTGACGAGGCTGGCCTTTGAGCAGCAAACCTTTTTCATCCTTGCTAAAGCGCTTGGCACCGAGTGTGACTGCCTGGTAGATACGCACCCGCTTGCCGATAATCGCCGTCTCGCCAATGACAACGCCGGTGCCGTGGTCAATGAAGCACGAATGGTCAATTTGCGCACCTGGATGAATATCAATGCCCGTCTGGCTGTGAGCCAGTTCAGCAATGATGCGCGCCGTCAGGGGCAGGCCCAGATTGGTCAGGGCGTGGGCGATGCGGTGATGGATCATGGCCAGCAGACCCGGATAGCACAAAAGCACTTCATCCACGTTGCGGGCGGCTGGATCTCCCTGGTAGGCTGCCACCACGTCCAGATCCAGGGTGCGGCGCAAGTCGGGCAGTTTATTGGCAAAGGCCTGGATGGCCTGATGAGCCTGGTTTTCAATCGTTTCACGATCGTATTGATCACCACGCAGCAGCGCTGCGCGTTGCAGCTCGATACGGGCTTGTTGCAGCAGCGTGTTCAGTGCCTGTCCCAGGTGGTGTCCTACAAAGTGGTCTTCATACTCGCGACGTAGTTCCGGGCTGCCCAGACGCATCGGAAACAAAATTCCTTTGAGCTGCTCGATCACTTGAATCAGAGCTTGTACCGACGGAAACTCCTGTCCCTCAAGCTCGTTCAGGCGTTGATGCGCCTGTCGCCATTCTTCGCGGGCCGCACGCAGATTATCGACAATATGTTGAGTTTCAAAGACTGCCACCAGTGTTCTCCAAAGGGGAAATTTTTCTATAAGGTTTACTATACCTGCGCGTCTGGGCAAGGACACGAAAAACAGGATGATTCATCAGGGTGATTCAGGGCCGCGACAGCCCGCTTGAAAAGTCCGCGCAGGCACACCCCAAGCCGATGGAAGGGTGGGGTGCTCAGGCTGGATGAGCAAGGCCTGAAAAGGGTCTTTCAGCGTCGAGTGCGGTGGATAGGATAAAAAAAGCCCCCTTCGCAAAGGGGGCAGGGGTGTTCGGGTTTGCGATCTTATTCGCGGTTACCACCCAATATGCCCAACAGCATCAGCAGGTTGCTGAAGATGTTGTAGACATCCAGATAGATGGCCAAGGTGGCTGACACATAGTTGGTCTCGCCGCCATTGATGACGCGTTGCAAGTCCACCAGCAAAAAGGCTGAAAAAATGCCAATCGCCATTACGGAGATGGTCAGCATCAATGCAGGCAGTTGCAGAAAAATGTTGGCCAGGGCGGCTACCAGCAAGATAACGGCACCGACAAACAGAAACTTCTGCATGCCGCTGAAGTCACGCTTGGTGGTGCTGGCGACGGTTGCCATGGTGGCAAAGACCGCAGCGGTTCCGCCAAAAGCCAGCATGATTAGTTGAGCGCCATTACCCATGCCCAGCACAAAGCCGAGCAGGCGCGACAACATGATGCCCATAAAGAAGGTAAAGGCCATCAGCAGGGCGACGCCCAGCGAGCTGTTCTTGTTCTTTTCGACCAGGAACATCAGGCCAAAGGCACCGACCAGAAAAACAATGGCACTCAGACCAGGGCTGGCGCCCATGACCCGGTTAATGCCCGAAGACAGGCCCAGCAAGGCTCCCAAGACGGTGGGAATCATGGACAGGGCCAGTAGCCAATAGGTGTTGCGCAGGACGCGATTGCGAGCAATCAGCGACTGGGCGCCCAGGGTGCCGTTATGCTCGGGCAAGCTTGATTGACGAAATTCGCTCATGATGAGTCCTTAGAATGCAGAGAGATCATGAATCAAGAATAACTGACATTTACCTGAATAATCAAGAAGCTTCTTGATTGTTCAAGTACCCAGCTTATGGGCATGCACTTGGCAACCCTGTGTCTGGTACACACGCCAGCGTTCGCGGGCCTGGGTACGGTCGGTTTCCCGTTCAGAGACAATTTCCAGAACGCGTGAAAACTGCTCAAAACCGGGTGGGCACTGCACATCCAGATTCAACAGCCAGCTTTGCTCATCGCGGGCTATGGGGGCGGTGCTGGTCAGCAGTACAGGGGTCTGGGCGGCCAGGGAGTCTTCGACGCCTACATGTGGCACAAAGGCCGTGGATTCAAAACCCCACAGCAATCGATCGAAGCGAGCCAGTTGACGGGGGTCGGAGAGATAGACCACCACCTGACGACCCGCCTCGTAGTGCTTGCGCACGACCTCGCAGGCCATGCGCAAGCGATCTGGCGCGCCGAAAGCAAAATCGACGCGAGTCATGCTTAGCGACACTGATTAAGCAGGTACTGAACCAGCAAAGGCACGGGACGGCCCGTGGCGCCCTTGTCCTTGCCACCGCGCCAGGCGGTACCGGCGATGTCCAGGTGAGCCCAGCGGTAGGCTTTGGTAAAGCGCGCCAGGAAGCAGGCGGCGGTGACGGAACCGGCAGGTGGCCCACCAATATTGGCCATGTCTGCAAAGTTCGAGCGCAATTGCTCCTGGTAGGCATCATCCAGCGGCATGCGCCAGGCGGTGTCGCCCGTTTGCTTGCCCGCTTGCAGCAGTTCCTCGGCCAGTTCGTCGTCCGGCGAGAACAGACCTGTATTGATGTGGCCCAGGGCCACCACGCAGGCACCGGTAAGGGTAGCCATGTCGATCACGGCGGCCGGTTTGAAGCGCTCGACGTAGGTCAGGGCATCGCACAGGACAAGGCGACCTTCGGCATCCGTATTCAGGATTTCAATGGTCTGGCCCGACATGCTGGTCACTACATCGCCCGGCTTGTTGGCGCGACCGCTGGGCATGTTTTCGCAAGAGGCCACGACAGCGATTACTTCGCGATCAATATTGAGTTCGGCAATGGCACGCATGGTGCCCAGAACGCTGGCAGCACCGCCCATGTCGTACTTCATCTCGTCCATATTGCCGGCTGGCTTGATGGAGATACCGCCCGAGTCAAATGTCAGACCTTTACCCACCAGAACGATAGGGCCGTCCTCGTGCTTGGTCTTGGTGGTGGGAGTGTGACGCAGCACGATGAACGCTGGGGGTTCATCCGAGCCTTTGGCCACCGACAGAAACGAGCCCATTTTCAAGGCTTCAATCTGCTTGCGCTCGAGCACTTCGGCTTTGAGTGTCTTGAATTCCTTGGCCAGTTGCTTGGCTGTCTTGCCCAGATAGGTGGGCGTGCAGATATTGCCGGGTAGATCTGCCAGCAGACGCGTCAGGTTGACACCGTTACCAATGGCCTGGCCTTGCTCCAGACCGGCTTTGGCTTCGCTGGCTTGGGTGCGGGCTGTCCACAGCAGGAACTGGCTCAGTTGGGGTGCGGGTTCGGGCTTGCTGAGTGTGGCCGTATAGCGGTAGCTGGCTCGGCACACCGCCACGGCGGCATCTTGGGCCCGGCTGCGCAAGGTCGTGCCTTTGCAGTCGATGCTGGCCAAGGCCGACACAGCTTCTTTCAGGTCCGCTTTCAGGCAGTAAGAGGCCAGACAAGCCTGTGCCTGTGTATGCGTTTCTGCTTTGTATTCCTCTTGGGCGCCTAAGCCGACTAAAATAACGCGTTCGGCCTTCACACCGGGCAGATTGCGCAGCACCAGATGGGTGTTGGGCTTGCCTTTAAACTCGGCTTTCACGGCAGCGCTCACCGCTCCGTTGCTGGCGCGGTCGATAAGTTCCGCTGCGGGGCTTAGAATGCCCTCGGTAAAGACGCCCACGCCGAGCGCGGCTGTCTTAATTTGGTGCAAAGAAGCGGATGTCTGTGTGCTAAATTCCATTCAACTATCCTCAGTGTGTCGCAAATCGTACCTGCGATTATCTCGCAAATTCTCATATGTCTCTATTTAAACGCTCTGCGGTATCCGAAATCTTAAGTCACAGCGGCGTGGTGCTGTCCACTTTGCTGATTGTGTGGCTTAGTGTACTTCTGGTACGTTTGCTGGGCGAAGCCGCCAATGGTGCCATTGGCCCGGATGTGGTGCTGGGTCTGGCCGCCTTTTCCAGTATTACCGCCTTGCCGATCATTTTGGCCGTTTCCCTGTTTATTGCCGTTCTCACTACCGTGACGCGCAGTTATCGCGAGTCTGAAATGGTGGTCTGGTTCGCCAGCGGTTTGTCCCTGAAAAACTGGATCACGCCTGTGCTTCAGTGCGCCGTACCCGTAGCGATCCTGATCGCTGTGTTGACCTTGCAGGCCTCGCCCTGGGCGTATCGTCAGATCGCCGAGTACCGGCAGCGCTTTGAGCAACGCTCGGACTTGAGCAAGGTGACCGCCGGACAATTTATCGAGTCTGATGACGGCGCGCGCGTGTTTTATGCGGATTCGCCGGAGCAAGAAGGGGACGAACTGGGTAATGTCATCGCTCGCGTGATCGATCCGCAATGGTTGAGCATTGTGACGGCGCAAAGCGCTCGGATGGAGGAGCAGCCCAATGGCGACCGTTTTCTGGTTTTGAGCGAAGGTCACCGTTATGACTTGAAGCCGGGGCAGGCAGAGTTTCGCATGGTGGATTTTGAAAGCTATGGCATGCGTCTGGAAAGTCGGGATGCGGGCAATACCGCTGAAACCATCCGCGCTCGTGCAGAGCAGCAGATCAAGGCCCGCCAGACGGGTATGTTGCTGACGGATGATAACAACGAAGCGCGCTCCCAGATCATGTGGCGCGTGGCCTTGCCCCTGGCTGCCTTGAATCTGGCCTTGCTGGCCATCCCCCTGGGAGCGGTGAATCCGCGTCTGGGCCGCTCCGGCAATATTCTGATGGCGGGACTGGTGGGGCTGCTGTACATGAATCTGATCAACCTGTCGCGAGGCTGGATCCGAAACGGTCAGTTGGGTTTTGAGCTGGGTCTATGGCTGGTCCATGCGATCTTCTTGTTGATTATGGTCTTTATGATGTGGCGTAAGTTACGCATCAAGGCCCCCAAACCGCCTGCAGCGAGCTGATAGAGAGCATACCGGCAGCGTCCTGCCCCTTTTTTGGGGCTTTCCCCATTACGCTGGATAAAGTGGCCGGCTCAGGCGCCGTCCAGCAGGTCTTGCCGCTCCGCCACGGATTGCTTGAGAAAATGCCACAATCGCGTCAGGCTGGGATTCTGGCGTTGCTCTTCGTTGCAGAACATCCAGAAGCGACGGCGTAGTTCGACCTGATCGGGCAAGACACAGCGCAGTCGCGGATCGGTTTTCGCCAGAAAACAGGGCAGCACTGCAATGCCTTGGCCTTGCAAGGTGGCCTGATATTGCGCAATGACGCTGGTGCTGCGAAAACGCACGGCAGCCGATCGGACTATCTCCTCCAGATAGCGCAGACTGTCGCTGAATACCAGATCATCCACGTAGGCGATAAAACGGTGTTGAGACAGATCCTGCACCGTCTCGATGGGCGCGTGCGCGGTCAGATAGTCTTGATGGGCGTAGAGCCGCAAACTGTAGTCTGCCAGACGGGTACACCAATAAGGCCCGCGTTGGGGGCGTTCCAGCGCAATGGCCAGGTCAGCGTCCCGACGCGACAAGCTGATTGGGCGGGGGACAGGTAGCAGTTCCAGCGTCAGTTCAGGATAATGGGCCTGGAACACACTTAAGAGCGGGGTCAGTACGTAGCTGCCAAAGGCCTCGGTACAGCCCAGGCGCAGCTTGCCCGTCAGCGGCCTTGCCTTGCCCGTGATCGCATCGCGCGCGGCCAGTAAACGGCTTTCCACCGGTTCCATTTTCTGCTGGAGGTTTTGTCCCTCGCTGGTCAGGCTATAGCCGCTGACCGTGGACTTATGAAACAGGCGCAAGCCCAGCTCCTGTTCCAGAGCCTGGATGCGGCGTGCCACGGTGCTGTGTTGCACCCCAAGGCGCTGTGCCGCCACGCTGATTCGTTGACAGCGGGCCACCTCCAGAAAATACCGCAGATTATCCCAGTCCATGGTGAGTAGCCCGCCCTGAAAAAGACTTGTGCATAAATGCCCAGCTCCTGTGCAATTTTCAACATGGTAAACAGGTTCTGAGGCCTCTACACTCAATGAGAACCCTCATACAAGGGGGATAACAAAATAAGGCTTAGCCGCCTGAGCAATTCATTGGAGACAGGTTATGACGGAAGTGGTTCGTGTTCCTTTGCTGATTGATGGACAACATGTGCAGTCCAAGAGCACCCGCTGGGACGATGTGCTCAATCCTGCCACCCAGGAAGTGGTGGCCCAGGTTCCTTACGCCACGATGGACGAACTGGAAACAATCATCGCCAGTTCGGCCAAAGCCTATGAAAGCTGGCGTCATTCCAGTCAGGGCGCCCGCATGCGCGTCATGCTTAATTTGCAGCGACTAGTGCGTGAAAACAGTGCCAGGCTGGCCGAAGCCATCTCCCGTGAACACGGCAAGACCTTGCCCGATGCGGAAGGTGAAGTAGGCCGGGGGCTGGAAGTGATTGAGTACGCCTGCTCGATTGCCTCAATGCAGTTGGGTGAATATGCGGAAAACGCGGCCGGTGGTATTGACGTGTACACCCTAATCCAGCCCTTGGGCGTGTGTGCCGGTGTCACCGCGTTCAACTTTCCCGTCATGCTGCCTTGTTTCATGTTCCCGCTGGCGGTGGCCTGCGGCAATACCTTTGTGCTCAAACCCTCCGAGCAGGACCCTAGCGCCAGTCTGATGCTGGCCGAACTGGCGCTGGAAGCGGGCTTGCCCCCCGGCGTGCTCAATGTGGTTCATGGCGGAGCCGAGATTGCCAATGCCTTGGTGACGCATCCCGAGGTCAAGGCCGTGTCCTTTATTGGGTCTACTGCGGTTGGCACTGAAATTCACCGTCGTGCGACAGAAGCCGGCAAACGTTCGCAGGCGATGATGGGAGCGAAGAACCATTGCATCGTGATGCCTGACGCAGATCGTGATGTCGCCATTAACCAGCTCCTGGGTGCTGCTTTCGGCGCGGCTGGTCAACGTTGCATGGCAATTTCCGTTGCCGTGATGGTGGGAGAAACCGGTGAGTGGGTTGATGAACTGGTCAAGCGCGCGGCAACCATGAAGGTGAATGTGGGCACAGACCGCCAAGCCGATCTGGGACCGCTGGTGTCGCCTCGTGCCCGTCAGCGAGTTGAGTCCTTGATTGAATCCGGCGTACAGGAGGGGGCCTCGCTTCTGCTTGATGGCCGGGGTGTGAAGGTGCCGGGATACGAGAATGGCAACTTTGTGGGGCCAACCATCTTTAACGATGTCAAGACCGATATGCGTATTTACCAGGAAGAGATTTTCGGTCCTGTCCTGTGTATCGTGCGCGTCAACACCTTGGAAGAGGCGGTGCAGTTCGTCAACCGCAACCCCAATGGGAATGGTGTGTCCATCTTTACTCAGGACGGCGGCCATGCGCGTTACTTTCAAAACCGTATCGATGTGGGGCAAATCGGGATCAATATCCCCATCCCAGTGCCCGTGGCCTGGTTCAGCTTTACCGGTTCGCGCGCGTCCAAGCTGGGCGACTTGGGCCCCAATGGCAAACAGGCCGTTCAGTTCTGGACACAGACTAAAACAGTGACTGCCCGTTGGCAGGCTCATGCCAATACCATGAACACAACCATCAGCATGACGTAATGGTTGAATCTAAATATATAACTTAATGCAATAAACGAGCTGTTTCTTATTACATATAATAGCCCTGTACCTAGGGCTATTATTATATGAATATTCAACAATTCCGCTTTGTCCGAGAGACCATCCGACGTAACTTCAATCTGACTGAAGCCGCTCGTTCGCTGTATACCTCCCAACCAGGAGTGTCCAAGGCGATCATCGAGTTTGAAGATGAGCTGGGCATCAAGATTTTTGAACGTCATGGAAAACGCATCAAGGGCCTGACCCGACCGGGAGAGGCCGTCGCCGAGGTGATTGACCGCATCATGCGCGAGATCGATAACCTCAAGCGAGTCAGCGATGACTTCGCCCGCCGGGACGAAGGGACATTGGTGATCGCATGTACCCACGCCCAGGCACGTTATTTGCTGCCCAAGGTCATACCCGAGTTCCGTCGCCGCTTTCCCAAGGTGCATATGTCCCTTGCCGAGGGCAGCCCGCCTGTATTGGCTCAGATGGTCATTCATGAGCAGGCCGATGTGGCCATCGCTACCGAGACTCTGGCGCTGACGCCGGGCCTGGTCGCTTTGCCCGTCTACACCTGGGAACACACGGTTGTGGTCACACCGGATCACCCTCTGGCAGACCTGCCCGCCAACAAGCAACTGTCCATCGAGACGCTGGCTCAATATCCCATCGTCACTTATGACCATGCTTTTTCTGGCCGGGGCTCGATTGATGAGGCGTTTGCCAAGCATGGCATTACGCCCGACATTGTGCTTGAGGCGATCGACGCGGACGTGATCAAGACCTACGTGGATGTCGGTTTGGGCATTGGCATTATTGCCGGTATTGCGTTTGATCCACGGCGCGACAAAGGGCTGGTGGGTTTGCCTGCCGGGCACTTGTTTGGCGCTCACCATACCAAGGTGGCGGTAAAGGCGGGGGCATTTTTGCGCGATTATATTTTTGAGTTGCTGGAGATGCTGGCCCCGGAATTGACTCGCGATGTGGTGTTGAGCGCGTTGGACGAGAAGCAGGCCAGCGGCCAGTAAGTCTCATGCGCTGGCTGCATGGGTTCAGGTCAGGGCCACCGTCAATGCACGGTGGCCCTTTTGTCTCGGCCGTCAGGGCGGTGTTGGCCTACGCCAGTATGTATGGCTAAAGGCTATAAGTAAAAATTGAAACAAGCTATCGACTCGATTGACTATGATAATAAGAATGATTATCATTATCTAACTTTCTTAGCCAATGGAGTTTTCTGTGTCTCAATACGTCAGCGCAGTCGTGGTTGGAGCGGACCGTCTGGGCAATATTCCCGATCTGCTCAAGATCCACAATATTTCCATCAAACACCATATTAGCGGGCGTGATCCGGCTCATCAGAAAAAGACCTTGCAGTTGCCCTCGGGAACCGATCTATTGATTCTTCTGACTGATTTTCTGGGGCATAACGTCATGAAAACGTTCCGCGCAGCGGCCTTGAAATCAGGTATCCGGGTCGTCGCCTGCCGACGCTCGGTATGCAGTATGAAGCAGGCGCTGACTCAGTGCGGCTATTGTGAGGCTTGTCCGCTGGGCAAGTCCAAAAGGCACTAGAGTGGCCGCATGACTGACTGGGGCAAAGAAGGAATCGGTAAAGACTAAAAAGCCACTGTTTGATAACAGTGGCTTTTTTTGTGCTGAGGGCCGATTGACAGGGCCGTTTTATCGAACGCTGCGCAGCCGCGTCTCGGATTGCTGTGTATCGGCAGCAGCCAGGCGGCGTGCACCGTTGTAGCGTTTTTTCCAGTAACTCACCTGCATGTTTTCAACCCGCACGACCGCTCCGGTGCGTGGAGCATGAACAAACTTGTCGTCACCCAGGTAAATTCCAACATGAGAGAAGCGAGCGCCTCGGGTATTGAAAAAGACCAAGTCGCCTTTACGCAGCTCGTTGCGATTGACTGAAATCCCTTCCTTGGCAATGTCTTTAGACTGACGGGGCAATTTCAGGCCCAGGGACTTTTCGGCTACATAGGAGACCAGTCCGCTGCAATCAAAGCCGGTGTTGGGAGCATCGCCGCCAAAACTGTACTTCACACCCAGAAAATCGAGTGCGGCGTTGGCGAGACCATGCGTGGAAGAGGAATTCTGCTGGTTGCGGCTTTCGGCGCGCCCTTGGCGGCGATCGCTGCTGTAAGCAATATTGATGTCGTTACGGGCTCGATTGGCCAGATAAGTGCCCAGCGGATCGGACTCGGTCTGGAATTCGTAATCGGCGTAATAACCGTGATCCAGTTCTGCACGATCACTGTTTTGACTGGACTGCTGGGTACCCGTGGTGGCGCATCCTGTCAGAGCCAGGGCACCGGCGAGCAAAAGATATTTGGCGCTGCGATAAGTAATATGCAAAAGTGCGTGTGGATTCAGGTAATGTGGCGGCATGACCAGGGCTTTTTTAAGGACTTGGTGGGCAGCAGCACAACCTTGATGCCTATTTTTGCTGAAATTAGCAGCAATTGATGGGTATCAGGGCTGTAAGTATGGCTAAAAGCACATACCTTGCCGAGGGTGCTGTACGTTAGGTTGTCAGGCAGTGTACCGGAGGAAAATTACACCGTAAAGCGTTGTAGGAGGGTATTTTGCGATTGAATCATACTGTTGCAAACTGCGTCTTAGCGGGATTTTCCGGTGCTGTGCATGAGTCCAGTGCTCTTTTTTGAAGTTGGCTGCAAGTTGCGGGAAGTAGGGCGACGTTTTTGTATTTATAGGATTGAATGATGCGAGTTATGGGACAGACCCTAGGGAAAGCCCTGAATGATGGTGTGCGATTGCGCGAGTTGTGGGCGTGGGCCATGTACGACTTTGCAAACTCTGGCTACACCACCGTCATCCTGACCAGTGTCTATAGCGCCTACTTTGTGGGTGTCGTGGCCCAAGGACGCAGCTGGGCCACGCTGGCCTGGACAGCGGCCTTGTCCATCTCGTATCTGAGCATCATGTTCACCATGCCTGGCCTGGGAGCCAAAGCCGACGCACGTCAGGGCAAGCGACGGCTTTTGTTCAGCAGCACGATAGGGTGTGTTCTGGCTACGCTGATGTTGTATTGGGCAGGGCCCGGTGACATCGTCTGGGCTCTGGTTTTCATTGCACTGTCCAACTATTGCTATTGTATTGGCGAGTCGGTCATTGGGGCCTTCCTGCCCGAAATCGCCAGGCCTGAAGCGCTGGGTCGCGTGTCGGGCTGGGGCTGGGGATTCGGCTACTTTGGCGGCATGTTGGCCCTGGGGCTTTCTTTGGCTTTTCTGACGTGGGCCACCTCACAGGGTTGGACCGCTCAGGATTATGTGCCGGGGATCGCCTTGATTACGGCCGGCTTGTTTGCCCTGTCCGCCCTGCCATCTTTTCTGTTTCTGCATGAACGTACTGCGCCCAGCGGAGCCAGACCGCAGGGCATGCTGTCCCGTCTGGCGGAATCGGCTCGGGACATACATCATCATTTTCCCGATTTTCGCACCTTGTTGCTTTGTGGGGCTGCGTATCAGGCCGGCATCGCCGTCATCATCACGCTCTCGGCTGTTTACGCTACGGAAGCCATGGGTTTTACCATGGCTCAAACCATGACCCTGATTTTCACGGTCAATATTGCGGCGGCAGTGGGCGCCTTGCTGTTTGGGCATATTCAGGACCGGGTAGGTCATCGACGCGCCCTGGCGCTGACGCTGTGCGCCTGGCTGATTATGGTGGCCATTGCCGTTAGCACGAGTTCCCTGGCCGGTTTCTGGGCGGCCGCGGCCGTGGCGGGGCTGTGCATTGGCAGCAGTCAGAGTGCGGGCAGGGCAATGGTGGGTTTGTTGGCGCCCAAGAGCCGGCTGGCCGAATTTTTTGCCTTGTGGACCTTTGCCATCCAGCTGGCAGCGGTATGCGGGCCGCTGTCCTACGGTCTGGTGACCTGGCTGAGCGGCGGCAACCATCGACTTGCGCTGGCCTGCACCGGTCTGTTCTTTTTAAGCGGACTGTTTATCTTGTCGCGTTTGAATTTTCAACGAGGCATTTTGGCCAAGAATCAGGCCGATCTGGCTTGTCAGGATTGAGTAAGTAAGGCGCGTTACGTTTATATAAAATTAAGCTGGGCTAGCCATGCGCGGCCCAAGAAAAACACCAAATCTGGAAAATAAAGGAGCCAAACTATGAGCGGTCCCACGTCTATTGAATCCGTCCTGTCGGAAAGCCGGGTGTTTCCTGTGTTCCCGAATCTGGAACGCGATGCTCGCATCGCTGGCATGGCGGCCTACGAGGAGCTTTGCCAGAAGGCCGAGCAGGATTATCCCGGCTACTGGGCGGATCTGGCCCGTGATCGCCTGGTCTGGACCAAACCTTTCACACAGGTTCTGGACGATAGCAAGCCTCCGTTCTATAAGTGGTTCCACGATGGTGAACTGAATGTCTCGGCCAACTGTCTGGACAAGCATCTGGGTACCCCTACCGAGCACAAGACTGCGCTTATCTTTGAAGCCGATGGCGGCGAAGTTACCAAGGTCACGTTTCGCGAGCTTTATGAGCAGGTTTGTCAGTTTGCCAATGGTTTGAAGGCTCTGGGTTACAAAACGGGCGAACGCGCCCTGATTTATATGCCCATGTCGGTACAAGCCATTGTGGCCATGCAGGCATGTGCTCGTTTGGGGATTACGCACTCGGTGGTGTTCGGCGGATTTTCCGCCAAAAGTCTGCACGAGCGTGCCGTGGACGTGGGCGCTACGCTGGTTATCACGGCGGACGAGCAGCGCCGTGGCGGTCGTGCCATTCCCTTGAAAAACGCGGTAGATGAAGCCCTCAGTGCAGGTGATTGCCAGGCGGTGCGTCATGTGATCGTCTACAAGCGCACAGGTGGCCCGGTTGCCTGGCATGAAGGTCGTGACCTGTGGTGGGAAGAGGTCGTCAAGGGCCAAAGCGCGGACTGCCCGGCGGTTTCCGTCAATGCCGAGCACCCTTTGTTCGTTCTCTATACCTCTGGCTCTACCGGTAAACCCAAGGGGGTGCAGCATTCTTCCGCAGGTTATTTGTTGGGGGCCATCCTCAGTGTGCAGTGGACATTCGACGCCAAGGACAGTGATGTGTTCTGGTGTACGGCCGATATTGGCTGGGTGACCGGTCACACCTTTATTACCTATGGCCCCTTGGCCGCCGGGCTTACTCAGGTTGTGTTTGAAGGCGTGCCAACTTATCCGGATGCAGGCCGCTTCTGGAATATGATTGAGCGCCACGGTGTGACCGTGTTCTACACGGCGCCGACAGCCATTCGTTCCTTGACCAAGGCCGCGGAAGCAGACGAGGCCATTCATCCCAAACAATACAATCTGGATACCTTGCGCATCATTGGTTCGGTAGGGGAGCCCATCAATCCCGAAGCCTGGATGTGGTATTTTAAGAATGTGGGTCGTGAACGTTGTCCGATTGTGGATACCTGGTGGCAGACAGAAACCGGTGGCCATGTAATCACGCCGCTCCCTGGTGCTACACCGTTGAAACCCGGCTCGTGCGGCCTGCCGTTTCCCGGCATGGACGTGGCGATTGTGGACGAGGTGGGCGAAGAAGCCGAGCGTGGCAATGGCGGTTTTCTGGTCATTCGCAAACCGTGGCCCAACATGATTCGCACGATCTGGGGTGATCCGGACCGTTTCGTGAAAAGTTACTTCCCCCCTGAGTTGAAAGGCTATTACCTGGCCGGTGATGGTGCGCAGCGTGACACCGATGGCTACTTCTGGGTCATGGGTCGAATCGACGACGTGCTGAACGTCTCCGGGCACCGTTTGGGCACGATGGAAGTGGAGTCGGCGTTGGTTGCCCACCCTCTTGTGGCAGAAGCAGCGGTTGTTGGCAAGCCTGACCCGACAACGGGTGAAGCGATTGTGGCGTTTGTGGTGCTCAATGGCGATCTGCCAGCGGGGGCGGAGGCAGACAAGATTGCTGCCGAGTTGCGCAATTGGGTAGGCAAGGAAATCGGTCCTATTGCCAAGCCGCGGGAAATCCGTTTTGGTGAAAACCTGCCCAAGACACGCTCGGGCAAGATCATGCGTCGTTTGCTGCGTTTCGTCGCTAATAACGAGCCGATTACCCAGGATGTGTCCACCCTGGAAAATCCTGCCATCTTGGATCAGTTGTCCGAAGCGCATTAATTTTTCCCCGTTCCTGTTTGACCCTGGTTTTCTCGCAGAACCAGGGTTTTTTTATTCCCCTGGACAATGTGGCTCTTGAAAGACTGAATGGTCCGGAATTGGCCTAGCATTATGCTGGGGCCAAAAATATTGGTCCAAGAATGCAAAAAAGGGGTAAGGCTTGAGCGGGGAACAGCAGACAGACAGAGGCGCTTTGGCGCTGATGGGTTTGGTGGTACTGACCTGGGGCATGAGCTGGGTTGTGATGAAGGCGATGACCGCCTACATTGGGCCAGTGGATCTGATTGCGGCACGCTATGCCGTGGCATTTGTCTTTTTATGGCTGGTACTGCGTCTTAAAGGAGGGCATTTACGGCCTACGCCATGGAAACTGAGTCTGGGCGTGGCTGTTTTTCAGACTACCGGCTTTCAGTTGCTAAGCCAGTTTTCCTTGCAGGCGGGTGGGGCGGGCAAGATGGTGGCTCTGGCCTACACCATGCCAATCTGGATTCTGTTGTTGTCCTGGCCCATGCTGGGACAGCGTCCCCAGATGCGTCATGTAATGGGGATGGTGCCCGCGACTCTGGGCTTGATGCTCCTGATCGCACCTTGGGAAGGAATGGGCGGCCTACCCGGTTCTGTTCTTGCAACCTTGAGTGGCGTGAGCTGGGCCTTGGGGGCGGTTTTTTCCAAGCAGCTCTTTGAGCGCCATCGAGTCGAACTGCTCAATGCCACCGTCTGGCAGTGCCTGCTGGGGATTGTGATTGTTTTGCCCTTGAGCTTCCTGATTCCCCAGCGTTCCGTAGTGACGGAGTGGCAGATGTTCAGCGGCGTACTGTATCTGGGCGTGATCGCAACCGGGGTAGGGTGGCTGCTGTGGATGGCGGTAGTCAGTCGCGTCAGCGCGACTGTGGCCGGAATGTCCAGTCTGGGGGTGCCTGCACTGACTGTCTTGCTGGCCTGGCTGTTGCTGGACGAATTGCCCACACTGTTGGAATTGATGGGGACAGGTCTGATTCTATTGGGGCTGTTTGTGGTGAACTGGCCCAGCCGCTCGCGCAGGTCCAAAAGAACATAAAAAAACCACCCGTTGGGGTGGCTTTTTTCAGCATCAACACGGCTGGCCTTGGAGTTCCCGCCAAGGCCAGGATTGTTTTTACATGCCGTTGTAGACCGGACCTTCGCCGCCTTGCGGTGGCACCCACACAATATTCTGGGTCGGATCTTTGATGTCACAGGTTTTGCAATGGACACAGTTCTGTGCGTTGATTTGCAACTTGTCGTCGCCGGTTTCAGTCTTGATGAATTCGTAAACGCCCGCTGGACAAAAGCGTGCTTCGGGACCGCCATAGCGCGCCAGATTGATCGCAACGGGGACGCTGGGGTCTTTCAGCGTCAGGTGGACCGGTTCATCTTCCTCGTGGTTAGTGTTGGAGATAAACACGGAGCTGAGGCGATCAAAGGTAATCTTGCCATCGGGCTTGGGGTAGTCGATGCGGGCGCATTCGGCCGCAGGCTGCAAACAGGCGTGGTCAGGCTTGTTGTTGCGCAGTGTCCAGGGCATTTTGCCCTTGAGCAGGCCCTGTTCCACAAAGGTCATCACGGAGGCGATTGACCGACCCTTCTTGAACCATTGCTTGAAATTGCGAGCCTTGTTCAGCTCTTCATGCAACCAGGACTGCTTGAACTTCTCGGCGTATTGCGACAGTTCGTCTTGCTTGCGGCCAGCCTGCAAGGCGTCGAAAGCGGCCTCAGCGGCCAGGGAGCCGGACTTGATCGCGGCATGACTACCCTTGATGCGCGAAGCATTGAGAAAGCCTGCATCGCAACCGACCAGTACACCACCGGGGAAACTGAGCTTGGGAAGCGCCAGCAAGCCGCCAGCGGTCAGAGAACGAGCACCATACGCAATCCGCTTGCCGCCTTCAAAGGTGGCGCGCAGCGCAGGGTGCGTCTTGTAGCGCTGAAATTCCTCAAAGGGCGACAGCCAGGGGTTGGCGTAGTCCAGGCCCACGACCATGCCGACCATCACCAGATTGTTATCCAGGTGATAGAGGAAGGAGCCGCCGTAGGTGTCCGAATCCAGAGGCCAGCCAGCCGTATGAATAACCAGACCAGGCTGGGACTGGGACGGGTCCACTTCCCACAATTCTTTAATGCCGATGCCGTAGCTCTGAGCATTGCGGGATTCGTTCAGTTTGAATCGTTCCGTCAGTTCACGGCCAAGATGACCGCGTGAGCCTTCTGCAAAAATGGTGTAGGAGGCCAGTAGTTCCATGCCGGGTTGATAGTGGGGAGTATGTGTCCCATCGCGGGCCACCCCCATATCACCTGTCAGCACTCCCCGTACCGCGCCTTTGTCGTCGTACAGGATATGGGCGGCAGCGAATCCGGGGAAAATATCCACACCCAGGGCCTCAGCCTGTTCTCCCATCCATTGGACGACATTGCCCAGGCGAACGATGTAGTTACCGTGATTTTTAAAGCAGTCAGGCAGCAACCACATGGGAGTGGAACGAGCGCCTTTCTCGGTCAGGAAAAGAAACTTGTCCTCGGTGACTTCTACCGAAATGGGGGCGCCTTGCGCTTTCCAGTCGGGCAGCAGCTCGTCCAGGGCACGCGTATCCATGACGGCGCCTGACAAAATATGGGCTCCCACTTCCGCGCCTTTTTCCAGCACACAGACGCTGATCTCTTGTTCTTTTTCTTGGGCGAGCTGTTTCAGACGTATCGCGGTGGCCAGGCCTGCAGGGCCAGCACCGACGATAATGACGTCGTATTCCATCGATTCACGTTCAGACATTGCTGCTGATCTCCTATTACGGCTTAGCGCTTTGTTCTTGATTGTTGGCGGGTGAAGGTCGTGTACTGTGCGTACGGTCGATTGTATTGTAGTCTGAGCAATTCCGTTTTGAGTTCAGCGGCCAGGAACGGTCATTGGCAGCGTTGGGTTCATCAGTAACTATCAGCAAGGAGAGCATGTAATGACACACGTCGTTGATTCTGGTGCAGGAGCCACCTTTGATATTGCCGTGCGCTGGGGGGATCTGGATGCCATGAATCATGTTAATAATACGGTCTATTTTCGCTACATTGAGGAAGCCCGTGTTCAGTTGATGATGAAGCTGGGCATGGTGCCACCGTCGCCACGTACCGGGGTCCTGGCGCATGCCAGTCTGGACTTCCTGCGCTCGGTCCTGTATCCGGCCACGGTGCGCATCGAGCATAAACTGATCAAGGTCGGTGGTAGCAGCATTGAGTTGGAAGTCATTGTCGGGGATGCAGATCAAGCCGATGTCATGTACGCCCGCGGACGATGTGTGCTGGTGTCCATCAACCCCCAGGGCGGTTCACAACCGTGGACCGAAAAAGAGCGCGAACAGATACATTCAGTTTTTCAGGGTTAAGCTTTACGTATACGGAAAGCATAGTCAAGTCGTAGAATGCCTGATAGCCCGGTAGGGTGCACCGCGGCATTATTGGACAAAGTTTGCTGTTTAGGCCAATTAAAGAGTTATTGGAGAGTCAATTGAATAAAGTCTATCCAAGCGCCAAGGAGGCGTTGCAGGGAGTCGTTGCCGACGGACAGACAGTTGCGGTAGGTGGGTTCGGCCTGTGCGGAATTCCCGAAGCGCTGATTGCTGCGCTGCGCGATAGTGGAGTCAAAGATCTGACCTGCATTAGCAATAATGCCGGGGTGGATGGCTTTGGTCTGGGGCAGTTGCTGGAAACGCGTCAGATCCGCAAGATGATTTCCTCCTATGTGGGCGAGAACAAAGAGTTCGAGCGCCAATACTTGGCCGGTGAGCTCGAGCTGGAGTTCACCCCTCAGGGCACCCTGGCTGAGAAGCTGCGTGCCGGCGGGGCGGGGATTCCCGCTTTTTTCACGGCGACCGGGGTGGGTACCGTGGTGGCAGAGGGTAAGGAAATCCGCGAGTTCAATGGTCAGCAATACGTGATGGAAGAGGCGCTGGTACCTGATGTGTCGCTGGTCAAAGCCTACAAGGCGGACCGCAGCGGCAACCTGGTGTTTCGCAAGACCGCGCGCAACTTCAACCCGAACGTGGCAATGGCGGGAAAAATCACCATTGTCGAGGTCGAGGAAATCGTCGAGACCGGCAGCCTGGACCCGGATGATGTGCATTTGCCCGGCATTTATGTACACCGCATCGTGCTCAATGCCCATCCTGAAAAGCGCATTGAACAGCGTACCGTTCGTTCTTCCTGATGAGTGAGGCAAGATAATAATGGCTTGGAATAGAGATCAAATGGCGGCCCGTGCTGCCCTGGAGCTTCAGGACGGCTTTTACGTCAACCTGGGCATTGGCTTGCCCACGCTGGTTGCCAATCATGTGCCTGAAGGTATTGAGGTCTGGTTGCAGTCGGAAAACGGTTTGCTGGGCATTGGCCCATTCCCGACCGAAGACAAGATTGACGCTGACCTAATCAACGCCGGCAAACAAACCATTACAACCCTGCCCGGTTCGTCCATTTTTTCCTCGGCAGATTCGTTTGCGATGATTCGTGGCGGCAAGATCAATATTGCGATTCTGGGCGCGATGCAGGTGTCGGAAAAAGGCGATCTGGCTAACTGGATGATCCCTGGAAAAATGATCAAGGGTATGGGCGGCGCCATGGACCTGGTAGCCGGAGTGGGCCGTGTGGTGGTTCTGATGGAACACGTGGCCACTAAAAAAGATGGCACCGAAGATCTGAAGATTTTGCCCGCCTGCACCTTGCCCCTGACCGGTGTTGGGGTGGTCGACCTCATCATTACTGATCTGGGAGTGATGGAAGTGACGGAAAATGGTTTAAAGTTGCTTGAGTTGGCACCAGAAGTCAGCCTTGAGTACATTCAGTCCAAGACAGGCGTCCCGCTGGACGTCAGCGCTTTGGCCTGAGCGCTCACTCTGGCTAGAAAAGCTTCGGCGCGAGTCGAAGCTTTTTTTATGCTCGTTCGGTGCGTGAACGCTGTTTATGTAAAGGAAGTTGGTATGGCCCTTACCCCCGTGGTCGCACGCCTGCAGGCGCTGCGCGAACAAATGCAATTTCAGTCCGTACAGGCAAGCATCTGGCCGACATCTGATCCCCATTTGTCTGAATACCTGCCCGATCGGTGGAAAAGCCGTCAGTGGCTCAGTGGTTTTGTTGGTTCGGCCGGCTTGCTGGTCGTGACAGCCGACTGGGCCGGTTTATGGACCGACAGCCGTTACTGGGAGCAGGCCGCCAAGGAGCTGCACGGCAGTGGCATCGAGCTGCAGCGTGCAGGGGAAGCGGGCGTGCCTGAGCCAGCCAACTGGCTGGCCGATCATTTGCCTGCCCGTTCGCGAGTAGCCCTGGACAGTCAGTCGGTATCGGCTCAAAGCCTTCTTGCCTGGCAGAAAACCACTCAAGCGCAGGAGTTCGAGTGGGTGCTGCAAGCCGATCTGCTCAGCCCGATCTGGACTGACCGGCCCGCCGCGCCGTGTGGGCAGGTGGTAGAGCATCAGCCGCCTTTTGCGTGTCGCACTCGCCAGGAAAATCTGACTCGCACCCGGGCTGCCATGCAGGAGCAGGGCGCCCATTGGCACTTGCTCAGTGCGCTGGACGATATTGCCTGGACTTTGAATTTGCGCGGCAGCGATGTGTCCTATAACCCGGTATTCCTGTCGTACTTGCTGATCGGCCCGGACCAGGCTTTTCTTTTTGTGGATAGCAACAAGCTGACGGCAGGCCTACAGGAAGCGTTGGCGGCAGATGGTGTGCAGGTTCAAAACTACACCGAGCTGTCCTCCTTCTTGCGCGCCTTGCCGGCATCCATGCCCCTATTGCTGGATATGGCTCGAACCACGGCCTGGGCCGCCCAATTGGCGGCGCATTTGCACGTGATCGAATATATCAACCCGGCTCAATTGCTCAAGTCCTGCAAGACCGATGCTGAACTGGCTCAGGTGCGCCAGACCATGGAAAAAGATGGGGCTGCCCTGTGTGAGTTCTTTGCTTGGTTTGAGCAACAAAGTGAGGTGAACGAGCTGGATGTGGATGCGCATCTCTGTGCCGCCCGAGCCCGCCAGGAAGGGTTTGTCAGCCCCAGTTTTGGCACGATTGCGGCTTTTAACGCCAACGGTGCCATGCCGCACTATCAGGCTACCCAGCAGTCCCATGCCCGCATTGATGGAAATGGCTTGTTGTTGATCGACTCGGGTGGGCAGTATCTGGGTGGTACCACCGACATTACTCGTGTTGTGCCGGTAGGGACTGTCTCAGCAGAGCAGATTCGGGACTTCACGCTGGTTCTAAAAGGCATGGTGTCTTTATCCATGCTGGTGTTTCCCGAAGGCATTGCCGGTCAGCAAATTGATGTGCTGGCCCGTCAGCCTTTGTGGGAGCAGGGCCTGGACTTTGGTCATGGCACCGGTCACGGCGTGGGATACTTCATGAATGTGCATGAAGGCCCGCAGTCCATTTCCTGGCGTGGTCGCATCGGGCCGCATTCGGCCATGCGCGCTGGCATGATTACCTCTAACGAGCCGGGCCTGTACCGCCCCGGCCAGTGGGGCATTCGTATTGAGAACCTGGTGGCGGCAGTGCCTGCCATGCGCACGGAGTATGGCCAGTTTCTGCGTTTTGAAACCCTGACCTTGTGCCCCATTGATACGCGTTGTATAGATGCTGCACTCCTGACGGCTGCCGAGCGTAACTGGCTCAATGAATATCATCAGCAGGTGCGTGAACGTCTCTTGCCGCGTGTGCAGGGTGAGGCACGCCAGTGGCTCGAACAAAGAACGCAGGCGATCTGATCGTCATCGTCTGCGCTTGTCAATAGTTGCACAGGCTAGTGGTATTTCCGCTGTGAAAAGCCACTCGCCTGGTCGCCAAGCATGGGCGCTTGCCGTTATAATCCAAATTTCCCGCTATCGCCTGATTTGACCTCAGGCGCCTTTTATAATGACCACCAAATATGTATTCGTAACGGGAGGCGTTGTGTCCTCCCTGGGCAAAGGTATTGCGGCCGCATCCCTGGCTGCCATCCTGGAGTCTCGCGGTCTGCGCGTGACCATGCTCAAGCTGGACCCCTACATCAACGTAGACCCGGGCACCATGAGCCCCTTCCAGCACGGTGAAGTGTTTGTTACTGAGGATGGTGCGGAAACCGACCTGGACCTGGGCCACTACGAGCGCTTCATTTCCGCTCGCATGCGCAAGGTCAACAACTTCACCACGGGCCAGATTTATGAATCCGTGCTGCGCAAAGAGCGTCGCGGGGACTATCTGGGCAAGACCGTGCAGGTTATCCCGCACATCACCAACGAAATCCAGGACTTCATCATTCGTGGCGCCAAGGCTGCCTACAATGGCGAGGCCGATGTTGCCATCGTCGAGATTGGCGGCACAGTGGGTGATATTGAATCCCAGCCTTTCCTGGAAGCAGCCCGCCAGATGAATCTGCGTCTGGGCCGCAACAACACCGCGTTTGTTCATCTGACACTGGTGCCGTTCATTGCCTCGGCCGGTGAACTGAAAACCAAGCCAACCCAGCACTCCGTGCAAAAACTGCGCGAAATCGGCATTCACCCGCACGCCTTGCTGTGCCGTGCCGACCGTGTCATTCCTGATGACGAGCTGGCCAAGATTTCGCTGTTTTCCAACGTACCCATGGATGCCGTGATCTCGGTGTGGGATGCGGATTCCATCTACAAGATTCCGGCCATGCTGCACAAGCAAGGTCTGGACAGCCTGGTGTGTGATGCACTGGCCTTGTCGCCACCACCGGCAGATCTGTCGATGTGGGACCGTTTGGTGCAGGCCCTGGAAAATCCCGAGCATGAAGTGCGCATCGGTATGGTCGGCAAGTACGTGGACCTGACCGAGTCCTACAAGTCGCTCAGTGAAGCCCTGGTTCATGCCGGTATTCATACCCGCACCCGCATCCAGATCGAGTATCTGGATTCGGAAGTCATCGAGAACGAAGGCACCGATTGCCTGAAAGGTCTGGACGCCATTCTGGTGCCAGGCGGTTTTGGCAAACGCGGTACCGAAGGCAAGATCCGCGCGATTCAATACGCTCGCGAAAACGGCGTGCCTTTCCTGGGTATCTGCCTGGGCATGCAATTGGCTGTGGTCGAGTTTGCGCGCAATGTGGGCAATCTGGTGGGCGCGAACTCCACCGAGTTTGATCCCTCGGCGGTGCATCCTGTGGTGGCCTTGATTACCGAGTGGGCAGATCGCGATGGCAAGATCGAGCATCGTGATGGCTCTTCCGATCTGGGCGGTACCATGCGCAAGGGTGCACAACGTTGCCCGGTCAAACCCGGTTCGCGTGCTGAAGCCATTTATGGGCCTGAGGTAAACGAGCGTCACCGTCACCGTTACGAGGTCAACACCTTGTACGTACCGCGTCTGGAAGAGGTGGGTATGGTGATCTCGGCGCGTACGCCTACCGAGAACCTGCCGGAAATCATGGAATTGCCTAACCACCCCTGGTTTATGGGGGTGCAATTCCATCCGGAGTTCACGTCGACTCCGCGTGATGGACACCCGCTGTTTACCAGCTATATCAAAGCGGCCCTGGAACACCAGAAAAAGTCGGCTTGATCGTTTGTTATGATTGAAAAGGCCCGCGTTATGCGGGCTTTTTCATTCCGTATGAGAGGACGAAACGGGCGGTTGGTAGGCCGGGCCGGCTCAGCATGCCGGCGCAACAGGGCGGCTTTGCGCCGTCCACGGGTGCGACCCGGATTAGAAACTGATCGAAATCTCCAAACGATTGGGCTGACAGTCCTGCTGCGCTGCGGTGTCCAGGCTTTCAGGAATGTGGGAGAATGCAGCAATACTGAAACGAGGTCTATTATGGATTTATGCGGTTACGACGTCGGCCTGGATCGGCCCTTTTTCCTGATCGCTGGCCCTTGTGTTATTGAGTCGCGCCAGATGGCGTTCGACACAGCGGGGCAATTGGTTGAGATCACCGCGGCTCTGGGTATTCCCTTTATCTACAAGAGCTCGTTTGACAAAGCCAACCGCAGTTCAGGCAAGTCCTATCGCGGCCCCGGCATGGCGGAAGGCTTGCAGATTCTGGCCGATGTGCGTTCCCACTACAAGGTGCCTGTCCTGACGGATGTGCACGATAAAGATCAGGTCGACGATGTGGCCGCCGTGGTGGATGTGCTGCAAACACCGGCATTTTTGTGTCGTCAGACGGACTTTATCCAAGCCTGCGCCGCGACGCTGAAACCCGTCAACATCAAGAAAGGCCAGTTCCTGGCCCCTCAGGATATGGTGCAGGTAGTGGAAAAGGCGCGTGCGGCTGCACTGGAAATGGGCGGAGATGGCTCCACCATCATGGTCTGTGAACGTGGCGCCTCGTTTGGCTATAACAATCTGGTATCGGACATGCGCTCCTTGGCGATTATGCGTGCCACCGAGTGCCCTGTCGTATTTGATGCCACTCACTCGGTGCAATTGCCGGGCGGGCAGGGGACCTCGTCGGGTGGTCAGCGCGAATTTGTTCCGGTATTGGCACGTGCTGCGGTGGCTGCCGGGGTGTCGGGCGTTTTCATGGAAACCCACCCTAATCCCGACAAGGCCCTGTCCGATGGCCCGAATGCTGTTCCGTTATCACAGATGGCAGACTTGTTGCGGACACTGCAACAGATTGATTCGATTGTTAAAAACAGCGGTGCCTTGCAGCACGGCTATTAAAGGTAGTTGGGAGACACTATGTCCGCATATTTGATTGCTAATGTTGAAGTCAGCAACCCCGAGCAGTACAAGCAATACCAGGAATTTTCCAGCATTGCCATGAAAACCCACAACGTGAAAGTTCTGGTGCGGGGTGGTGAAACGATTGCCCTGGAAGGGAATGCGCCTGTGCGTACTGTGGTGATGGAGTTTGATACTCTGGAACAGGCCCAGGCGTTCCATGATTCCGAGGAATACCGTCGCGCCCGCAAAGCCCGTGAAGGTGCTGCCAAAATGACCATGTACGTGGTGCAAGGGCTGTAAAAAGCAGCTTATGTTCTGCTGGAACGCGTGAAAAAGAGAGTGTGGAAACACTCTCTTTTTTTTTGGATGAGCACTTAGCGCCTGCCAGGCCTGAGCGAGGCTGTTGGTGCTGCCTGGCTCTGGGGTGTAAAGGGGGGCGGGGCAAGGTAGGAGCCAGCAAAGGACAGATCTTTGTGATCGGGGAGAGAGCCTTGAACTTGCCCTGAGGCGATGGGGGGCGGCTTATGAAGCGTAGACAGATCAAGCCGGGAGCTTAAAAGCGGGAATCACGCAGGGCGGGCAGCGTCAGTTCGCGTACAAAGCTGGCGGGGGACAATTGCAGCAGGCTGCGCACGATTGTGAGCACGTCATGCACGGGAATAGTCTCACCCAAGTCTCGTTGAGCTGCCGCCTGGAGGGGGACGTCCAGTCCATCCGTGGTGTTCAGGTATCCCAGTTGCAGGCAGGTGACCGCCAACCCTTGATCGCGGTAGCCTTCGCGCAGGCTGTCTGCCAAGCCATTCAAGGCAAATTTTGTGGCCCCGAACGCTACTTCGGGACGACCACTTTGGCGCAGCCCCGACGTTGAGCCCGTCAGAATCAAACGAGGCTGGCTACTGCGCAGCAGATAGGGCAGCAAGTGGCGCAGGGTCAATAAGGCACCCGTCAGGTTGACATCGACCAGGCGACGCAGTGCCTGGTCGGATTGCGACAGGAAATCATATTGCTCGGTGAACGCCGTGTCTTCCCAGATACCCAGGTTATAGATCAGTACGTCCAGTGCATCGGGGCAGGCGGCGGCCAGCGCTGGCGCGGCGTCGGCGTGGGAGAGATCGGCGCTGATCCAATGCTGCTTGGAAAAGGCGTCCGGGGGTAAAGCGCTGCTTGCCGCAGCAGGAGCTCGTCTGGCTACGCCGTGCATCGAATGTCCGTCTTGCGCCAGACCATCCATCAAGGCGCGCCCCAGGCCCATACTGGCGCCCACAATCATGATGTCCATGCACTTTTCCTGTAAGCAGATTCTGCGGTGAGTCGGTTTTCTTCCAGATCGTTATTGTGAACCAGTTGGATTGGGTCGACTGAGATTCAGCGCTCGCTTGTCAGGTTTTTAACTGTCCCGTAAAATCATTGACTAGGCAATTATTGTTTGGTCAATAAAATGGCAAAGGTATCGGAAACAGAACAAAAAAACCCAGGTCGTGTCTTGTCGGTCACCGAATCCATTCTGGCGATGATGGGGCTGTGCTTTGTGGTGATGTTGGTCGCCATTGATCAGACCGTCGTGGGCACGGCTTTGCCTACTATTGTCTCGGAGCTGCATGGCTTTGAGCTGTACGCCTGGGTTGCGACCGCCTACTTGCTCACGTCCGTGATCACCGTGCCGATTTTCGGGCGCCTGGGGGATTTTTATGGACGCCGCCGGTTTGTGCTGGTGTCCATCGTGCTGTTTACGCTGGCCTCTGTGCTTTGTGGTATGGCGCAAAGCATGATGCAACTGGTGCTGGCCCGAGGGTTGCAGGGCGTGGCCGGTGGTATGTTGGTTGGCACTGCCTTTGCCTGCGTTCCGGACCTGTTTCCTGACCCACGGGTGCGCTTGCGTTGGCAGGTCATGCTAAGCGCCTCGTTTGGTATTGCCAATGGCATTGGGCCGTTTCTGGGCGGGGTGCTGACCCAATACTATGGATGGCGCTCGGTGTTCTATGTGAATTTACCGGTGGGTTTGCTCAGTCTGTATTTCGTTTATCGCTACCTGCCGCAGATTCGGCATTTTCGTCAGGACAAGGTCCGTCTGGATTGGCTCGGGGCTGTGTTGCTGATGATCGGCTTGGCGTGCATTCAGTTGCTGGTGGAATTGCTGCCGCTCTATGGGGGCAGTTACCTGATGGTGTTGCTGGGACTATGTAGTCTGGTCGCATTTTCGCTGTTGGTCGCCTGGGAGCGTCGAGTAGCTGAGCCTTTGCTGCCCTTGGTGTTGTTTAGTAGCCCCGCCCAATTGTCTCTGCTGGTGTTATCGGCTGGCCTAGGCTTTATCTTGTTCGGGCTTTTGTTTTATGCCCCCTTATTGTTGCAGGGCGGGTACGGGTTGCGGCCGCAAACTGCGGGCCTCTTGATTACCCCGCTGGTCGTGTTCATTACGGTAGGCAGTATTATCAATGGCCGCACAATTACTCGTTTGCGGCGCCCTGCCATGATGTTGTATCTGGGGCTGGTACTGCTCACCATCGCGTGTCTGGGTATGGTGTTTAACAGGAAAACCGACCCGCATTGGCATTTCGTGCTGTATGCCACGCTTGCCGGTACGGGAGTGGGCTGCATCATGCCCAATCTGACGGTGTTTGCGCAGGAAATTGTCGAGCGCTCCATGTTGGGGATAACGACGGCCATGCTACAGTCCATGCGCATGGTGGGCGGCATGTTGGGAACCGCTGTGATCGGAACGCTGATCAATTACCAGTACGGCGAGGCCATTCGCACTCAGTTGGTCGCCTTGCCCGAAACAGTGGCTCATGCTTTGCAAGACCCGCAGGTACTGATGAGTGTCAGTGAACAGACGCAGTTTCTGGAGCAGGCGGGGGAGCAGGGGCAGATGTATCTGGGCTTGGCCCGCGATGCCCTGGCACATGCCGTCAATATGGGCATGGCGGTGACCTTGCTGCTGATCGTCTGGTGTTTCTATTGGGTACGTAAGGTGCCACCGATACGATTTACTCGTCAAGAACAGTCTTGAGCATGATGAACGAATTCCCGCAACTTCAAGCGGCGCAACAATTGGGGCGCACGTATCGCAGTTTGATGGCCGCGTTTGACCAGCAATTGGGCATGCCCTTGCCCCGCTGGCGTATTTTGATTGGCTTGTATCAAGAAAATGGCTGCCTGTCTCAAAAGCAACTGGTACGCTTGTTGCGCATTGATCCAGCCGCGGTAACCCGGCAGCTCAAAAGCATTGAAACCCTGGGTTTGATCGAACGGTTCACCGATGAGCAGGACAATCGTCTCACCAATGTGCGCCTTAGTCAGGCGGGGCGTGAGCTGGTGGAAGCCACATTGCCCCGGCGGCGGCGCCTGGTTGAAGCCATGCTGCAGGACTTTTCCGATCAGGATTTGAACCAGCTGATTACCTTGTTGAGCAACTGGGAGAGCGCCTTGCTCAAAGCGGGCGACAAAGATTTACTTTGAGACGCATCGGTACTTTTTGTATTTACAGAGACGCCGCCTAGTCTCGGAATTTCTGGTGATAATAAACACGTGCCGGTTCCAGCTGCGTAAGGGCCACGGTATGAATCCGGGCTTTTTTCCAGCTTTCGAAACCAGACATGGCACGGCTGTGTCATGGGCAGGTACAATCCTGTTTTAGCAGGAGGGCAGGGGGCGCAGATTGCAAGGTAGCGGTCGCGCTTGCTGATCTTTTCAACTTCCAGGCCAGGCGCCTTTTCCAGTCGATCTTCCGATTGGCCCGGCGCAGTAGGCCCGGCAGCAGGATTGTTTAACTTATCTAGCTTAATGCTACTTCAGGCAGGACTGTCAAAATCATGAGTGCAATCGTAGATATTATTGGCCGCGAGATTCTGGACTCCCGTGGTAATCCAACGGTGGAGTGTGATGTATTGCTCGAGTCGGGTGCAATGGGGCGTGCCTCCGTGCCGTCTGGCGCATCCACGGGTGCTCGCGAAGCGTTGGAGCTGCGTGATGGTGACAAGAGCCGTTACCTGGGTAAAGGCGTCTTGCGTGCTGTCGAAAATCTGAACACAGAAATCTCCGAAGCGTTGATGGGTCTGGATGCGCAGGAACAAACCTTTATCGATCGCACCCTGATCGAACTGGACGGCACCGAAGACAAGAGCCGCCTGGGCGCCAACGCCATGCTGGCTGCCAGTATGGCGGTGGCTCGTGCTGCTGCCGATGACTCAGGCCTGTCCCTGTACCGCTATTTTGGCGGCAGTGGTGCCATGGCCATGCCTGTACCGATGATGAACGTCATCAACGGTGGTGCGCACGCCAACAACACCCTGGACCTGCAAGAGTTCATGATCATGCCCGTGGGCGCCAAGAGCTTTCGCGAATCCTTGCGTATGGGTGCCGAAGTGTTCCATACACTCAAAGGCCTGATCCACGACCAAGGCATGTCCACCGCCGTGGGCGACGAGGGTGGTTTTGCTCCTAACGTGGCCAACCACGAAGCGGCTATCGAGTTGATTCTGCGTGCTATCGAACAAGCAGGCTATGAAGCCGGTACGCAAATTGCACTGGCTCTGGACTGCGCAGCGTCCGAGTTTTACCGTGACGGCAAATACCACCTGGCTGGCGAAGGCGGCGTGTCTCTAAGCTCGCAAGACTTTGCCAATCTGTTGGCTAACTGGTGCGACAAGTACCCCATCATCTCCATCGAAGACGGGATGGCCGAGGACGACTGGGATGGCTGGCGCATTCTGAGCCAGCAACTGGGCGACAAGATCCAGTTGGTGGGTGATGATTTGTTTGTAACCAATACCAAGATCCTGAAAAAGGGTATCGAGATGGGTATTGGCAACTCCATCCTTATCAAGATCAATCAGATCGGCACCTTGACCGAGACTTTCGCCGCCATCGAGATGGCCAAGCGAGCCGGTTATACCGCTGTTATTTCGCACCGTTCCGGCGAAACCGAAGACTCCACTATTGCTGACATCGCCGTGGCAACCAACGCCATGCAGATCAAGACAGGCTCCTTGTCCCGTTCCGATCGCATGTCCAAGTACAACCAGTTGTTGCGTATTGAAGAAGAATTGGCAGAAGTTGCTACCTTCCCAGGTCGCGAAGCGTTCTATAATCTGCGCTAATTCTGTTTGAGGAACCGGGTCGCAAGACCCGGTTCTTATATCACCATGCGCCTTATTGTTCTGCTGCTGCTATGTCTGACCCTGATCACCCATTACGCATTATGGTGGGGCAAGGGCGGCTGGCTGGATGTACGGCAAATGCAGACCAGGCTGGTCGCGCAAAAAGAAACCAATGAAGCCCTGACGGCGCGCAACAACGCTTTGCTGGCCGAGGTTCAGGATTTACGTTCGGGAACCCACGCTGTCGAAGAGCGTGCCCGCAGCGAGTTTGGCATGATGCGGGAAGGCGAGATTTTTGTGCAGATTGTGCCTCCCGGTGGTTCGTCGGCCACGAATGCCAATCCGCGATAACAAGCAGCGCGCAATGTGCGGCTAGAACGGCTGATCAGCCAGTTCATTTCTGATGATTCTTCTGTTGTGTGTTTGGATCGGTGATCCGGGCTTTGTGGCGCCCTTCGTTGTTGAGACTGGCTGATGCGTCGATTAGTAGCAGGCGGGGTTTGGGGGCGGGGCTGGAGCTCCTCCTGAGTCTGGAGTGGGGGCGGCAGGCTGTGGAGAAAGCGAACCCGTGTCTGACCCAGGGGCAGCACCATCCCATGACGGTAGACGGGCATTCACGTCCGGTGAGGGCGTTTTCGCGGGCTCCCGTTCTGCTAACCCGCTTGTTTGGGAAACGGGCAAGACACGCGTGTTCTCAAGCTGCTGGGCATAGATGACTCGACCGTCAGCCAGATCATTCCACTGTACGGCATCAGATTGCATGGGGTGTTTGATTTCCAGGCGTAGCCACACTGCTGTCGACCCCACGGGGTTAGGCATACTCAGGGCAAGCTTGGGTAGCAGACGAAGCAAGGAAAGGGGCCCGGGCTTATGGGCGTAGAGTAGATACAAATGTAGTGTGTTGGCCTGGTAAATGCTGGGGCCGCTATGGCTGCTTTGTTCCGCTTGTTGCGCCTGCCAGCCCTGGGTAATGCTGGTTCGCCCCCCATGCAGCCTGGAAGGTCTGCCATGCAATATAAAAGCCTGTGCTGAGGGAGACAGAATCTGGATTTGCCACTGATCGTGCAGTGGCACTTTGGCAGCGGCCAGTGTTTGGCTGAATGCCACGGCAATGGTTTCAGGCCGGGCATGATGCACGCTGGCTTGGCGGGCTGCTTGTAGCAGGCCGTGCTGCAGACGCACGCGTAAGGAGTACAGCGTCAAGACGTCCAGCACCAGCCAGCTGAGCAGAATCATGGCTAGAAGGGCTCCCAGAATGTGAGAGCCCGCCAGGCCCGATTGGCGATGTGATGAGAGAAAGAAATCAGCCATGATGTTGCCATCATGGCTGATTGTCCTTGAGCCTGATAGAAGCACTTGTACCGGCGTAGTGCTTCGTAGGGATCAGGGCTTAGTGCAGGGTGTCATCACCGGGCTGCGTATCCCCTTTATCGACAAACAGAGAGGCGCAATCAATTGCGTCGTATTGATAGGGCTTGCCGCAAAAATTGCAGGACACATTGATCGTGTCTTGCTCTGCCAGCATCTGTTCGATTTCTGCCTGTCCCAGCATGCGCAGCATATTGCTGACCCGTTGACGGGAACAGGGGCAGTGCCAACGCACGGATTGGGGTTCAAAGACCTGCAGGTCTTCTTCCCAGAACAGACGGTGAATAAGGGTATCGCTGTCCAGCTGCAGCAGTTCCTGCGTCTGGACGGTTGAGCCCAGCGCCAGCGCACGCTCCCAGGTGTCCAGGTTCTGAGCCAGGCTGTGGCCACCTTGTGGCGGGATGCGTTGCAACAAAAGGCCCGCGCATCGGTTTTCATCTGCAGCCAGCCACAGGTGAGTATCCAATTGCTCGGAGGTACGCATATAGGTTTGCAATACCTCGGCAACAGTCTCGCCTTCCAGAGGGACGACGCCCTGATAAGGGCGGAAGTCCTTGCTGCTTTGGCGTGGCGCCAGCACGACGGTAAAGCGGCCCTGGCCCTGTGGATTCAGCAGGGTTTGCAAGGTGCCCGTTTGGGGGACAGGATGATTTTCGCGCAGGGACACGGTAGCGCGGATGTCCATGTCCGAGGTGCATTCGACGACCAGCAGGGCAATTGGGCCATCGCCTTGAATCTGTAGAATCAAGGAGCCATCGAACTTGAGATTGCCGGCCAGCAGCACCGAGGCCGCAACCAGTTCACCCAGCAGGTCGCGGATGCAGGCAGGATAGTGCTGATGCTCCAGACCCATTTGCCAGGCTTGCTCAAGATGAACAATCTGGGCGCGTGTGCTTTGGTCGGCGAACAGGTATTTTTTTAAAATGTCAGTCATGACTTTGCTGTACTACTAAAAAATGAAGAGGCAGCTTGCCCGATCAGGCAGCAGCCGAGCTAACCCGGCTTGGGCGCGCATTGATCAGACGAGTCTTGCTAAGACGGTCGTGCAGGAACTGCTGGTCTTTGTCGAACCAGGTCCAGATAAAGTTCAGAAACGGCGTAAAGACGATAAGCAGGTCTGTGGAGGCAAAACCTGTGTAGCCAGACAGGAGCTGAACCAGCAATGCCCCGAGCAAGGGCAGGGGCCATAGCAGAATATAACGCAGCACCAGGGTGCGCAGGGCAGGAATCTGGCCGTGCTCGTCAACCAGGCGTATATGCCAGGTCTTCATGGGCAAGGTTTGACCCACTTTGCGCCAGCACAGCACAAAGTACACCCCCAGAGCAATGAACAGAACGACCTGACGCACATGCCGCAGATCCAGGCCGCTACGGCTTTGGGTCAAGGTATCGAACAGATAGCCAGTGGTAAAAATGACGCCAAACAGCAGAATGGATTCATACATCATGCAGGCAAAGCGTCGCCAGCGGCCTGGGGTAGTAAAGGAGGGTGTCATGGTGCGTCTTGATGCAGGGAAGACTTCCATTATCGCGTATATCGCCTGCTAACGGAATGCTGCCCGTTCAGGGCTGACCAGCAAGGTGTGCTGGGGTCTGGAACACGGCCTGGTGTCGAGAGAAGCGTTAAAAATGTGAGCGGTAACCATGATATGGGGGGCTTGTCCCCATAAACAAGGGCCAAGCCATTTGCATGGTCCTGGCCCTTGTCGCCTTTTACAAGACTGCTTGACGCTTATTCAGCGCTGGCCGAGTCTTCGCTGGCGTCCGAGGCTGCATCGTTATTGCGATAACTGGCCGGAACCATGTCAAAACAGAACAGGCGGCAATCCAGCGCACCGTTATACAAGGGGTAACGGCGCTTGGGTTTGAGGCGCATATGACGTGGCAGCTCCAGGTCGCTGCTGATCATGTTTACGCTCCAGTTGGCAAAGTTCTGCTTGAGGTTACTGGCCCAGCTGGGCCAGAAGTCCTCGTCCTGATGGTCCAGACGCTCTCCGTAAGGAGGATTGGTCACAATCCAGCCAGCTTCTGTTTCGGGGCGAATCTTCAGGGCATCGCCCTGTTCGAAGCGAATCGTCTCCAAGGTCAGGTGCGAGCGCTCCAGGTTGGAACGGGCGGCATCCAGAACGGTGGGGTTGATGTCGTAGCCAATCAGCGGGGTGTCCAGACGAGGGGCGATCATGGAACGCGCTTCGTCCTTGATGTCACGCCACAGACGCTGATCATGGCAGCGCAGGCGTTCGAAGTGGAATGGACGCCAGATGCCGGGAGGAGCCCCCAGAGCCATCCAGGCGGCTTCGATAAGAATGGTGCCGCTACCGCAGAAGGGGTCGATCAAGGGTTTGCTTGGGTCCCATCCTGACAGGACCAGCAGACCGGCTGCCAGGTTTTCACGCAAGGGGGCGTCGCCCTTGTCATGACGCCAGCCGCGTTTGAACAAGGACTCGCCGCTGGTGTCCAGATAGAAAGTGGCCGTGGTCTCGTCCAGGAACAAATGTACCTTGGCGTCGGGGCGCACCGTGTCGATCGAGGGACGGGCACCTTCCAGGTCCCTGAGTCGGTCGCAAATTCCGTCTTTGGCGCGAAGATTGCAGTATTGCAGGCTTTGCATTGGACTGCGTACGGCCGAGGTATCGACACGCAGTGTGTGCTCGGGGCCAAACCAGCGCTCCCACGGCGTCACACGGGCCAAGGCCAGAATGTCTTCCTCGTTGGTGACAGGAGCATGCGAGACTTCCAGCAAAATGCGCGTCGCCAGTCGTGAGGACAGGTTAGCGCGCATGACGCCAATCCAGTCTGCATCAAAATGACAGCCGGCACGACCGGCCAGAACGTTTTCATAGCCCAGAGCCTGCAGCTCCAAAGCCAGTGCTTCTTCCAGTCCTTGAGGGCAGGGTGCAAACAACCGGTAGCGCTCGCCTTGCAGGGCCTTGACCTGGACACGCTCGTTTTGTTCGATATTGCTATCGGGCAGGCGTTGGCCGGGTTTAGGGGCCTGGGGGCTGTCTACACGCTGAATAGGGGAGACATACTGGGGGAAAGCGTCAGAATCACTGGCCGGACTAAACAGCCCGCTAGGCATATTGCCAGCCGCAGGGCGCTCTGAGGATTCGGAGTTGTCTTTGAAGGTAGGCCGTTCACGCCGTTCACCGGAGAACTCGCGACGCTCACCGGATTGTGGACGGCTGTCGCGGTCACGGTTGAATGCGGGGCGTTCGCGACGCTCACCGGAGAACTCGCGACGCTCACCGGATTGTGGGCGGCTGTCGCGGTCGCGGTTGAATGCGGGGCGTTCACGGCGCTCACCGGAGAACTCACGACGTTCACCGGATTGTGGGCGGCTGTCGCGGTCGCGGTTGAATGCGGGGCGTTCACGGCGCTCGCCGGAGAACTCACGACGTTCACCCGATTGTGGGCGGCTGTCGCGGTCGCGGTTAAATGCGGGGCGTTCGCGACGCTCACCGGAGAACTCGCGACGCTCACCCGATTGTGGGCGGCTGTCGCGGTCGCGGTTAAATGCGGGGCGTTCACGGCGCTCGCCGGAGAACTCACGACGTTCACCCGATTGTGGGCGGCTGTCGCGGTCACGGTTGAATGCGGGGCGTTCACGGCGCTCACCGGAGAACTCGCGACGTTCACCCGATTGTGGGCGGCTGTCGCGGTCGCGGTTAAATGCGGGGCGTTCACGGCGCTCACCGGAGAACTCGCGACGCTCACCCGATTGTGGGCGGCTGTCGCGGTCGCGGTTAAATGCGGGGCGTTCACGGCGCTCGCCGGAGAACTCACGACGTTCACCCGATTGTGGGCGGCTGTCGCGGTCACGGTTAAATGCGGGGCGTTCACGGCGCTCCTGATCGCGCTTTTCTACGTAGGGACGGGCCTCTCGTTGGGCACCGCCCTGGCGGTCCTGCTGCAGGCTGGCTGCTCGGGCGCGTGCACCCGAACGCACGCGGGGTTCCGCGTTGCTGGCTTTCTTTTTGGCGCCTGGGTTCAGGCTTAGTGTCTTGCGTTCAGATTGGTCTGACATGAATAAGGTATTAGAAGGGTTTTATAACCACCAGGATGAGGACCAGCAGCAGAACGATGACCGGAATTTCATTGAACCAGCGGAAGAATACGTGTGAGCGGTTTTGCTGTCCTTGCTGGAACTGCCGCAGATAGCGTCCGCACACACCGTGAAAGGCAAACAGAACCAGAACCAGGGTCAGCTTGGCGTGCATCCATCCCTGTCCTTTGCCTATGCCGTAATACAAAAACAGCCCCAGGCCCGTCAGCAAGGTCAGGACGGCTAGGGGCGCCATGAAGCGATACAGGCGTCGAGCCATGCCCAGCAGCGTTTCATGGGTTTTGGGGTCGTGCTCCTGGGCCAGGTTGACATAAATGCGGGGCAGGTAGAAGAGCCCGGCAAACCAGGAGGTCACAAACAGGATGTGAAAGGTCTTTAGCCAAAGCATCATTTAACCACGCATCTGGCCGTTGCCGTGCAACACCCATTTATAAGTCGTCAGCCCTTCCAGGCCGACTGGACCACGGGCATGAAGACGGTTGGTGGAAATGCCGATTTCGGCTCCCAGGCCATACTCGAAGCCGTCGGCAAAACAGGTGGGCAGGTTTACCATGACAGAGCTGGAATCGACTTCACGTTGGAAACGTTCGGCCTGGCTCAGGTTTTCCGTCACAATGGATTCGGTGTGTTCGGAGCTGTACTGAGCGATATGGTCCATGGCTTGATCCATGGAGTCCACAATGCGTACGGCCAGTATGGCCGCGGCAAACTCGGTCTCCCAATCCTCTTCGGTAGCGGGAGCGACATTGGCGACCAGCGCACGGGTCTGCTCACAGCCTCGTAGTTCCACGCCTTTTTCCTGTAGTTGGCGGGCCATTTCCGGCAGGAAAGCCGGCGCAATGCTGCGGTGAACCAACAAGGTCTCCATCGTGCCGCAAATACCATAGCGGTAGGTTTTGGCATTAAAGACAATACGATTGGCTTTTTCCAGATCGGCGAACTCGTCCACATAGACGTGGCAGTTGCCATCCAGATGCTTGATCAGCGGCACGGTTGCTTCGGCGCTCAGGCGTTGGATCAGGCTTTTGCCACCACGCGGCACGATGACGTCCACGTAGTCATTCATGGTCACCAGCAGGCCGACGGCATCGCGGTCGGTCGTGGGCACTACTTGCACGGCGTCTTTGGGCAATCCGGCGCGCTCCAGACTGTTGGAAATAATCTGCGCCAAAGCCTGGTTGGAGTGGAATGCTTCGCTGCCACCGCGCAAAATCGTGGCATTGCCCGATTTCAGGCACAGGGCGGCGGCGTCAATG
Source organism: Alcaligenes ammonioxydans (assembly GCF_019343455.1). Lineage (NCBI taxonomy): Bacteria > Pseudomonadati > Pseudomonadota > Betaproteobacteria > Burkholderiales > Alcaligenaceae > Alcaligenes > Alcaligenes ammonioxydans. Next base: position 2,568,729 of record NZ_CP049362.1, on the reverse strand, counting down.
GTCACGTTGGGGCGCGATTCGTAAATGATGCCGATCACGCCCAATGGCACGCGCATCTGGGCGACGCGCATGCCGTTGGGGCGAGTACGCGAGGCGCTGATCTGTCCGACCGGATCGTCCATGTCGGCAATCTGACGCAGGCCTGTGGTCATGATCTCCAGGGCACGGTCGGACAGGGCCAGACGCTCGATCATGGCCGGGGCAATCTGACGTTCACGTGCCGCTTGCAGGTCCAGCTCGTTGGCCGCCTGCAACTGGGCTTTTTGTTCAATCAGGGCGTCAGCCATGTAGCGCAGGGCGTCAGCCTTGGCTTTGCCGGTGGCGGCGCGCATGCGGCGTGCAGCAAGCTGGGCACGCTTGCCCAAATCTTGCATCATGGAGGACAGATCGCCGACCTGGGTGGCGGCAGAGGACTGGGTGATATCGTTCATAGCCGTGTAACTCTCCGGTTCAAGAGAGCATTATCGCAACAATTAAGACATTAAGGGGTATTGGACGCTTAGCGACGGGGCGCTTGTGTCGCGACCGCGATACGCATGGTCAGGCGGCGCATTTCTTCCCACGGGTCTTGCTGACGTCCGTTGGGGTGCAGGCCTTTAATCAAACGGTCTATATCGTGGGCGTGCAGAACCGAGGCGGGCCAGCTGTGGGGCGGGATGCGATCCAGCGCCTGGCGTACCAGTTTTTCACGCGGACCGAAAATGCGGTATTGACGAAACAGGTTGGATAAATCCATCCCTTGCTGACGCGCTTGCGACAGGCGCGCCAGGGTGCGGACCTCTTCACCCACGGCCCACAAGACCAGAGGCAAGGCCTCGCCTTCTGCCTGCAAGCCATCCAGTATGGTGAGCGCCCGTTGGCTATGGCCCGCCAGCATGGCGTCGCGCAGATCAAACACGCTGTATCGTGCCACATTCAGTACCGCGCTCTCCAGTTCTTGCTGGGTGAGCTGTCCAGGTGGGTAAATCAGGGCCAGTTTCTGGATTTCCTGATGCGCAGCCAACAGATTGCCCTCAACCTTGTCAGCCATCCATTCCAGGCTGTTGCGCTCCAGGCTTTGGTCCTGAGCCTGGAGGCGCTGGGCAATCCAGCCCGCCAGGGAGTGGCGACTGATGGGCTGAATTTCAACCCAGTAGGCCGCTTGTTCCAGAGCTTGACACCATTTGCTGTTGCGCGTGGCCTTGTCCAATCTGGGCAGTTGGATCAGAAAGCTGGTGCCGTCCATCTGGCCACCGCTAATCAGTTCGCACAGTTTTTGCAGGGCGTCGCCCCCCGGTTTGCCGGGTTTGCCACTGGGGATGTTGATATCCACCAGCTTTTGATCGCCAAACAAGGAGATGTTCTGGGCCACCGCAAATAGCTGGGACCAGTCTGCGCGTGCATCCAGCGTAAAGCTGCTGCGTTCTGTAAAACCATCCTGACGGGCACGGGCGCGTACCGCGTCGGCTGCTTCAACCAGCAAGAGGGGCTCGTCGCCAGACACCACATAAAGTGGTTGGAAAGCGGCGGATGGCGTAGCCAGTTCGCGCAGCAAGGTGTCGTGGTCGGCCCTGCGTCCCATACTTACAACGGCGCCTGTTCTCGCGCGGGCAGCAGTTCCATCTCTTCCATCGAGCTGGCCTCGGGCTGACTGCGCAGGAAGTGGTAGGCGCTGGCGACATCGGGAGAGCTCAGGCGGCGCACGATTCGGTTGATCAGTGACTGTTCCATGTCACGGAAAATCATCTCGATCTCGCTGTCTTTGGCCTGAACCGCTTCAGCGTCATAAGGCACCTCTCGAATCACGTTCAAGGTGGTGGGAGGCAGGATGGGGCGGCCCTTGGCGTCCAGCAGTTCAAACACGAAGGTCAGCTGCAGTTCGTACTCTTCCACCTGACCTTTGGCGTTGATGGAGATCTCACGTTGATTACGGTTGAGCGAGAGCTGTTGCAAGAGGGCCTCTGCCTCTTGCGGGCGCTCAACAAAGCGGGTCTGCGGCGAGCTGGCCGATAAAGTGCGGCGCAGGTTCGCGCCAAAAGCGCTGTTGTCCGTAATGTTCGTGTATAGCGTGTCAAACGGCAGCGGAGACACGCCTTTCAGATGGAAACCGCAGGCGGTCAACACCAGGCTGAGCAGGACGATCAGGCCCGCCAGTCCCCAGAACCTGGGTGCAGGAGCAGACATGGAGCTGGAAGAAAATAGGCGGGCTGAGTGCATGATTAACCTACGACGTTAACGAGTTTGCCGGGCACGACGATAATGCGTTTGGCAGGGCGGCCTTCCAAATACTTGAGCACGGCGGCGTGTTGGGCAGCGGCTTGTTCAATGGCGGCTTTTTCTGCTCCCTGAGGCACGACCAGTGAGCCGCGCAGCTTGCCGTTGACTTGCAGCATCAGTTCAATTTCGTCGGCAATCAAGGCCTGTTCATCAACGTCGGGCCAGGCTGCATCGAGCAGATCACCCAGCGTATCAGCCCAACCCAGCTCACGCCACAACTGCCAGGTGATGTGGGGGACAACCGGGTACAGAACACGCAACAGGATGGAGGTGGTCTCGGCCAGCGCACGTTGTGCTGCCGGTGTGTCTTCCCACTGCGTCTGTTCCAGCGTGTTGAGCATTTTCATGCACGCCGAAACAACCGTGTTGTATTGAATGCGCTCGTAATCGTAATTGGCTTGCTTGAGCAGCGAGTGAATTTCCAGGCGTGCGCGCTTGGCAGCGGCGTCCAGATCACTCCAATCGGTAGCTTGGGCGTTGCCGGCGCGCAGCGCATCGGCGTGGTTGTAGCAGAAGGCCCACAGGCGACGCAGGAAGCGGTTGGCGCCATCCACACCCGAATCAGACCACTCCAGCGTCTGTTCTGGCGGGCTGGCGAACATGATGAACAGGCGGGCGGTGTCCGCACCCAGCGTGTCGATCAGGGATTGAGGGTCCACGCCGTTGTTCTTGGACTTGGACATGGTGCCAATGCCGTTGTACTGCACGGGCTGACCATCGCTCTTTAAGCGGGCACCGATAATCGCGCCTTTTTCGTCGTAAACGTTTTCGACAGTTTCAGGCCAGAAGTATTCGATACCCCCTTGTGGGGTGCGGCGGGTGTAGCTGTGGTTCAGCACCATGCCCTGGCACAGCAGGCGGGTGAAGGGCTCGTCAATCTTGACCAGGCCCATGTCGCGCATGACTTTGGTCCAGAAGCGGGCGTACAGCAAGTGCAGCACAGCGTGTTCGATACCACCGATGTACTGATCCATGGGCATCCAGTAATCGGTGCGTGGATCGGTCATGGAATCGTTCAGATTGGGTGTGGTGTAGCGCAGGAAGTACCAGGACGAGTCCACAAAGGTGTCCATGGTATCTGTTTCACGGCGTGCGGGTTTGCCACAAGAAGGGCAAGCGCACTTCAGGAAGGCGTCATGCTTGTTCAGCGGGTTGCCGCTGCCATCGGGAATCAGCTCTTCGGGCAAGACCACGGGCAGATCTTTTTCTGGAACAGGAACCGGTCCGCAATCGTCGCAGTGGATGATCGGGATCGGGGTGCCCCAGTAACGCTGACGGGAAATGCCCCAGTCGCGCAGACGATAGGTGGTTTGTTTTTCGCCCAGTTCCTTGGCGTTCAGGTCTGCGGCAATGGCATCCACGGCCGCGACGTGCGTCAGGCCGTCGTACTTGCCGGAATTGATGGTTTGACCTTGCTGCTTGTCGCCGTACCAGTCTTGCCATTGGGTGGCGTCGTATTCCTTGCCTTCTACCCCAATGACCTGATTGATAGGCAATTGGTATTTCAGGGCGAAGGCGAAGTCGCGCTCGTCGTGAGCAGGCACGCCCATCACGGCACCGTCACCGTAGCTCATCAAGACATAGTTACCGACCCAGACAGGAACGTCCGCGCCCGTCAAGGGGTGCTTGACGCTCAGGCCGGTCGGCAGACCTTCTTTTTCGCGGGTAGCCATGTCGGCTTCCGTGGTGCCGCCTTTCTTGCATTCTTCAATAAAGGCCGTCAGCTCGGGATTGTTGCGGGCAGCCAGGGCAGCCAGCGGGTGCTCAGGAGCAACCGCACAGAAGGTAACGCCCATGATGGTGTCCACGCGGGTGGTGAACACGTACAGACGACCGTCCTGAATCAGTTGGCCTTGCTCGTCACGAATGTCGTGAGGGAACGCAAAGCGTACGCCCTGGCTCTTGCCGATCCAGTTCTCCTGCATCAGGCGTACACGCTCGGGCCATCCGGGCAGGCCGGTTTTCACGGTATCCAGCAGCTCTTCGGCGTAATCGGTAATGCGCAGGTAGTAGCCGGGGATTTCACGCTTTTCAACCAGCGCACCGGAGCGCCAGCCACGGCCTTCAATAACCTGTTCGTTGGCCAGAACGGTTTGGTCCACTGGGTCCCAGTTCACCGTCTGGGTCTTGCGGTAGGCAATGCCTTTTTCCAGCATCTTCAGGAACAGCCACTGGTTCCATTTGTAGTATTCAGGATCGCAGGCGCACATTTCGCGCGACCAGTCGATTGCCAGCCCCATCGCCTGCATCTGCTTTTTCATGTAGGCGATATTGTCGTAAGTCCACTTGGCAGGCGGCACTTGTGACTTGATGGCGGCGTTTTCGGCGGGCATGCCAAAAGCATCCCAGCCCATGGGCATGAGAACGTTAAAACCGCGCATGCGTAGCTGGCGCGCCATCATGTCGTTGATGGTGTAGTTGCGCACGTGGCCCATGTGTAGCTTGCCACTGGGGTAGGGCAGCATGGAGCATGCGTAAAACTTGGGTTTGAGCGAGCCATCCGGAGCGGTGGCGTTCTCGACGGCACGATAGGCGTCCCGATCGGTCCAGTTTTGCTGAGCGAGTTGTTCGACCTCGCTGGGGTTGTAACGTTCCTGCATGAGTGGCAATACCGTTTTAGACAGAAGTAAAGGAGTATCCGCCATTATACGGGGCAAATCTCGCTGTGGACGGCTGCAAGGCGGGCAGTGTGCATGAACGTAATGGCAGACAGGAGGTGGGCCTGCCACAGCAGCCCGTGAAGGGCAAAAAAAACCCCTGCAGGGCAGGGGCTTTTTTGAAAACCAATCCGCTGCAGGAGCGGGCGCGAATTAACGCAGCTTGGTTTCTTTGTACTCGACGTGCTTGCGAACGACGGGGTCAAATTTCTTGATCACCATCTTTTCAGGCATGTTGCGCTTGTTTTTGGTGGTGGTGTAGAAGTGACCCGTACCGGCGGACGATTCGAGTTTGATTTTTTCGCGTATACCTTTTGCCATGATGAGCTCCTGGTTAAATGTTTAAGAAGCGCAGCTTAGTACTTTTCGCCGCGGGAGCGCATTTCGGCCAGAACGGAGTCGATACCGTTCTTGTCGATCGTGCGGATAGCGTTAGCGGAAACGCGCAGGCGAACCCAGCGGTTTTCACTTTCAACCCAGAAACGACGGGACTGCAGGTTTGGCAGGAAGCGACGCTTGGTCTTATTGTTGGCGTGCGAAACATTGTTGCCCGACATTGGGCCTTTTCCGGTCACTTGGCATACGCGTGCCATGGTCATACCCCTTGAGATCTAAATCAGCCTCCGCTAAACGAAAAAAGCCGCGGGCGATTGTAAAATTAGGATCGTGTTAACCCCAGTGCTGGGGTACAAAGAAGATTATTCTAATATGGAAAAATCACTTAGATCAAGTTTTACCGTGCTTTCCTTGCTGCATTGCGGCCAAACAGCCACGATAAGACACCACAGCCGGCCAGGACCGCGGTCAGGGGCAAGGCATCGGAAGATGCCCAACTGCTGACTGCAAAACCGGCCAGGGCGCCACACAGCATTTGCAAGGCTCCCATCAGGGCGGAGGCGGTTCCCAGGCGATGGCCCTGTTCGGACAGGGCCAGGGCGGCGGAGTTGGGGTTTACAAAACCCTGACAAGCCATAAAGCCCATTAAGGTCACCATCAACCAGGTCAGGTCCAGCATGCCTAGCAGGGTCAAAATGGCACCCAGCAGGGTAACGATCACCTGCAGTCCCTGTGCCACGCGCAACAAAGTGGGTGGGCTATACGTATTGAGCAAACGGGCGCTGACTTGAGAGAAAACAATCAGACAGGCGGCATTGGCGCCAAAATAAAAACCGAAATGACGCGGCTCGACAGAAAATAAATCAATAAAGACGCGGGGCGATCCGGCGATATAGGCAAACATGCCCGCAGAACTGAAACCGGCGGCCAGGGAATAAAACATGAAGGGCCGGTCGCGCAGCAAGGCGCTGTAATTATGAGCGATCAATTTAGGTTGCAATGGCAGCACACGCTCGGGAGCGAGCGACTCTTTCATGGTGAAAAAAGTCAGCAGCCAGAGCAAGATGCCACTGCCGGTCATGAAGAAGAAAATGCCTCGCCAGTCACTGAACAGCAGGATCTGGCCGCCGATCAGAGGCGCCAGAATAGGCATCACTCCCATGATAAGCATTAGCATGGACAAGGCGCGGGCGGCTTCCCGGGTTTCAAAGCGATCGCGGATGACCGCGCGTGGGATCGCCATACCGGCCGCGCCCCCAAAGGCCTGGATAATGCGCCAGACAGTAAGCTCATCAATCGTGCTGGCGCGAGCACAGAAAAAAGAGGCCAATGTAAAGAGCAGGACGCCAAACAGCAGCGGCCGCTTGCGCCCGAAGCGGTCTGCCATGGGGCCATAGACCAGTTGCGCCAGGCCCACGCCCAGCAGAAAACCGGCCAGCGTGCGCTCTACCATGCCCGCCGAGGTATTCAGGCCCTGGGCCATCGCCGGGAAGGCGGGCAGGTACATATCAATGGCCAGGGGGCCCAGGGCAGTGAGCAGCCCCATCAAAACGAGCCAGGGAGGAAATGCAGGAGAGTGGTTGCGTGTCATCGGGCCAAGTATTAAGGTGAGGCAGATCCTGGCCGAGAGCCTGAACCCACTACCGTCTGCCGCGCATCAATACAAGCCGATGCAAAGGGCCAAAGGCAGGCAGTTTAGCATGGGGGACGATCAATTTCGGCGTAAGTGCTTTAGGTTTGAAGTACACGGTCCGTGACTTTGGTGCAACGGATTTAGGGTCAAGATGTATTAGGCTACAGGATTGACGGCTTACGGGCGGTGTGTCGACACAGATGGCACATCGTCATCTTTGTTTGTTTACATACAAGGAGGCGAAGTTGAGTTCAATTTCATCAATGGTCCAGGCCAAACTCGATCAGCTCAGCATTCCGGTTCGGCTGACCCTGCCTAGCGGGGAGCAGGTGGGCGATGCCAATGCGTCAGTGCATCTGAGCATCAAGGACAATGCGACGCTGGCGCAGTTGGCTGCCGGACAATCGGGTCAGTTGGGCGAGGCCTATGTGGAAGGGCGCATGGATTTTGAAGGCTCCATGCGGGATCTGATGCAACTGGCCGCCGATATTTTGCCCGGTTCGCCTGTTGATGCAGCCCAAGCAGGCTGGCTGACTTCGATCATCAAGCACTTGACCTCCGTGTGGCGTCACACTCAGGAAAAGGACGCCAGGCAGATTCAGTTTCATTATGATTTGTCGGACGACTTCTATGCCTTGTGGCTGGACCCTCGCCGGGTCTATTCCTGCGCCTATTATCGTGAACCGGACATGACACTGGCGCAGGCTCAGGAAGCAAAGCTGGATCTCATTTGCCGCAAGCTGCGTTTGCAGCCCGGCGAGCGCTTTCTGGATGTAGGGGCCGGATGGGGTGGATTGTTGATGTGGGCCGCCGAAAACTACGATGTGGATGTAACAGGCATCACCCTGTCTCGTAACCAGCATGCCTATGTGAACGGGCTGATCGAGCAAAAAGGCCTGTCGGGCCGGGCCCGCATGATGTTGCTCGATTATCGCGAGCTGGATGAACTCAAACCGTATGACAAACTGGCGTCGGTGGGGATGTTCGAGCATGTGGGCCGCGCTCAGCTCAGCGCCTATTTTGACAAGCTGCGGCGTTTGGTAAAGCCAGGGGGGCTGATTCTCAATCATGGCATTACCGCCGGTGGGGTTGACAATAGCCAGCTGGGAGCGGGAATGGGCGACTTCATCGAGAAATATATTTTCCCTGGTGGAGAGCTGACCCATATCAGTCACGTCTTGCGTCACTTGGCCGAGGGAGGCTTGGAGGGGCTGGATATTGAGAATTTGCGCCCTCACTATGCCCGTACCTTATGGGCCTGGAGCGACGCCTTGGAGAAACAGTTGGATAAAGCCAGGGCAACCCTTAATTCCGAGCAGGGGGAAAAGTCCCTGCGTGCCTACCGGGTGTACTTGGCCGGCTGCGCGATGGGGTTTGAGCACGGCTGGATTGCGCTTCATCAGGTTTTGGCTCAGGCACAAAGCGCTGTCAGGGCGCAGGAGCTGGATTACGCGCCGAACTTGATGTACCCCTGGCGCCGGGATTATATGTACCAGCGCTAACTTCTTGTTTTAAATGGCAAATGACAAGGTTTGATGCCTTGTCATTTGTTTTTCTCGTGCACGTAACGACCCTGGCAGCGCTTCGTTCCTGAGATTTTGAATTAATAAGTAACAAAAAAAAATTCATAAAATGGCTAAAACCACGTCAAACAAGGGTTTTGTTGTGTTTTTACCATTGACATATTCGCTGTTTTTTCGGTTTTTATACGGTAAGAATTTGTTTTTGATTGCAAAGGGCCGTAGAATGGCCTCCTTATCAGATTCATCAATTCGATTCAGAACCGCCCGAACAGCGTGTTTTGTTCGCAGCAATCATCGCCCCGCGCGGTGTAACCCTGGCCCAGCCGTGTTGTTTCGGTCAAGGCAGGGAGCGGTAGGAAAAAGGGGCTTGACCCCCTGACCGTTCCGGGTTTTTCGTGAGTGCCTGGCACTCGCTCTTTACGTAGGTATGTATTGGCGATAAGAGCATCGTCTTCCGCACACCCCTTTAGCCTTGGCGCCGACTGATCATGCAGGACGCGTCCACAGTAACTCAAGGAGGAGCATCATGTCTTCATACTTCCCTCACGCCGGTGCCAAGTCGCGCTTGCACCGTTTTCCCCTGATTCAAGCCTCTGTGCTGACCAGCCTTCTGCTGGGGCTGTCCTCTGCCGCGCAGGCGGCAAGTCCGGCAGCCTGCGAGCTGGACCGCGCAGTCCGCTTTGGTGGCATGAATTGGGAATCGAATCTGGTCCTGACTGAAGTTGAGCGTTTTATCGCTGACAAAGGTTATGGCTGCAAGACCGAGGTCGTCTCGGTCGAGACGCTCCCGGCCTTGGCTGCACTGGAGCGAGGCGACCTGGATGTCAACTCGGAAATCTGGCTCAACAGTGTGGCTGACCCCTGGAAACAGGCCGAGGCCAAGGGAAATGTAAAACGTATTGGCGACATCTATATGGGCGGCGAAGCCTGGTTCATCCCACGCTATACCGCTGAGCGCCTGCCCGAACTGAAGTCGGCAGCCGACCTGCCCAAATTCAAGGATGAGTTCAAGGACCCGGAAGAGCCTGGTAAAGGCCGTTTTTATGGCTGCCCGGCAGGCTGGGGATGTGAAGTGGTCAGTGGCAATTTGTTCAATGCCCTGAAGTTGGGGGATACCTACACCTTGTTCTCGCCCGGTACCGGTGCCACCCAGAAGGCTGCGCTGACTTCTGCGTATCAGCGCAAGGAAAACGTGGTGTTCTACTACTGGTACCCCACGCCACTGGTGGGCTCCATGGATCTGGTCAAGCTGGAACTGCCGGCTTACGACGAGAAAAAGCATGGGTGTCTGACCGACCCCAATTGTGCCAATCCAGAGCCTAGTGACTACCCCGAAAACCCGGTATTCACGGCCGTGAATACGGAATTCTCCAAGCAGGCTCCCGAACTGACGGCTTTCCTGGCCAATGTCAGCATGCCCCTGGAGCTGATGAACGAAACCATGGCGCACATGGAAAAAACCGAAGGTGAACCCGAAGATGTGGCGCACTGGTTCTTGAAAGAACACGAGGACACCTGGTCCAAGTGGGTGCCTATGGAAGTGGCTCAGCGCGTAAAAGCCGCTCTTTAGTATTCGTGATGGTGTAGGGCGAGGCCGGCCTTGGTGGCTGCATCCTGTCTGGGTGCAGGAACCGAGCCGTACCTCGCTTTTCTGCCTGGCCCGTCCTGGGTCGGCAGGATTATGGCCGGGCCACAAGCCCGCGCTGCAAGCACGAGTTTTACGGAGTGTTTTTTATGTTTCCTGAGTTGATTGATCCGCGCGCCTTACGTTTGCCCATCGATCAGTTCGTTGGCGATCTGGTGGCCAATTATTCCAGTACCCTGCGGGCCATGACCCAGCCCCTGCTGGATATGCTGGTTTTCATGGAGTCGGTCCTGCGCAGCAGCCCTTGGTGGGCCGTGGTGCTGGTGGTGGTTCTGCTCGGTTGGCTGGCCAGCCGCCGTGTGCTGTTCTCCGTGGCCATGGGGGCCATGTTGTTTGTGATCGGCCTGATTGGCCTGTGGGATGCGGCCATGCAGACCCTGGCGCTCATGATTGTGGCCGTTTTTCTGTCTGTGCTGATAGGCATACCGCTGGGTTTGCTGATGGCCAGCTTCAATTGGCTGCGTCGTATCATGATGCCGGTGCTGGATGTGATGCAAACCATGCCCAGCTTTGTGTATTTGATCCCCGTGGTGATGTTGTTCAATCTGGGCAAGATCGCCGCACTGATTGCCACGATTATTTATGCCATTGCTCCCGTCATTCGCCTAACCGATCTGGGTATACGCCTGGTCGACAGCGAAGTGCTGGAAGCCTCTCGCTCTTTCGGCTCCAATCGTTGGCAGCAGCTTTATGGCGTGCAATTGCCTCTAGCCATGCCCAACATCATGGCCGGCATCAACCAGACAACCATGATGGCCCTGGCCATGGTGGTGATCGCCTCCATGATTGGTGTGCGGGGGCTGGGCTACGAAGTGCTGCAAGGCATTAACCGCCTGCAAGTGGGCCGTGGCCTGATGGCTGGCCTGGGTATTGTGCTGCTGGCCATCCTGTTTGACCGGATTACGCAAGAGTTCGGCCGTCGCTTTCAGACTCGGGAGGCCTCATGAGCAAGATTGAAGTGCGCAATATTTACAAGATCTTCGGCTCTCAACCCGAGCGCTGGCTCGATGAGGCTCGCAATGGTGTGCGCAAGGACGAACTGCTGGCAAAAAGCGGCCATACCCTGGGCTTGCGTGACATCAGCCTGTCTATTGAGCACGGCAGCATTTACGTCATTATGGGCTTGTCCGGTTCGGGTAAGTCCACCTTGATCCGCCACTTCAACCGGTTGATTGAGCCAACTGCCGGGCAAATTCTGGTGGACGATGTGGATGTGATGAGTCTGGACGGCAAGGCACTGATGCAGTTCCGTCAGCAAAAGATCAGCATGGTCTTTCAGCGCTTTGGCCTGTTTCCGCATCGCACCGTGCTGGAAAATGCGGCCTATGGCCTGCAGGTACAAGGCATGGGGCGCGCGGCTCGCGAAGAAAAAGCCACGTATTGGCTTGAGCAGGTTGGGTTGCAGGGCTTTGAAAGGCAGTATCCGCACCAGTTGTCTGGCGGTATGCAGCAGCGTGTGGGTCTGGCTCGTGCCCTGGCAACCGATGCCGACATCCTTTTGATGGATGAGGCCTTCTCGGCTTTGGACCCCTTGATTCGGCGCGAAATGCAGGATCAGTTGCTGGAGCTGCAGGCTCGTTTGAACAAGACCATTGTGTTCATTACGCATGATCTTGACGAGGCCCTGCGATTGGGGAACCGGATAGCCATTCTGAAAGATGGCGAGCTGATTCAGGAAGGGTCTCCCGAGGACATCCTTCTGTCACCGGCCAGCGATTATGTTCAGGCGTTCCTGCAGGACGTGAACCGCAGCAAAGTGCTCAATGCCGCCCATGCCGTGCGCGATTCCAGCAAGACCCTGACCTTTACCATGCGTACCCGGGCGGTTCATGCGCTTGAGCGTTTGAGCGAGCGCGGCGTGCGTTATGCACCGGTGCTCGATGGCAAACGCTTGGCGGGCGTGCTGATGCGTTCGCGGGCGCAGGAAGCTGTGCAGCAAGGTGCGCGGGATATTTCCGCGTTCGTAGATGAGATGAGTTCGGTACCCGCCACCATGGGACTGGATGAGATTCTCGGTCAATTGCTGCGTAGCAGCGAGCCCTTGGCGGTTACTGGTGAGAACGACGAGTTTCTGGGTTTGCTCTCGCGCAGCAAGGTAGTGGATCTGGTTAGCCCACTCATTGATGCGGTCGAGGCATCACCCAACACCGTCAAAGACGATACTGCGGCAGTTCTGGAGGCCATTGAGGGCAGCCAAGTGCGTTGACGAACGTGTTGTTGTGCTCGCAGCAAACAAGAAAAGGGCCTGTTTCCTAACAGGCCCTTTTCTTGCTGGGTTCTTCGTGCTGCAGGCAGTACCGGATGGGTTTGTCGGCCCCCACTGGTAGGGGTGCCTGTTCCTCCCAACTCAGGAGCGCCTTTACCCGCCCTTTTATAAGTGCGGCGAGCTCAAGGCGCTAAGCGGCAGCCTCTTGCCTATTGATGGGTGCAAGTCTTGCGCCGCGCGGGATTGTAGAGACGCAATATGTGGCTGTACCAGAACAGCAGCAGCAAGGCGGAGGCTCCCAATCCCAGACTGGCCATGGTCCACAGGCTTGCGGCGCCTAGGGGAGCGCCTGGTGCCAGCCATTGAATGATACTGTCCAATGCTCCGGCGCCTGGGCCAAAACCAAACCACCAGCCTCCACCCAGCCCCAGCACGCTCAAGGCGAAAAACTGCAGCAGCATGGGTACAAAAGCCACTTTGTAAGCGCGCAGCAGATAGGAGATCAGGCACTGGAACGCATCGCAAAAGTGGAAGAAAGGCAGTAGCTGCAGCAAGAGCAGGGCCAGCAGGGCGACATCGGGATCGTCGGTGTAGGCATTGGCCAGGCTGGGTCGCAGCAGCACCAGCAAGGTAATGGTAAGGGCAACCCCGGCCAGTACGATGGCCAGGCTTAACATGCCCACATGGCGGGCACGATGAAACTGTCCCGCGCCAATCGCCTGTGCGCTGACTGAGGCGGCTGCTACGCCCACTGCCATAGGCACCATAAAGCAGACGGCGGCCAGATTGGCCATGATCTGGTGAGCGCCAGACGCAAATACACCTTCACGCGCGACGAGCAAGGCCATGAAGCTGAAGGCGCAGATTTCAATCAGGTAAGAGCCGCCCATGGGCAGACCCAGGCGCAGCAGTTCTTTCTGTGCTGCCCAGGTGGGCAGGCCCAGTTTGAGGCTAAAGGGTTGGTAATAGCGGTCGGCACGTAGCAGCCATAGGCCGGCGGCCAGCATCAGCCAGGACACGACCGTGGTCGCCAGACCTGAGCCTACGGCACCCATTGCCGGCAAACCCAGTTTGCCAAAAATCAGCACCCAGTTGAATAGAGCCTTGAAGGCCACGCTGAACAGGTTGATCAACATGACCGCCTTGGGATGCGAGGTTGCCGTCCCCAGGCAGTAAATTGTCCTGAATACCAGAGCGGCAGGCAAGGCCAGTATCAGGCTGCGCAGATACCAGGTGACCCGCTCATGAACCTCAGGGCTCAGGTCACCTGACCAGCGCAGCCATATATCCGGAAACGCCAGCCCCAAGGTGCCGATCAGGGTGAGCAAAAGGGCCAGCCATACTCCTTGCCCCCACCAGCGGCCCACTTCTGTAAGGCGGCGTGCGCCAAATTGCTGGGCAATGATCGGGATCAGGGCGTGGATGACCCCCATTAAACCGATAAAAACGGTGATGTAAATGGAAACGCCCAGGCCCATGGCCTGCAGGTCTATGGCGCTGCTGTGGCCAACCATCACCGTATCCAGAACGCCAAAAGCGATACCTGCCCAGGAGCCGACCAGCACGGGCCAGGCCTGGCGCAGGATCTGGCCTGCCTGACCCTTCCAGTTGTGATGAAACACGGAGGACATGATGAAAACTTAGTGAGCCTGTATGCGCAGCAGACGAAATGCTTCGTGACGATCTGGCCCGCGTTTGCCTTGCCAGAGCTGGACGGCATTGTCCGGAATAGGGGCCTTGCCGTCCTGCAGATCGCGCAAGGAGAACTGTTCCAGTACCAGGGAGCAGCGATTGTCGAAGTTGATGTTGATGTTGTCAAACACCAGGAAGGAGGCCCGTTGTCCCGAGCCCAGTCCCCAGGAGCGCAGGCATTCGCAGGGCTGCTTGTGTTCACGCAAAGCCGCGGACAATTCGCCAGACACTTCGCGGTAACTACGTACGTAGTCTAACGAAGGCATCCACAGCGTGACCAGCAGGAGCCAGGTCGTAATCAGGCCACCCGCCGACAAGACGGTACCGCGCAGCAAGCCAGGCGGATTGCTTGACAGGCGCCAGCGCACCAGCGCAATCCAGGCAAGCGTGCCGAGCACGGCAATGATCATGACCGGCCAGGAGATGAACGTGTCGTATCCCTGGGTCTGGCGGGCAATATTGTGTGAAATCTGCCGTGGCCAGCCCGTTTGCTGGGCGATCCAGCCCAGCCAGACCGTGGCTGCCGTCAGTGAGAAACACATGATGGCAAACCAGTCCAGGGTGTTGATGACCCCCCGACGCAAGGTGGGCAGCGAGAAGGCAGCCAGAATGGCGCAGGGAACCACCAGCAAGGCATATTCTGGCTCGAAAGCATCGCGCATGAAGAGCAGGCTGAGCAAGGGGACCAGAAAGCTGATGGCGGGCACATAAATGTGGGGCGCCTTGAGCCAACTGCGCCATTGCCACAGCGCCAGCAAGGCCAAAGGCCAGATCGGCCAGAGGAACCACAGCAGATCGCGCAGGTTGTTCAACTGCTCCTTGAAGCCGGCCCACCCCCAGGCGGCCAGATGCCAAAGACGCCATTGCTCGGTCCAATACACGCTGACCCGTTTGGCGGGTATCCACCATGCCATGATGATTGCCAGCGTCAGGACAGCACTGAGGGCCAGCCATTGGCTATGCTGGCGCAAGGGGCCCCGGGGAATAAAGCACAAAACGGTTGCCAGCATGATGGGGCCGGCTCCCAGCCAGCCACGGGTCAGGAAGCAGGCGCCCAGGGACAGGCCCAGCATGATCGCTCCCGATGCCGGGCGGTCGAACATGCGCACCAGGCTGTATAAAGCCAGTGCCTGCAAAGCGATGATGGCGGGCACTTCCGAGGTTTCGTGCATGCGCCAGATGATGCCCACGGTTGCAACGGTCAGCAGCAAGGTGGCATCGGCAATCATGCGTCCATATGCGGTGGAGGACGGCTCGCCTCCGAAGGGCAGACGCAGCGGTTGAGCCTCTGGGCGGCGGGCCAACCAGTATGCACTGTGCCAGACCGAGGCCGCCAGCATGCCGAACCACAGCAGATTGGGCAGGCGGGATGCCACGATGTTGGCATTCAGCTCGGAGGTGAAGAGTTTGAGCAGGGGGGCAAAGAGCGTGATGAACAGGGCACCCAGCCAGGTGCTCAGTGGGCCGTCCTGGGCATGGGCCAGATCTCCTACCTGGGGCAACAACAGGGCCTGACCGCTGGGGTCAGACAAAGCGGTCAACATGGTCGCCAGCCCGATGACATCGTCTGCTTTCCAGGGGTCACGAAAAAACAGGCCCGCAAGAATATAGATGGTCCCAACAACAAGAAGAACCAGGCGGGGGAGTTTGACGGCAGCGGTGGCGGTCAGGCGGGCAGGGGTGGAGGTGGGTATGAGGCTGGATGACACGTCTAGGGTAAAACAGTCTGTTGATTCGCCCTATCTTAATGCAAAGGGGGCGCCTTGGCCGCGAAATTTGCGGTAAAAAAGGACCCCCACGCAGCGCCTTGGGCTTGCGCTCCACCTCGCGGCCTGAATGCGGCTTGGATTCGCCAGGCACACAGCAGTTCGCAATGAGCTGTTGTGTATCCGGACTCATCCCCGAGGGGGCTATTGACCTTGGGGCGGCCCGGCGGATAAAAAAAGGCAGCCAAAGCTGCCTTTTTGCGCTGAACGCGGTATGCCGAGAAAGAGAGCTTATTCGCCTTTCTTGACGGTACCAGCCGTACGGGCAAAACGGGCGCGGAATTTTTCAACGCGGCCAGTTTCCACGATACGGGTTTGAGCGCCCGTGTAGAAGGGGTGCGACTCGGACGTCACGTCACACTTGAACAGCGGGTAGGTCTTGCCGTCTTTTTCGGTGGTTTCGCGAGTCTGGACGGTGGAACGGGTGATAAAGGAGTTGCCCGTTTGCAGGTCCAGAAACACCACGTCACGGTATTCTGGGTGAATGCCTTCTTTCATGATGATTCCTGTTTTGACAAGTTAGGACCGCCAGCAAGGCACGTATCTACAAAAAATGGCGTAAAGCAGGGCTCACGTCCTCGTCCTGTAAATACCGGCACTAAAAAGCTAGAGGACTGTTTTTTTAACCGGGTTTGTAAAGCGCCCGATTGAATAATGCCTAAAGACTTTTTGCCACGTATCCGATAAAGCCTGAAATTTTAGCATTGAGCAGGCGCTTTTCAAAGAAAACTCGGCAAAAGCGCGGCACAAGTGCAACAAGGCGTGGATTGAACCGCCCCGTGTCTGCCTGGAAAGCACGCAAAACCGTGCCTGGCCGTGCCGCAGAGAAGTGGCAGCTCTATGTGTTCGAACACGGGGTGCCTAGTGCTGGTGGCGGGTGCTTCCTATCGTGCGGACCAGGTCGAGTCGAGAAGGTCAGTGGATGGTTGGCAGTTCGCGTCCTGCTGTCAGTCCAGAGAGCGGAGAATGGCACGAACCGGACTCGCATCTGCCTGAATCAGGGCCAGAGGCAAAGCGATGAGCTCGTAGTCGCCCGGAGCAATTTCGTCCAACACCAGATTTTCGAGCACGCGCATAGCATGATGACGTAGGACCTGATGACTTTCCAGTGTCTTGCTGCTGGCCGGATCGACGCTGGGCGTGTCGATGCCCACCAGCTGTATGCCCTGGTCGGCTAATAATTGCAAACTTGAAGGGGCGAAGGCTGTGAAATGATCGCTCCAGGCATCGTACTTGGCCTTGGCGGTGGTACTGACCAGGATGCGCGGCGGGCAATTGCTCAAATGAGGCAGCAGATCGGCTGGCTCGATCAGTGGGCGGCCATGACGGGCGTGGATGACGCGGCAGGGTCCCAGAAATGGCTCCAGCGCCATGTGGCCGGCACTTGGGCCGTGAGGGTCGTAGTGCAGGGGGGCGTCGGCATGCGCCCCCAGATGGGTAGACAAGCGGATTTCCGCCACATTGACCGGGCAGTGGGTGTCCAGGGTGGCTGTCCAGCGTTGCTGGTAGGCGGTGTCACCGGGGAAAACCGGCGATCGATCACTGACAGGCGGGGAAATGTCCCAGATCGTACGCATGCTGTGCTCGCTGCTGCTAAAAGAAGTAAGAGTCAGTGTAGAGGATTCCCGGCCCATCGGCGTGGCGGTGCGCTTGGCTCTAGCCTGATCCGGGCGACAACGTGACAAGGTCCTGTATTGGGCATCGAAATCAGCGTATTACCCAGTCTCACTGCACGGGGCGCCACCATTGTGCGCTGTAAAAAAGCAGCCCGAAATCCGTGTCACGGTTGCGTTTCGGGCTGCGTCCCGCTCAAGGCGGGCACACTGTTTCAGCCTTTATGCTGCCGCTTGCGAAAGGACAGAATCCATAAGCCCACAGCCAGCTCCAGAGCCGCGATAATCCACAAGCCACTTTGGAAGCTGCCGCTGGAGTCTTTGAGGGCGCCCAACATAAAGGGCGCGCCAAAGCCGGCCAGATTGGCGACAGAGTTAATGAAGGCCACCCCGATAGCTGCCGCCGAGCCCGCCAGGACCGCGTTGGGCAATTGCCAGTAAACAGGAATGCATCCCATGGTGCCGGACACGGCAATAATCAGGCTGATAAAGGCCAGGGCAGTGTTATTGCCCAGGAACAGTCCTACCCCCGCCAGACCGATTGCTCCGATGATGACAGGGACGCCGGTGTGCAGACGGGCTTCGCGATGACGGTCGGCACTAAAGCCCAGCGCCAGTTGAAAGACCGCTCCAAAGACATAGACCAGTCCGACCAGCAGGCCAACCTGTAAAGGATCGCTGGGGCCCAGTGAGCGAACCAGGGTGGGCGCGAAAAAGGCCAAGGTGGAGTTGGCAGCCACAATGCCAAAAAACATCAGGGTCAAGGTCCACAGGTCGGGGTTGCCCAAGGCTTTTTTGAAGCTGTGTTCGCGTGGTCCTGCGGCCTTGGCGTCCAGAGCCAGTTCTTGCTTGATCAGATCTTTTTCCCGTTGACTGAGCCAACTGGCTTTTTCGGGGCTGTCGACGATGAACATCACGGCCAGAATGCCAGCAAAAATTGTGGGCAGCCCTTCAAGCAGGAACAACCATTGCCAGCCAGACCAGTCGTTGACCCCGTCCAGGCGGGTCATGATCAGGCCCGCCAGGGGCGCGCCTACCACCGAGGCCACCGCCGAGGCCGAGATGAAGACCGCGAAGGCTTTGGCTCGCCGATGAGCCGGGAACCAGAACGTCAGGAACAGCAGCACGCCAGGCTGAAAGCCGGCCTCGAACGCACCCAGCAGAAAGCGCATCACATAAAAGTAGGCAGCTGTTTTGGTAAACATCATCAGTACACAGATCAGCCCCCAGCCAAAGGCGATACGGGCCAAGGTCTTGCGCGCACCAATGCGCAGCAGCAACCAGTTGCTGGGTACTTCAAAAAAGAAATACCCCAGAAAGAAGATCCCCGCGCCTATGCCGTACACCGTTTCGGAGAACCCGAGTTCGGGCTGCATTTGCAGTTTGGCAAAACCAATATTGAGCCTGTCTATCCAGGCCAGCATCCACAGCAGAAAAATAAAGGGCAAGATCCGCCACATGACCTTCTTGTAGATCTGGTCCAGTTCTTGTTTATCAGCGGACAAGGCGCGCGCGCCGTCCACGAGGGTGCTGCTCGTCATTGAAGTCTCCTGAGGTGGGTACCGCGTGTTAAGGCTAAGTGGGGGGCAGGCGCTGGGCCATCAGCTCGCAGGCAGCAACGATGGGGTTGATGACGGGGACGGCCAGCTTGTTTTGCAGCGCCTGTGCGCTTTGTGCCAGGGGCCCGCCGCCGATGATGACGGCCCGCGCGCCGTCTAGCTCAATACATGCCGCGACGCTGTCGGCCAATTCCTGATACTGACGCTCCGGCGCCTGGGCCAGATCCAGCGGAGCGGTGGGGGTCAGGCGCAGGCCCGAGAATTGTTCGATCCAGCCATAGCGTCTGACCTGATTCAGAATCGATTGCTCCAGCTGTGGCGTGGTGGTGGCGATGCCAAAAGGGGAGCCTGCCTGCACGGCTTGCTGCATGGCAGCCTGTCCTATGCCGATCACCGGTATGCTCACGCTCTGGCTCAGGGGCTGTAGGCCAGGGTCACCAAAAGCGCCGATGATGACACCGTCCGCGTTCCTGACCTGAGCCAGTACCAGCGGGTGTTCCGCCATGGCGGCAGCCTGCTCCAACTCCTCCTGGGTGGTCAGCATGCCTGGGCCTTGGGGAGCGCTTAGCCCCCGGACCTGGATATCGCTTCGCTGCAGGCTTTGGAAGCACGCCTGGGCGAGCGCCACCATCATGTCCGTCGTGGGGCGGGAGGTGTTGGGATTGATGAGCAGTACGGTATGAGACATAAATACGAGGGCCGCAGCAACACGGCTTATCCAATTGAAATCAGGTATCGAGGGGGCGACCAAAGGTTTCGGGTGCCAATTGCAGAACCGCGGCAAAGGTGATGTACATCCCCGCCATCAGGGAGAACATGCCGGCTACGCCATGAGCTTCCAGTACCCAGCCGCTCAGCGTCGGGATGAAAGCGCCCGCCAGGGTACCCAGGGCCAGAATGAATGCGGTTCCAAAGGCTCGCACACGGGTGGGATAAAGCTCGGGGGCGAAAATCCAGATGGTGGTGTTCAGCAGCAGGACGCAAAACTGGAAAGCTGCGCCAAACAGCAGCACCAGATAAATATTGGTACTTAGAAATCCGAAGGCCAGGCCACTGGCGCAGGCCAGCAAGGCTCCCGTGGTAAAGACACGTTTGCGGGGCAGACGCGACCCCAGCCAGGAGGCGGTCAAGGCACCCAGCAGACTGCCTGATTGCATCAGGATCGTAAAGGTGTAGCTTTTCACCAGCGAGTAGCCTTGTTCGACCAGCAAGGTGGGCATCAGCGTCAGAACCGTCAGTTGTGCCCCGTAGGTCATGCACACGGCGATGCCGGTGACCAGTGTACGCATGGCCAGAGGGCCTTGGAAAATCTCGCCCAAGCGCACACGTTCGACTTTTTGCCCTTGCGGACCGCTGTGCAGATAAGGGTAGGGCTGGGCAACAGGGCGGCCCAGCTTGCCCGAAGCCAGAATGTTCAAAACCTGATTGGCCTCTTCGATCCGGCCTTGCGACACCAGAAAACGCGGCGTTTCAGGTATGTAGCGACGATAGAACAGCACCATAAAAGCGGGCATGACCAGCAGGCCAAATACCCAGCGCCAGCTTTCAGGGCCGGGGAACAGGGTGAAGACCAGCAGGCCGAAAGCGGGGGCGAGCATATTGCCCAGGCCGCCGCCTGCCACGTTGATGGTGCCCACGGCGGTTCCGCGAAAGCGCGAGGAGCAGAACTCGGCCAGCATGGTGACGGCAATCGAGATTTCGCCGCCTAGACCAAAGCCCACAATGACCCGGCCCAGCCCTAACACCCAGTAGCTGGGGGCCAGGGCGCAGATCAGGGCTCCCAGCGTAAACAGCGCCAGATTGATGGTCAGCATGACGCGTCGACCATAGTGGTCGGCGATATAGCCCGAGAGCAAGCGCCCCAGGGCAGCAGCGGCGAAGGTCAGGGTGTTCAGAAAGCCGACGTCACGCGGTGTCAGCCCCCAGTGTTCCTGCAGCAGCGGGCCGACCAGGCCCACGGCATTTTGCTCCAGCACATCAAAGAGCACGCCCAGCAAAATCAGGGCCAGCACTTTGCGGTGCGAATGGGTGACGCCTATGGTTTCCAGCGAGTTTTCCAGTTGCTGCTGAACCGTAGGGTGATCGCTGGCCGTAGAACTGGCCGGTGCCGGCCCGGTGTCGGCTGGCAAGGTTTGCTGCTTGCTAGACATGGTTTCTCCTCGTTTCAGGACGCGTATGGCCCAACATCATTTTTTCACTCATTATGAAAATGAAAAAATCTTTTCAAAACTAGGGTAAACGAGAAAGTTTTTGCATATCTTGCGTAAGACTAGGGCAGGGTGTTGATATAAAAGGATTTTTAATAAAAAAAGGATCATCGCAATTTGCGTATGATCCTTATACGATTCCTGCCATGACATCGCCGGGGGCGGGCACACCTGGCTGGGTGGGCGTGCTGGATAAGTGCCTGTGAGGCGAGGGCGGTAAGCTACAGCTCCAGAAAGCTGTCGTGGAAAGCCTCTACCAGGCCTAAATGACGACGTCCGGCAGGACCGGCTTGATCCATGACCTGGCTCAGGATCAAATGGCAAAGGCCGATCACGGCCACATGGTTATCCAGCACACCGGGCGATTGGACGTCACAGCGCAGGGTCCAGCGACAGGCGCTTTTCTCTGCGCTGAGCTGGTCAGTGATGTGCAGCACATTCGGGTTCAGCTGCGCCATCTGTTCAATAAGCTGGTCCATATTGCGCACCCGACGGCGCAGGGCAAAAATGACCACCACGTCGTCGGCATGTATGCCTGCCAGATGTTCGCCCATGGTCTCACCCGGGCCAGGAATCAGTTGAGCCTCGGGGACGATTTGGAGCAATTGCCAGCGAAAGTAGCTGGCCAGGGCCTGGCTGGAGCGAAATCCCAGCACCCATACCTTGCGCGCATCCAGAATGGACTGAGCCACTTCCTTGAGCAGCGATTCGGGCAGGCGTCGGTATGTGGAGGCCAGATTGTTCTGACTTTGCTGCAAATGCGTCGTCAGTGATCGTTCGGCTTCCGTTTCGGTGGCTGCCAGCAGCAGAGGAGAACCCGCTTTTTTTTCAGATCGGACTTGTTTGCGGGCCGCTTCATAATTGCGATAACCCAGTCGCCGGATGAAGCGGGTGACAGTCGCATTGGATACATGGGCCAGGGACGCCAGTTCGGAGGCCGTGTAGCCCGCCAGATCCCCCGGAAAGTCCAGGGCAAATTCCGCCAGGCGTCGTTCAGATGGGGAGAGATCGTGAAGAATGTCACGTATGCGTCCGACAAAGGACTTCACGGCGGTATCAGACATAAGGTTCCGTACTCAGCGTTGGTGTGTTCTGGATTTTACGGGCAAGCGTGTCAAACGGTGGCAAAAACTGATATGCGCCGTCGGGCAGCAGGCTACAGATCTCCGCGTTCGGCCATGGAGACGGTCTGACTGGGGGTGACAATAATATGGTCCAGCAAGCGGATATCCACCAAGGCCAAGGCCTGACGAATATGGCGGGTCAGACGGATATCGGAGGCGCTGGGGTGCGCGGCGCCCGAGGGGTGGTTGTGGGCCAGAATCAAGGCGCAGCTGTGATGGCGCAGGGCTGAGCGCACAATTTCCCGAGGGTAGACCGATGCTTGATTTATCGTCCCCCGGGCGATCTCTTCCGCACAGATCAAGCGAAGCTGGTTGTCCAGGAACAGGGCCAGACAGTGTTCCACTGGCAAATGACCCAGATGGGCCAGACAGTATTCGCGCACTTTGTCGGCATGGTTCAGCACTGGCAGGCCGTTTAGGGATTCCAGGGCGCAGCGGCGTTGCAGCTCGCGGATGACCAATAGTTCCGTGCATTTGGCTGGGCCGATTCCATCCAGTTGGCGCAGGGCTGAAGCATCGGCCGATAATAATCCTTTGAGTCCGTTAAAATGGTCCAGCAACATCTGGCCCAGCTCGACAGCGTTGCGCTCGCGTGTCCCGGTGCGCAGCACAATACCCAGCAGTTCAGCGGTCGTCAGACAGGTGGGGCCGTGCGCCAACATGCGCTCACGGGGCCCTTGGCGGCGTAAAGTGGATGTGGCCATAAGAAACGCTAAAATGCGGTAATTGAATGATTTTCTATAGTGAGCGATCGTGAGTAACTCTGCTAGTTCCGAGCTTGGAATTGTCCGTCAGGATTCCTACCTGACTTTGCACTATCGTATAGAGCTGGCCAGCGGCCCGGCAGCAGGCTCTGTGTTTGCGGATACTTTTACTGGCCGTCCGGCGACCTTGCAGATGGGCAACGGTCAGTGGGCCCCCGGTATGGAAGAGAAGTTGCTGGGGCACCGTGAAGATGAGCGTTTTCAGCTCGACATCGCCCCTGAGGAGGCGTACGGCGCCCGTAATCCTGACCTTTTGCAGCGTATCACCCGCGAAATGCTGGCCAGCAACGCCGCTGAAGGCGTGGAGTTCGTGCCCGGTGATATGGTCGAGTTTGCTGCCCCTAATGGCAGCCGCTACTCGGGCGTGCTCAAGGAAATTGACGACAAGACTGCCTTGTTCGATTTCAACCATCCCTTGGCCGGTGTGGCCTTGCGTCTGGATGTTCATATTTTGGGGATTCTGTAATGAGTCAAGTTGCTCCTGTTCAGAACGCTGAGGTTGTTCTGGCCCAACCCCGCGGATTCTGTGCGGGGGTTGACCGTGCGATTGATATTGTCGAGCGTGCTTTGGAGTTGCACGGCGCGCCTATCTACGTGCGCCACGAAATTGTTCACAACCGGTATGTGGTGGAAGATCTGCGCAGCAAGGGGGCCATCTTCATTAAAGAGCTGGACGAGGCCCCGGCCGGTGCGATCGTCATCTTTTCAGCGCATGGCGTGTCGCGTCAGGTGCGTGACGAGGCCGAGCGGCGTGGCCTGAAAGTGTTCGATGCCACCTGCCCGCTGGTGACCAAGGTGCATATTGAAGTGTCCCGTATGCGGGCCGAAGGTCGCGAGATCATCATGATTGGTCATGTGGGCCATCCCGAGGTCGAAGGCACATTGGGTCAAGCCGACGGAGGGATGTACTTGGTCGAGACGCCGGAAGATGTAGCCAAGCTGAATGTGGCCGACCCCGACAAACTGGCCTTTGTGACGCAAACCACCTTGTCGGTGGATGATGCGGCGGTCGTGGCCCAAGCCTTGCGCGAACGTTTCCCCACCATTGTCGAGCCCAAGAAAAGCGATATCTGTTACGCCACCCAGAACCGCCAGGATGCGGTCAAGATCATGGCGCCGCAGTGTGATCTGGTTCTGGTGGTCGGCAGTACCAATAGCTCGAACTCCAATCGTTTGCGTGAGGTAGCCGAGCGCAAGGGCGCGGAAGCTTATCTGCTGGATAAGCCGGAGATGATTGATCCGGCCTGGCTGGTGGGTAAAAAGCGCGTGGGCGTGACAGCGGGCGCATCGGCACCAGAAGTTCTGGTCAATCAGGTGATTCAGCGCTTGCAGGAATTGGGCGTAGGCAAAGTGCGGGCCCTGGATGGGGTGGAAGAAAATATTGCCTTCCCGCTGCCCCGAGAGCTGTCGCGCAAGATTGAAAGCCTGAACAAATAAAAAAACGAATTTTGCAGGGTGGACAGGAGACAAGATGATTCTATATAGCTACTTTCGCAGTTCCGCCGCGTACCGGGTGCGGATCGGTCTGAATCTCAAAGGTCTGGATTACCAGATCAGGCCGGTTCATCTGCTCAAAGATGGGGGACAGCAGCATCAGCCCGATTATGTGCAGGTCAACCCTGTTCAACTGTTGCCCGCCCTGGATGATGACGGTCTGATCATTACGCAATCTCTGGCCATTCTGGAGTATCTGGACGAGCGTTATCCCGAGCTGCCTTTGTTGCCCAAGGCCTCGGCAGATCGGGCCTGGGCGCGATCCATGGCTCAGACGGTAGCCTGCGATATTCACCCCCTGAACAATCTGCGCGTATTGCAGTACCTGAAAAATGATTTACATGTTCAGGAGGATGCGCGCAACCAGTGGTATCGCCACTGGGTCAGCGTTGGCCTGGAAGGGCTGGAGGCCCTGGTGCTGCGGCATGGCAAAAAGGGTCAGGCCTTCATTTTTGGTGATCTCCCCAGCATCGCCGAGATTTGTCTGATTCCGCAAATGTTTAATGCCCGTCGCTTTGACATCGATCTGACCGCCTTCCCCCGCTTGTTGGCCGTAGAAGAGAAATGCCTGGAACTGTCTGCCTTTCAGGAAGCAGCTCCCGACCGTCAACCCGATGCTGCTTGAACGCGCGGTGTGACGGTGATCCGGTCGGGGGCCGACCGGACGTTACCCGCCTGTCAGGCGGGTTTTTCTTGACTTCTTGCTGGGAGCTTCCTGGCAGGAGGGCGTAAAGGACGAAACATGATGATTGGTTTTTGTGGGCTGGGCCGGATGGGCCAGCCTATGGTGAGGCGTCTGTTACAGGCGGGTTATCAGGTTCGGGTTTGGAATCGTTCCCGGGACAAGGTGCTCCCCTTGGTAGAGGCTGGTGCCATTTGTTGCGATACGCCGGCACAGATGGCCGAGCAATGTGAGGCCGTGTTTCTGTGCGTTTTTGATGCGCAGGCGGTATACGATACCGTTCTGGGTGAACAGGGGCTGGCCAGCGTCCAGGGCGCGTTGCGCATCGTAGTGGACCATTCCTCGATTTCACCGCAGGCAAGCCGTGACATGGCAGCCCAGTTGCAGCAACGTTGTGGCGCGCACTGGCTGGACGCCCCCGTGTCAGGCGGTGTCGGTGGCGCCGAACAAGGTACGCTGGCCATTATGGTCGGAGGACAGGCAGCGGCATTGGAGCGGGTTCGTCCTGTGCTGGCCGCTTATTCACAGCGCGTGACCCTGATGGGCGCGGTGGGCGCTGGTCAGGTAACAAAATTATGCAATCAGACCATTGTGGCCACAACTTTGACGGCGATTGCCGAGGCGTTGAGCCTGGCCAATGACAATGGCGTGGACGCTTCCCGAATCAGCGAGGCGCTGGGGGGCGGCTGGGCCGATTCGGTTTTGCTGCAATTGTTCGTGCCCCGCATGACCCGTCCGGACACGCAGGTCAAGGCATCGGTGGACACCATGCTGAAGGATTTGAACACGGTGGCGCAGTTGGCCAGTGTCAGTCATACGAGCATGCCGGTGGCCCATGCTGCCCAACAAACGTACCGCAACGCCCACCGGATGGGACTGGGTAAGGAAGATGTCGCTCGCATTACGCAGGTGAATAGTTACAATTACGGGGAATAAACTACCATCAGTCAAACTTAGTTTCGGTATTATGTCGGCTATTTGAAGTTGGGACTGTAGGTCTACAAAAGGGAAGTCATGAAGAAAAGTACAGGGCTGGTCACACTGGTTGTCGTGCTAGCGGCCGCATATGGCGGTTCGACTTGGTACACCGGCAAGAAAACAGAAGCGCTCGTGGGCGAGAAAGTGGCCCAGTTCAACACCCTGGCTGCCGAGCAAATGCAGCAAATGGGAATGAACGAGACGGTCGTCATGAATGTAGTCGACTACCAGCGTGGCGTGTTTTCCTCTACCGCTCGTTACACCCTCACACTCACGCCAGCCGACGCACAAGAGCAACCCTTGGAGTTGACCTTCGACGACAAGATCAGCCACGGTCCGCTGCCCATGTCCGCCTTGGCAATGGGCAACTTCACCCCTGTTGCGGCCTTGTCGCACAGCACCCTGGTCAAGACCAAAGATACGGAAGGCTGGTTCAAGCTGACGGGCGACAAGACTCCCTTGTGGGCCGACAGTCTGGTGGGCTTTGACGGCGCGGTGGACTCCAATGTTCACTTTGAAGCTATCAAGCATCAAGGCGATGAGATCAAGGTCGAGTTCAGCGGCGGCCAGTTGCGTACCAAAGCCGGTGGCAAGAGCAAGGATATTGTTGTGACCGGCAGCTTCCCCAAGCTGTTTGTCGATGACATCAGCGAAGAGCCCTTGAAGCTGGAAGCCTCCAACTTCATCATGGACTTCAAGCAGACCGGTGACATCAATGTCAATGGTAACCAGGTCGGCAAGCTGAGCGTAGATGATGTCAAGATGCAGTCGGCCGAGACCGAGGGTATTACCTTCAAGCAGATCGCTGTCAATTCGGATGCCGTCACCAAAGACTCCATCAGCGATACCAAGGTGAGCTACCTGTTGACCGACCTGGTGTTTGAGGACAAGGTCAAGCTGGGCTCGGTTGAGCTGGTCATGGGTTTTGATCGCGTGTATGCGCCGGCTATCTCCGCCATCTCCAAACTGATTTCTGACACCAAGGTGCAAGACGATCTGGAAGCGGTTGACGGGCCTACCGCCCAGAAGGTGATGGAGCTGGCGCTGCAAGCGCTGGAGCACAAGCCTGTGCTGCGTATCGAACCCCTGCGTTGGTACACAGAGGCTGGTGAATCCAAGGCCAATCTGCGCATGGAGTTCCAAAAGCCCAATGCGACGCAACAAGAATTGCTGGAAAGCCCCGAGCTGTGGGTTGAGGCAATTCCTGCTGCCCAGCTGGATGTCCTGATCTCCAAGCCTATGCTGCGTGGCCTGGCCGCGGAGATGGACAAGGCAGAGGGCCTGTCCGCCGAGGAGGGCAATGCCGCCATGCTGGACATGGTTCTGGATGCCGCCGTGGCTCCTTATGCCGAGTCCAAGATGCTCAACAATGATGAGAACAGCATTTCGACCACGATCAAGTACAACGGTCAGGATCGTGTGTTCGACATCAACGGTCAGCGCTTTACGTCCGAGCAGTTGTTGGGCCTGGTCCTGATGGGCATGATGTAATTGGTCTGGACCTGGTCCAGTGCAAAGCCCACCGGAGTCCGGTGGGCTTTTTAGTGTGGGGCTGCAAACCGTGGATGTGGCCTTTTTTGTTTCTTGTGTTTAAAACGGAGCGGATTTAATGGCCAGCTTAGCGGATCAGTTGTCCAGATTGGTCTACAGCACGGACCAGGGGCGCGTATGCCCGGACTGTGAACAGCCGAAAAACCAGTGCTGTTGCGAGGAGAAGCGCCGTCAGGAAAAGCTGGCCCAGGAGCAGGGGCCAGTGCGTTTGAGTCTGGAGACCAAAGGGCGCAAAGGAAAAGGCGTGACCGTGGTCACAGGACTGGTGATGCCTGAGGAGCAGCTCAAGGCCTTGGTCAAGGAGCTGAAAAACGCCTGCGGGGCAGGCGGGACACTGAAAGAGGCAGGTCTGGAAATTCAGGGAGACCATCGAGCCCTTGTGCAGGCGCGCCTGGAAGAAAAGGGCTTGACGGTCAAACGGGTAGGCAGACCCTGAGAGCCAATTAGAAGCTGTAACCCAGGCCTACTCCGCCAAAGACGCTGCTTTTTTTCTCCACCAAGGGGCTGTCTTTGGCCTCTTCCCCCAAGGTGTTTACGCCCACCAGTCCTTGCAGGGACCAGCTTTCGCTGAGCTTGTGGGTGTACTGGCCGTACAGCGCATAGGAGCGCAGGCCAGCATCGGGACGGTAGCGTTGCAACTGACCATTGCTGGCGGCGGCCTCATGCGATTTCACCCCGAAGTAGGTACGCATGGCTTTTTCATTGGACCATTTCAGTTCGGCACCCATCGAGAAACTGCTGTCCTGGTCATTCCACAGGCGGTAGCTCAAGTCCAGAACGGCTGTAGCACCGTAGCCGCTTTTCAGCGCCTGATAGTAACTGCCCTCGATTTTGGCATTGCCCAGACGGTAGGCCGTAAACACCCCTAGGTTGCCGTGACGGTCAATATCGTCCGTGCCGTGCAGGCGGTCAGCATCACCCGATTTACGGGCACGGGCCAAAGACGCATAGGTGCCGATGGTCCAGTTGTCGGTCAGATTGGTTTGCAGGCCCAGGGCAGGCATGCCAGCTTTGGGGGCCAGAAAGAAGTGCCCATTGCGGTGTGACAGCAGGGGATAGAAGCGGCCGCCGTAGCTGTCAGCCCCCTCATACTTGGGTGCAAAACCGACACCCACGCCCACCGTGGTTTGCTGCGCCAGTGCCTGACTGGTTCCTACGGTACACAGAATGGCTAAAAGGCAGGGACGCAGTGCAGAACGAATGAGAGTGGGCATGGCAGATTTCCTTGTGATACGGGTAAAAACAGGCCCGCTTGTGGCGGGCCTCGTTATCGTATCAAGGTTTGGGGCAGCGGCGACAAAATCATGACCGGTCTGTATGGTCTGTTGTTCTGACCCTACATGCCCTCAGGCGCGAATATAAATCCAGTTTTCAGCCTGTAATTGCACCAGCGTCGTGATGGCTCCCTGCGCCAGAACCTGAAAGCGTTCAGGTGCGCGGAGCGACTGATTGCGCAGCGTATTCGGGCACAGGAAGGTCACGGTGTCCAGATCGTGTTCCATGCCCTGGACACAAGCCTGAACGGCCTGTGCGTTGGCAATGATGCGAATCTGGGCCTCGGGCATGTCCTTGAGCAGGTTACGCGCATTGCTGCGGGCCCGCTCCAGGGCGTCGGGGGTGGGGGCATGCAAGAGTACACGGCTTGTCATGAGTCGGTTTTCCTGGTGAATTAGCGAGGGCCGAAAACCCGTTCGCTGATGTCGGGTGAGGCTCCGGTCTGCATTTGGATACGGCCCTGCTCATCTTGCCAGATCATGGCGGGCGTGGCGCGCAGATCCCATCCCATCATCAAATCTTCGTTGCGGGTCAGGTCGGCCTCAATGTCGCTGGGCACGCTGTCCAGGCCTTTGATACCGGCGCTGCGGTCTTTCAGCATGGCCAGGGAATGCTCGTTCAAGGCCTGGGTGGGATTGTCGGCGGCGAGAATGGCAGCCGACTTCAGACTGCTGCTGGGAGCCAGAATACCCACCATCACATGGCGCAACTGCACTTTTCCGGACTCGACCCAGGGGCGGGCCATTTGCCAGAACTGCATGCAGTAAGGGCAGTTGGGATCGGTGAAGACATAGACTATGCGAGGTGCTGTGTCTTCGCCATCCTTGATCCAGCGGGATTTTTCCAGCTTGCCCAGCATGTCCTTGGCAATGACCGGCTGCACCAGCTTGTCCAGACCCGCCGGGCGTACTTCCTCGCCCTTGGCATCGATCATGGTGCCCACCATCATGTGTTGTCCATCGGGCAGCTTGTAAATGGCCAGCGCCTGATTACCACTGTAGGCCCCCCAGGCTTTCAGCCCGCCCGGGGCGTCAAATTCACCCACAACAGACAGCCCCTGTTCTTCCAGGGCTTTCAAGGCAGCCGGAAGCTCAGCCGCGTAAGCGGCGGTGCCGGCGTACAGTAGGCTGGCCAGAGCCAGACGAATCGAAAAAGAGGAAAGCGGCATGGTGTTAATCCTGCAAAACAGTCGGTGAATGTATATATCCAGAAAACATATACTAAGAGCCAAATGGAATAAAAGAATGGGACTAGGTCGCGCAGGGATAGTTCCCCATTCCTGTTCCGAGCGGGCTGTATTTCCGCTGTGGTCTGGACTTAAGTACGCAGCTTCAGGTTGGCCAGCTCCAGCAGGCGGTAGGTTTCATGGACGGGCAGTCCCATGACACCGGTATAGCTGCCACTCAGGTGGCTGACAAACGCTCCGCCCAGACCCTGAATACCATAGGCACCCGCCTTGCCCATCGGTTCCCCGCCCGCGCAATATTCCTGGATTTCCTGCTCACTCAAGGTTTTGAAACTGACTTCACTGATGCTGATGCTTTCAAATTCCACTCCACCTACGCCCAGTGACAAGGCCGTCGTCACTTTGTGGCGGCGGCCCGAGAGTTCGCGCAGGATACGCGCCGCATCGCTCGGATCGGCGGGTTTGCCAAAAATGTCCTCGCCCATGCTCACGGTGGTGTCGGCGCTCAAAATGGCGCGCTCCTGATCCAGCTGGCTGTTTTGCGCGCGCCACTGCAGGGCCCGCTGTAGCTTGTCACGAGCCGTGCGACGTACGTACTCCAGTACGGTTTCTTGTGCCAGACGGGGTTCGTCCTCGCCGGGAGGGCTGGGAACAGCCAGAACCTCATGCGTGATCTGTATGCTGTTGAGCAGGTCGTGGCGGCGAGGACTGGCTGAAGCCAGGTAGATGGGCTGAAAAGGCATAGGAACCAGAAGTAAAAATAGGTTTAGGCGCGATGATAAGGGTGCCCGGTCATCACGGACCAGGCGCGATACAGTTGTTCGGCCAGAAAGATGCGGACCAGCGGATGGGGGAGCGTTAGCGAGGACAGACGCAACATGCCATGGCAGCTCTGCTTTAAGGTCGAATCCAGGCCATCCGGGCCGCCCACCAGAATCGCAATGTCCTGACCACTATTGCGCCAACGCTCCAGCTCCTGGGCCAGTTTGACGGTGGTCAGATCCTTGCCGCGTTCGTCCAGGGCAATGCGCATCGCCTGGGCGGGAATGGCCGCTTCAATACGTTTTGCCTCGGCCTGCATCATCTGGGCAGGCGTTTTGCCGCTGGTACGGGGTTCGGCCTTGATTTCACGGAGTTCTATGGCGCAGTCCTGGGGCATGCGGCGTGCATATTCCTGCCAGCCCTGTTCCACCCAGTCGGGCATACGCTGACCTACCGCGATGACAATGAGTTTCATGAAACGTCGTCAGAAGAAACAAAAAAGAAATGAAGGAAAAAAGGGCCCCCACGCTACGCCTTCGGCTTGCTTCTCCCGACGGGGCGCTTGTTACCTTGGGGCGGCCCGGCGGTAAAAAGCCCTCACGCTGCGCCTTCGGTTTGCGCTCCACCTCGCGGCCAGCAAGCCGCTTGGATTCGCCAGGGGACATTTTTTACCGCAGGCGCCGAGCTTTGGGAGCGGCCCGGCAATAAAAAGGCCGCAAGCTTGGTTGCGGCCTGAGTACCGCCGGGAAAGGGCGGAGGGGGGGCTTAGTCTTCGTCGTCGGCAGCGCTGGCGAAGAAGCCAGCCGGTGGGACCTGACGCGATTGCGGCAGCAGCTCCACTTCGACGGGGCGCTCGCCCCACAGTTCTTCCAGGTTGTAGTACTGGCGGATGGCGGGTTGCATGCAATGCACCACGATGTCACCCAAGTCCAGCAGCACCCATTCACCGGTGTCCTCGCCTTCATGCGCCAGGACTTCGACTTTGTTTTGACGTGCTTTATCAGAAACGCTCTGGGCCAGAGCGCGAGTTTGCCGGTTGGACGTACCACTGGCGATGACCACACGATCGAACAGGCCGGTCATGTGGGTTGTGCTAAAGACCTTGATGTCTTGAGCTTTGACGTCCTCGAGGGCATCGATGACGAGTCGTTGAAGTGTTTCTATATTCATAAAAAGAACTATACAGGGCGCGCCTGTGGGTGGGAAAGATAGAGCCGTTTTTTGTCAATGTATTGAGCGACTTTTTCCGGGACCAGGGCTGTGATGTTGTCACCACGCTGCACTCGCTCCCGAATCTGGGTCGCCGAGACATCCATGGGAAGAAAGTCGATCTGATGTAAACGGCGTTGAAGCCGGCTCAGTTCCTGCTGCAAGGCCGTGGGCGTTTCCAAGGGGCTGCCAGGGCGCTGGGCAACAGCCAGTTCGACGTGCTCGAGAATTTCCTGCCAGTCGTTCCAGCTGCAAAAATTATGCAACTGATCGCTGCCTAAAATCCAGAAAAACCGTGTTCCGGCAGGCAACTGGCGCACGGTGTCTATGGTGTAGGTGGGGCCGCCGCGTTCGATCTCTACCGGGTTCACCCGCAAGCCGGAGTGGCCTTGCGCCGCCAGTTCCGCCATGGCCAGACGATCCTGGGCGCTGGCGCCCAGCGCATCGCGTTGCCAGGGCTGGGCGGCAGGCAGAAGCTGTACCTGATCCAGCTGCAATTGCTCAAGCGCGGCGAGCGCCAGCGCGACGTGAGCCTTGTGGATGGGATCAAAACTGCCTCCCAGAAGCCCTACACGCTTTAAATCCATTCGCGCGGCACCAGATATTGCGCCAGGGCCGCTTCCGGCGTGCCCGGTTCGGGCGACCAGTTGTAGCGCCAGTTTGCTTGAGGAGGCATGGACAGCAGGATGGATTCAGTACGTCCTCCCGACTGCAGACCAAAGAGGGTGCCCCGGTCAAACACCAGATTGAACTCGACGTAGCGCCCACGGCGTATGGCCTGGAAGTCCCGGTGCGCTGGTGTATAGGCGTGATCCATGCGGGCACGCACTATGGGTACGTAGGCGTCGGTAAAGGCATTGCCTACCGAGCGCGTCAGTGCGAAGCTGGCCTCAAAGCCGGGCTCGTTCAGGTCATCGTAGAAAATGCCGCCAATACCGCGGGTTTCGTTGCGATGCTTCAGATAGAAATACTCGTCGCACCAGCGCTTGTAGCGCGGATAGTAATCCTCACCATGTGGGGCCAGGGCGTCGTGGCAGACCTGATGGAAATGACGGGCATCGTCCTCGTTCAGGTAGTAGGGCGTCAAGTCCATACCGCCACCAAACCAGAACACATCGGCCTGGTCCGCTGTCTGGGCCTGAGCCACAAACATACGCACGTTCATGTGCGTGGTGGGCACAAAGGGGTTGCGCGGGTGAATCACCAGCGATACCCCCATGGCCTCCCAGGGGCGACCGGCCAGCTCTGGACGGTGAGCACTGGCCGAGGGGGGCAGGGTATGCCCCTTGACGTGGCTGAACAAAACGGCTGCCCGTTCGAACACGGGGCCGTTCTCCAGCAGGCGGGACAAGCCGCCCCCGCCTTCTGGACGATCCCATTGGTCCGACTCGAAGGGCGTGCCGTCCAATTGCTCCAGGGTGTCCACGATGTGGCTTTGCAACTGACGGAAATAAGCCTGGACGGTATCAATGGGTAAAGACATGGAAAGACCTTGCTGCGTGAATCAGGTTTCGCTGCTGGGCAGGGCGCGCCAGCCAATATCGGTGCGAAATTGTTTGCCGTCAAAATGAGTCTGGGAAATGGCCTGGTAGGCTGCTTCCTGGGCACGACGGATGGAATCGGCCATTGCGGTCACGCAGAGCACACGGCCGCCCGTGGTCACCACGACGCCGTCCTTCATCTGGGTGCCAGCGTGGAAAGTGATGCACTCGTCGGTATCGTTGGCAAACTGGGTGATGACATCGCCCGTGCGGGGTTCTTCGGGGTAGTTGGCCGCGGCCAGAACCACACCAATAGCAGTACGACGATCCCATTCAATCGTGGCTTCGTCCAGCTTGCCGGCCAGAGCCAGCTCGAAGGTTTCGGTCAGATCGCTCTTGATGCGCATCATGATGGGCTGGGTTTCAGGATCGCCCATGCGGCAGTTGAATTCCAGTACCTTGATGGGACGGGTGGCATCCGGGCCATCGCCAATCATGACGCCGGCATACAGGAAGCCGGAGTAGGGCAGGCCTTCCTTGGCCATTCCCTGCATGGTGGGGTGAATGACTTCGCGCATGATGCGGTTGTGCAGCGTGGGGCTGACGATAGGCGCAGGCGAGTACGCGCCCATCCCGCCGGTGTTGGGGCCTTGGTCGCCATCTTTCAAACGCTTGTGGTCCTGGCTGGTCGCCATGGGCAGCACATTTTTGCCGTCACACATCACGATGAAGCTGGCTTCCTCGCCGGTCAGGCATTCTTCCACCACGACGCGGGCACCGGCAGCACCAAAGCGGCCATCACCGAGGATGTCGTCAATCGCACCCAGCGCTTCTTCCAGCGTGGTGGCCACGATTACGCCCTTGCCGGCGGCCAGGCCATCGGCCTTGACCACAATCGGAGCGCCTTGCTGGCGGATGTAATCCTTGGCCGCCTCGGGGTCGGTAAAGGTGGCGTAGGCCGCCGTTGGAATGTTGTGACGCACCATAAAGGCCTTGGCGTAGTCTTTGGAACTTTCCAACTGGGCTGCTGCCTGGGTGGGGCCGAAGATCTTCAGGCCGGCCGCCCGGAAAGCGTCCACGATACCGGCTGCCAGCGGGGCCTCCGGGCCGACGACGGTGAAGGCAATTTTCTCTTGCTTCACAAAGGCAATCAGTTCCTGGATATCGGTGATGGCCAGGTTTTCAATACGTTCGGCACGCGCAGTGCCGCCATTGCCAGGGGCAACGTAGACAGTCTGCACACGTGCAGATTGGGCCAGGCGCCATGCCAAGGCGTGTTCACGGCCGCCGCTGCCGACAACAAGTAGCTTCATAGTGATGAGTCGGGCAGGGCCCGCAAAGAGGAGGTTACAGAAATGGCTTATTCGGCTTCGTCCATGACGGCGGTGGTGTAGACCTCTTGAACATCGTCCAGGCCTTCCAGTGCGTCCAGAAGTTTTTGCATTTTGGCGGCGTCCTCGCCGCTCAGTTCGGTTTCATTCAGCGCCTTCATGACCACGCCTTCGACCTCAGGCGTCAGGCCTGCGGCCTGAAAGGCAGCCTGCACAGCCGGGTAGTCCGAGGGAGCGCACAGCACTTCAATCAGGCCCTCTTCGTCCGTGACGATATCGTCGGCACCGGCCTCCAGGCCGATTTCCATGATGGTGTCCTCCGAGGTGCCCGGGGCGAACAGGAACTGGCCGCAGTGGCGGAATTGAAACACCACCGAGCCGTCCAGACCCAGATTGCCGCCATTTTTGGTAAAGGCGTGACGCACATCCGAGACGGTGCGCTGACGATTGTCGGTCATGCAGTCCACGATCACGGCAGCACCGTTAATGCCATAGCCCTCGTAGCGAATTTCTTCGTAGTTGGCATCATCCGCGCCGCCTGCGCCGCGCTGGATGGCACGCAGGATATTGTCTTTGGGCATATTGGCTGCGGTTGCCTTGTCCCAGGCCATGCGCAAACGTGGGTTGGACTCGGGGTCAGGGCCGCCGGTACGTGCGGCCACGGTGACCTCACGAATGATCTTGGTCCAAAGTTTGCCCCGTTTTGCGTCCTGACGACCCTTACGGTGCTGAATATTCGCCCATTTACTATGTCCGGCCATAAAGTATTACCAATTCAGTAGACTACGTTCAAAGAAAAACAGATCTATTTTAACCTGTCTGGGCGACAAGGCCCGAGCTTGGGTGAAAGTCGCTAGAATCTAGGCACTTGGCATTCTATCTGGAAGAGAACAAACAATCATGGCCGATCCGATTTTGCTTGCTCAAAACAGCCATACTCCCGTCTATCTGCTGCCTGCGCTGGCCAACCGTCACGGTTGCATTACGGGCGCCACCGGGACCGGCAAGACCGTCACCTTGCAAGTGTTGGCCGAAGCCTTCTCCCGGCTGGGAACGCCCGTTTTCCTGGCCGATGCCAAAGGCGACCTGAGCGGCATATCCCAGGCAGCACAAGCCAACCCCAAACTGCAGGAGCGCCTGCAGCGGCTGGGCCTGCCAGAGCCGGTCTGGGGGGCAAACCCGGTCACCTTCTGGGACATCTTTGGCGAGCAGGGCCATCCGGTTCGCGCCACGATCTCCGACATGGGGCCGTTACTGCTCTCCCGGATTCTGGAATTGAACGATACCCAGGAAGGCATTCTGAATATCGTGTTTCGTGTGGCCGACGACGAGGGGCAGCTGATTCTGGATTTGAAAGATTTGCGGGCTTTGCTGCTGGATGTGTCGGATCGTGCGGCCCAACTGCGCAGCCAGTACGGCAATATTGCCGCGGCCAGTGTCGGAGCCATCCAGCGCGCCTTGCTGCGTCTGGAAACCCAGGGGGCGGATCGTTTCTTTGGCGAACCTGCTCTGGATGTCATGGACTGGATTCGTACCGATGCCTCCGGGCGCGGCATGATCAATGTACTGGCTGCCGACAAGCTGATGCAGTCGCCGCGCTTGTACGCGGTGTTTCTGCTCTGGATGCTGGCTGATTTGTACGAGCGCCTGCCGGAGGTGGGGGATCTGGACAAGCCTCGTCTGGTGTTCTTTTTTGATGAAGCCCACTTATTGTTTACCGGCGCGCCAAAGGCCTTGCTGGAGAAAGTCGAGCAGGTGGTGCGCCTGATCCGCTCCAAAGGGGTAGGTATTTATTTCGTGACGCAAAACCCGCTGGATATTCCCGACACGGTATTGGGTCAACTGGGCAATCGGGTTCAACATGCTTTGCGCGCTTTTACCCCACGCGATCAGAAGGCGGTCAAAACAGCGGCGCAAACCATGCGTCCCAATCCCGGCCTGGACATTGAGGCGGCCATTACCGAGCTGGGTGTGGGCGAGGCGCTGGTATCCATGCTCGATGCCAAGGGTATTCCCACACCTACCGAGCGCGCCTGGCTGGTGGCGCCGGGCAGTCGGATTGGCCCGGCTACGGAGGCTGAGCGACAGATGGTGCGTCAGGCCTCCTTGCTCGGCTTGAAGTATGACCAGGCCATTGACCGGGAATCGGCGTACGAGGTGCTGGCGAAAAAGGCGGCGGATGCGGCTGCCAATGGGGCGGCTGGAGCAACACAAGCCGGTGGCCCAGCAGTCAAGGACGAAGGGCTGATGGGTGTGGTCAATGATTTTCTGTTTGGATCAACCGGGCCACGAGGTGGCAAAAAGGATGGTTTGGTGCAGAGCATGATCAAAACGGAAACCAAACGGGCCGCGACCAAAGTGCTGCGTGGGGTGTTGGGATCTTTGTTCGGGGGGAAGCGTTAATGCCAGTATCACAGCCTCATTTGATCATCGCTACGGCGCGGTCAACTGAAACCGCTCGGTGGGCGCAGGAGTTTCGCAACGCCTATCCCGATTGGAAGGTTGATGAGTTCGTCCCCGGACAGCCCAGCACGGGTGCGACTTACGCCGTGGTGTGGCAACCGGACCCGATCCTGTTTCAGCAGGAGCCCGACTTACGCGCTACGTTTAATCTGGGCGCGGGCGTGGACGCAGTGGCCGGTTCTATTCCGGCTGGCATGCCCTTATATCGCCTTGAAGATGCTGGCATGGCCGAGCAAATGGCGGAATATGCCTTGTACGGTGTTTTGCGTGCTGTGGGTCGTTTCACGCCTTATGAGGAGCAAGCGCGAAAGGGTACGTGGAAGGCGTATCGCCCGATTGATCGTCGCCAGTGGCCGGTCGCGGTGTTGGGATTGGGGGCGATTGGCAGCAAGATAGCCCAGGTGATCGCCAGTCTGGGTTATCCCGTACAGGGTTGGTCCCGTCGGCTGCGTGAAGCGGATTTCCCTTGCTATGCCGGTGATCAGGGGCTGAAAGACTGTGTCTCGGCCAGTCGTATTCTGGTCAATGCGTTGCCCTTGACTGCGCAAACCGAAGGTCTGATCAATCGCGAGCTTCTGTCGCATCTGCAGCCGGGCGGCTTTTTGATCAATGTGGCTCGTGGTGGGCATCTGGTGGATGCTGACGTGGTGGAAGCACTTCAAAGTGGCCATTTGTCTGGCGCCTTGCTCGATGCGTTTACCCAGGAGCCCTTGCCGGCTGATCATCCCTACTGGGGTATTGCCTCTGTGATGGTTACGCCGCATATCTCGGGCATCACCGTGCGTGACCTGGCCTTGGAGCAGATCGGCTCGCGTATCGTGCTGTTGCAGCAAGGCAAGCCTGCTTCAGGGCAAGTCGATCACACGCTGGGGTATTAAGCATTTTCAGTTTCGGTCAGCCTGCCAGCACCGGGGACGCGGGCAGGCCGCTTGCTGTTTCCTGAGCGGGGCAGCATCTTGTCAGAATAAGGCCGTTGCGGCCATGTAAAACCACAAGGAAAGAGGAATGAGTAACGTTCATCGTATTGCCGTGATCGCGGGAGATGGGATCGGCAAGGAAGTCATGCCAGAAGGGCTGCGTATTTTGGAGGTGGTCGCTCGTCGTCACGCCATCAATTTTGATTGGAAGGTGCTGGACTGGAGCTCGGACTATTACCAGAAGCATGGTGTCATGATGCCCTCGGACTGGAAAGCCCAACTAATGGATACCGAGGCCATTTTCTTTGGCGCAATGGGGTGGCCCGATCTGGTGCCGGATCATGTTTCCCTGTGGGAGTCCCTGTTCAAGTTCCGTCGTGAATTTGACCAGTACATCAACTTGCGCCCGGTGCGCTTGATGCCCGGCGTGCGTTCGCCGCTGGCAGGTCGTGAGCCTGGCGATATTGATTTCTTTATCGTGCGCGAGAATACCGAAGGCGAGTACTCCAATAGCGGCGGCATCATGTTTGAAGGCACGCAGCGCGAGGTGGTGATTCAGGAAAGTGTGTTTACCCGTACCGGTACAGACCGTGTCTTGAAGTTCGCTTTTGAACTGGCAAAAAAACGCGGTAAACACGTTACTGCGGCGACCAAATCCAACGGTATTTCGATCTCCATGCCGTGGTGGGATTCGCGCGTGGCCGCCATGGGCGAGCACTACCCTGACGTGAAGTGGGACAAGTATCACATCGATATTCTGTGTGCGCACTTTGTGCAGCACCCGGACTGGTTTGATGTGGTGGTGGCTTCCAACCTGTTTGGCGACATCTTGTCCGATCTGGGCCCGGCATGTACCGGCACCATTGGCATTGCGCCGTCGGCCAACCTGAATCCCGAGCGCGTGTTCCCATCCTTGTTTGAGCCCGTACACGGCTCGGCACCGGATATCTACGGCAAAGGCATTGCCAACCCGGTCGGTCAGATCTGGAGTGGTGCCTTGATGCTGGATTTCCTGGGCTACCCCCAGGCAGCCGCCGAAGTGGTGCAAGCCATCGAGCAGGTTCTGGCCAATGGCCCACGTACGCCGGATCTGGGTGGGCAGGCCAGCACCGCAGAAGTCGGTGCCGCCATTGCCCAGGTTCTGGAGGCGATGGCCTAGACTATTAGCGGGACTTGGGTGGGCGCAAGCCTGCCCAAGTGATGGCGCCAATCATGATGGCACCGCCCAGCAGCGCACGGCTGCTGGGGTATTGAGCAAAAAGCAGTGCCGCAAAGGCGATGGCATAGACAGGCTCCAGGGCGATCACAATCCCGGCGCTGCGGGCATTCAGCACGGTGAGCGCAGAGACCAGCAGGTAGTGCGACAAAGCCGTACAAAACACCCCCAGCAGCGCAATCCATACCCAGTCCATCCAAGTACTGTCGCCCAGCAGTGGCAGGGCGAAGGGCCAGCACATCAGGGCGACAAACAGGTTTTCCCACCAGGCCACTTGTTGTGCCGACAGGTGCTTGGCCGCACGGCGGTTAATCAAGGTGAACATGGCAAAGGTAAAGCCCGAGGCAACCGCCCAGGCCAGGCCAATAGTGGATTGG
Organism: Alcaligenes ammonioxydans; assembly: GCF_019343455.1. NCBI lineage: Bacteria > Pseudomonadati > Pseudomonadota > Betaproteobacteria > Burkholderiales > Alcaligenaceae > Alcaligenes > Alcaligenes ammonioxydans. Next base: position 2,528,826 of record NZ_CP049362.1, on the reverse strand, counting down.
TCCTGGAAGTCGAAAGATGGGGTAACCAATAACAAGCCCAAGGTGACTAGGGCCAGAATGACCCATTCCGATACGGTAACGCGCTCGCGCAGCACGGCCCATTCACACAAGGTAATGAAGGCCGGGAAGCTGGCAAAGCCCAGGGTGGCAATGGCCACACCGCCCACTTTGACGGCCACAAAAAAAGTGGCCCAGTGAATGGCCAGCATGATGGAGGCCAGGAGCAAGGTACGAAAGTCCGCTGCTTTCATGCCCTGACCCAAACCGCGCCCTTGCGAGCGGATGCTGATAAACAAGGCCAGAACCGCAAAGCTGGCTCGGCCTGCGGTAATCAGCATGGCGCCGACCTGGATCAGTTCACCAAAAATACCGGTCAGTCCGAACAGAACGGCCGCCACATGTATGGCAGCCAGGGCACGTCCATGCGTCATGGATAGCGATCCCAGAAAAAAAGAAGTCAATTTAGGCTATTCTGGTGTTTTATGTCAGCCAGTGATAGGGCGAGCGGGGCAGGCAATCGGTGCAAGGCATTATTCTAAGACATTGCCAAGGGCCCCTCATCAAAGGAGTAAAACAATGACCCAGATGGTCAAGGCGATACGGATTGAACGTAATGGCGGCCCTGAAGTATTGCAGTGGGCTTCGGTAGCCTTGCCTGCCCCGCAGGAAAAGGAAGTCACCATACGCCAAAAGGCGGTGGGTTTGAACTTTATCGATATTTATTTCCGTAATGGTCTCTATAGCAGCCCGTTGCCACATGGCTTGGGTTTTGAGGCCTCCGGCATTGTTGAGGCGGTCGGGGAGGGGGTGAGGCACCTGAAAGTGGGCGATCGTGTTGCTTACGGTCAAAGCCCCTTGGGAGCGTATGCCGAGGCACGTAACGTGCCTGCCGATCGAGTCGTGCGTATTCCTGATGGAATCACGTTTGAGCAGGCTGCAGCCATGATGCTGAAAGGTCTGACCTGCTGGTATTTGCTGCGCCAGACCTATCGCGTGCACGAAGGCCAGACGATTCTGTTTCATGCGGCGGCCGGTGGCGTCGGTTTGTACGCCTGCCAGTGGGCGCGTGCCTTGGGCGTGAAGTTGATTGGTACGGTTTCCAGTCCCGAGAAAGCCGCTTTGGCGAAAGAAAATGGCGCTTGGGAAGTGATTGATTATTCCCACGAAGACGTGGTGCAGCGCGTGCTGGAATTGACCAATGGCCAGAAAGTACCTGTTGTGTATGACGGCGTGGGCAAGGATACCTGGGAGCGCTCGCTGGACTGCTTGCAGCCACGCGGCTTGATGGTCAGTTTTGGCAATGCCTCCGGCCCGGTGACAGGCGTGAATCTGGCGACGCTGGCATCCAAGGGCTCCCTGTATGTGACTCGCCCTGTGCTGGGTGCTTATGTGCCGACACAGGAAACCATGCAGGCTGCTGCCGATGAGATGTTCGAGCTGGTACTGCAAGGCAAGATCAAGCCATTGATTGGTCAGCGCTTCCCGCTGGATCAGGTGGCTCAGGCTCATGAAGCCCTGGCGGGACGCCGCACGACCGGTTCCACGGTCTTGACCCTGGATTGACGCGGGCCAGGATTGTAATGCGTGGTCGCGTTAAGACAAGCCGTCCGGGTTTTCAGGTGCACAGCCTCGTTTTGTATCGGCTTTATTCTGCTTGCCGCGAGGGCACAAGGCAGCTTGACCGCCCTGTCTTGCTGTAAACCCGACAGCCTTGTCGTATAAGAAGCGCTAAAAAAAAATGGCCTCCGCTAAGGAGGCCATTGTCATCTGGCAGCGAGGTGGCTGCCGATACTCATCGGTCTGGAATCAGCCTTGCTCGTGATACTGACGCACGCGCTCGACTTCGTTGCGTGAACCCAGAATCACACCAATACGCTGGTGCAGTTCGGTAGGCTGTACGTCCAGAATGCGCTGGGTGCCGTCAATCGACATGCCACCGGCCTGCTCGACCAGGAAGCTCATGGGATTGGCTTCGTACATCAAACGCAGCTTGCCTTTGCGACCGGAGGCGCGCGCATCGCGTGGGTACATGAAGATGCCACCGCGGGTCAGGATACGATGGACGTCTGCCACCATGGAGGCAATCCAGCGCATATTGTAGTTCTTGCCCAGCGGGCCTTCGGGACCCGCCAGGCAGTCGTCGATATAGCGTTTTACCGGGGCTTCCCAGTGACGCATATTGGACATGTTGATGGCAAATTCCGAGGTGTCCTCAGGGATGGTGATGCGCTCGGTGGTCAGCACCCAGGAGCCCATTTCCTTGTCCAGCGTGAAGGCGGCCACGCCATCACCTACCGTCAGCACCAGCATGGTTTGTGGGCCGTAAATAGCATAACCGGCGGCCACCTGACGCACGCCGGGTTGCAGGAAGTCCTGCTCTTCGATCACGCGGTCACGTGCTTCGGGCGGTACGCTCAGCACCGAGAAAATGGTGCCAATGGAGACGTTCACGTCGATGTTGGACGAGCCATCCAGCGGATCGAACAAGAGCAGGTTTTCGCCCTTGGGGTAGTAGTCGGGAATGCGGTGCAGGGTGTCCATTTCCTCGGAGGCCATGGCCGCCAGGTTGCCGCCCCATTCATTGGCTTCCAGCAGGATTTCATTGGACAGTACATCCAGTTTCTTCTGCACTTCGCCCTGGACGTTCTCGGAGTCCAGAGAGCCCAGAACGCCGCCCAGCGCTCCTTTGCTGACGGCATGACCGATGGCCTTGCAGGCGCGAGCGACGGTCTCGAGCAGCAGGCGCACATCGGCGGTGACCGTTTTTTTCTGGCGTTGTTGCTCTACCAGATACTGAGTAAGGTTTTTCTTCAAGACAGACTCCGAGGTCAAAGAGTTAATGCTTTATTTACGATTTCAGCCACATTGCCCGACAGGCCGGGCTCAGCCTGAATGCGCTCCAGCGCTGCTTTGAGCGGGTCGCGGGCTTGGGGTTCAAAGCGGGCCCAGTTATCAAAGACCCGAGCCAGACGGGCAGAGATTTCCGGGTTGAGCTTATCCAGAGCAATCACTTGTTCAGCCCAGAAGGCATAGCCTTCCGGGGTATGTATGGCCTGCATATTATTCATGCAGAACTGAAAAATCAGCGAGCGTGCGCGGTTGGGATTGCGCATCGAGAAAGCTGGATGCAACATCAGAGCCCGTACCTGGGCGACCTGAGTGCTTGGGGCGGTAGCTTGCAGGCTGAACCAGCGATCCAACACCAGAGGATTGTCCTGCCAGCGCTGGAAAAAGTCGTCCAGGCCGTCCTGGCGATCTTCTGGGTCGCCATAGTTCACCAGGGCGCTGAGCGCGCCCAGACGATCAGTCATGTTGGTCGCCTGATCGTACTGGTTGCGCGCCAGTTGCGGGCCAGTGCTCACTCCCGCGACCAGTAAATAATTCAAGGCAAGATTGCGCAAGGAGCGCTGACCGGCTTGCAGCGCGTCGGGGCTGTAGGGAGCTTGCTCCAGGCTCAGGAACTGATAGAGCTCTTGCCAGTAGGGCGTCAGGGCCAGTCCCAGTTCGCGTTGTAGTTGACGGCGGGCCTGAACGATTGCGCGCGGGGTCATGGGCTGGGTCTGTTCCAGCAGTTCGCGCTCGCTGGGCAGGGACAGAATGCGGGCCTTGTAGGCCGGGCTCAGCGCAGGATCTTGCACCAGAGCGTGCCAGGTCTGCACCACGGTGGCCTGTTGTGCCGCCGAAGGAGTGCGTCCGGATGCTGAGGACAGAATCAGGCGGGTTGCCAGCAACTGAGCTGCTTCCCAGCGGGCAAAGGGGTCGGTGTCGTGACGGGCCAGCAAGGCCAGTTCGGCGTCCGGACGGTAATAGTCCACCTTGACTGGAGCCGAGAAGTTGCGCAGCAAGGACAGGACCGGTGCTTCAGGGATGTGCGTAAAGGTCCAGCTTTGCTCGGCCTCGGTAAAGTCCAGGACCAGCGTTTCGCCCTTTTGCCCATCCAGGTGCAGGCTGAGCGGCTGGCCGTGCTGATCGAGCATTCCCAGGGCAAAAGGGATGTGCAAGGGCGGTTTGACCGCGGCCTTGTCCTCGATCCCGGCGGGGGCATTGCTTTGGCGCAGAGTCAGGGTGGCAGTCTGTTTGGCTGCGTCATGAGTCAGGCTGACCTGCACGCGGGGTGTGCCTGCCTGCTGATACCAGCGGCGGAACTGATCCAGGCTTTGGCCTGGCTTGACCTGACGATAGACGCTGTCCATGCAGTCCACGAACTCATCGCAGGTGACGGCCTGCCCATCATGGCGTTTGAAGTACTCCCGAATGCCCGCCTGGAAATTGTCCTCGCCCAGCAGCGTGTGCTGCATACGAATGACTTCAGCGCCTTTCTCGTAAATCGTGGCCGTGTAGAAGTTGCTGATTTCCTGATAGCTCTCGGGTCGGATGGGGTGGGCCATCGGGCCGGCATCCTCGGGGAACTGAGCAGCACGCAGCACACTGACATCATCAATCCGTTTGACAGCGCGGGCGCTGGCCGCTTGGGCGCCGTCCAGGCCTTGAGCCAGCATGTCGGCGGAAAATTCCTGGTCACGGAAAACCGTCAGGCCTTCTTTCAAGGAGAGCTGGAACCAGTCGCGGCAGGTAACGCGGTTGCCGGTCCAGTTGTGAAAATACTCGTGACCAATGACGGCCTCCACGGCGTGGAAGGATGCATCAGTTGTACTTTCGGCATCGGCCAGCACATAGGCGGAATTAAAGATGTTCAGGCCTTTGTTTTCCATGGCGCCCATATTGAAGTCGCGGGCGGCCACGATCATGAAACGGTCCAGATCCAGCGCCAGGCCAAAGCGTTGCTCATCCCATCGTACTGAGTGCTCCAGGCATTGCATGGCCCACTCTGTTTTATCGCCGTCTCCACGATCGCAATAAACCTGCAACAGGGCAGGCTGGCCATTGGCTTTTTTGATTTCGCGCTCGCGTACATCAAAGTCGCCGGCGACCAGGGCAAATAAATAAGAGGGCTTGGGAAAGGGGTCTTCCCATACTGCCTGCTTACGGCCATCGTCCAAGGTGGTGCTTTCAAGCAAATTGCCATTGGAGAGCAAATAGGGGTAGAGCGTGGCATCGCCGCGCAGTACCACTTCATAACGGGACATCACATCAGGGCGATCGGGAAAGAAGGTGATGCGTCGAAAGCCCTGGGCTTCACATTGGGTAAACAGGCTGTTGCCCGATACATACAGGCCCATCAGCATGGTGTTTTCTTGCGGGCGACAACGGCTGACCAGGACCAGATCAAACTCTGCTGCTGGGGGCGACAGGGTCAGGCCCTGATCATTGAGCAGGTAATCCTGAGGGGACACCAAGTTGCCGTCAAGACTGACTTCCAGCAGTTCAATGTCCTCGCCATCCAGTACCAGAGGTTGAATCTGGCCGTCCCGGCTGCGGGCTCGAAAAGCCAGCCGAACCAGGGTTTGCTCGGCCGCCAAGTCAAACTCCAGCCGAACCTGATCTATCTGATAGGGGTAGGGCTGGTAATCGTGGCGGGAGATCGTGGGTAAGGTGTCTGTGCGCATGTAATCCTGGTCCGACAATCGAAAAAGATGGTCTATTGTAATGTTGTTTGAACGCCCACACTGGAGGGGGGAAACAGGCAGTAAACTAAATGCTCGTCGGCGCCCTGGCGCTGTGCTCAAATGGCTTGAACGTGTAAGTGAAAACAAGCAGGGGTGAAATGATGAGCTTACTTCCTGAAGTATTTTCCTGGCGCGCCCTGCGTCTGCTGAGTCTGGCGTTTGCCGCCTTGACCACGGCGTGCGCTGCGCCTAGTTGGTCTGCCAAATTGACACGCTATCAACAGTGGCCCGCGAACGCCAGTGGAGAGACCTATTACATTCAGCCTATACCAGGCGATAGCAATAATCTGGAGTACCAGTCTTTTGCCGATTCGGTACGCGCCTCGATTGGCGTGACCGGGCTGGTGGAGGCCCCGAACCTGAAGTCAGCGCGCTTTGTGGTGAAAATGGATTATGGCAATCCTCAGGAACAAAGCTGGGTGCCGCAATTTGCCGATAGTTTTTATGGCCCGACCGGGTGGGGAATGGGACGTGGCTATTATGCGCCAAATGATGGTTGGGCAGGCGGGTTCTTTTATTCGCCGAATGTCGTGAACGTTCCGGTTACCGTGTATAAGAATTATCTAAATGTAATTATTACAGATAATCGAAACTCGGGCACAGAAGTGTATCGTGCTACGGCCGTGTCTTATAGCCATTCCGACAACCTGGCCCAGCAGATGCCATTTTTGTCCCAGGCCATATTTGATCGCTTCCCTGGTAATAATGGACAGGTGATTGATATCCGCTATCCACTGCCTCGGGATTGAGTCGTCAGCAGTCTGGGATTAAGTCAAAAATTTATAACAATAAAAAAGGGACCGTTTGGAAAACGGTCCCTTTTTTTTGTTTGGTTCCAGAGCTTATTTGATAAGGAACTCTTCACGGCTGCGGCCATTGGCTTCTGCGTCAATGATCCAGCGTGGGGGGCGACCACGGCCCGTCCAGGTGTCCTGGGTGCCGGGGTGACGGTATTTGGGAGGCAGGCTGGTTTTGGGGCCGGTGGACGCACCAGCACCACGACGAGCAGAGTTTTCCAGAGCTTCAGCGACTTCCTCAATCGTGATCTCGTTATCTTGCATGGATTTGACGATGGATGCGATGACAGGACGACGCTGTTTGACTCGAAGGGATTTCATCTGCTTTTGAAGACGCAGAATCTCTTTTTCTATCTTCTGCTTTGCGGAGCTGTAAGTTTCGACTGACATATAGGATTCCTGTTTCATGTTTGTAGTTATCTGATAAACCCTGCCTGCACGAGCTCATGTTTATCATGCGAAAACAGTGTACTTTGATTTCCTTGAAAATATAAGTGGTTTGAAAAAAATAAACGTTAATTCAAAAAAACTGTTTAGTCTCTGTAATTGTTTATAGTCATTAGTCAATTCTATGGGGCGTGATTATTTAAACTAATCAGGGGTTATCATGATTTTGAATGGGTTTATACAAAAACCATATAGCTGAATTTTTAATTAAGAAAAATATAAAATAATTTTAATTAGGTATCAGAAAATGTCGTAATTGGAGTTTTTTGTCGCGATTAGGGGAGCTGCCTGATTCAGCGTCGGAAAGCCCGAAAATAGCCGGTTCAGTACGTGGGCATCGCATACGGTGGCACATTCTGTTTTAATGCTCAGATGGACGGAAACCGAATGGATGTCAGTGCGTCTGTCGGTACCCATTTTCGTCCCTTGCAGCCGTGGGCTTGCCAGGGATCTGTCAGTAGGAATAAACGATGAAGCTAGTTGATCCGGCAATCAATGCCCTGGAATGCGCCCGTGGTCTGTTGCTCGAGCCTTGGGGCTTGCATGAAAGCCACCTGTCCGGTGCGCTGGGTGAAATCTTCACCCATCAGGCTGACTATGCCGATTTATATTTTCAGTACACCCGCAGCGAGGGCTGGAGCCTGGACGAGGGCATTGTGAAAAGCGGCAGTTTCTCGATTGAGCAGGGCGTGGGTGTGCGCGCGCTGAGCGGCGAGAAAACCGCGTTTGCCTATTCGGACTCCTTAAGTCCTGAGGCCTTGCTGTCTTCGGCGCGCGTGGTGCGTTCCATTGCCCGTCAGGGGGGCTCGGGAAAAAGCGGGATTTTGGTGCCGGCCGATTCGCAGCGTGCGACGCTTTATACCGGAACGGACCCCATTGCCAGCTTGCCTGCGCCAGAAAAAGTGGCTTTGTTGGGGCGTCTGGACGCCTTGGCTCGGGCAGCCGATTCGCGTGTGGTGCAAGTTATGGCCAGCCTGGGGGCGGAATATGATGTGGTGCTGGTTGCGGGCAGCGATGGTCGTCTGGCCGCCGATGTCCGTCCCCTGGTGCATTTGTCCCTGTCGGTGATTGTCGAACAAAATGGCCGTCGTGAGCGTGGTTCGGCAGCGGGTGGCGGCCGGGTGGATCTGTCGTACTTTTCCGACGACATGCTGCGTGCCTATGTGGACAAGGCCGTGCGCTCGGCCATGACCAATCTGGAGGCCAAGCCTGCGCCTGCCGGTCAGATGACGGTGGTTCTAGGCCCAGGCTGGCCTGGTGTCATGCTGCACGAAGCCGTGGGCCACGGTCTGGAAGGCGACTTCAACCGTCGCGGCAGCAGCCTGTTCTCGGGCCGTATTGGCCAGCGTGTGGCGTCCAAAGGGGTAACCGTCATTGACGACGGCACCCTGGAAAACCGTCGTGGCTCCTTGAATATGGATGATGAAGGCAATCCCACGCAACGTACGGTTCTGATCGAGGACGGTATTTTGAAAGGGTATTTGCAAGATACCCATAATGCGCGCTTGATGGGTGCGGCCATTACCGGCAATGGCCGCCGTGAATCCTATGCCAGCTTGCCTTTGCCGCGCATGACCAACACGTTTATGTTGGGTGGCGATAAAGATCCTCAGGAGATCATCGCTTCGGTCAAGAAAGGCTTATATGCTGTTGACTTTGGTGGTGGGCAGGTTGATATTACGAGCGGTAAGTTTGTTTTTTCCGCTTCGGAGGCCTGGGTCATTGAAAACGGCAAATTGATGTATCCCGTCAAAGGCGCCACCTTGATCGGCAGTGGCCCGGATGCCATGAATCAAATCAGCATGATCGGCAATGATATGCAGCTCGATCCTGGGGTAGGGACCTGCGGTAAAGAAGGTCAAAGTGTCCCTGTTGGGGTAGGGATTCCTACCGTGCGAATGGAAAATCTGACCGTGGGTGGTACGGCCTGATTTAATTTGCCAGCTAATTAAATGGTTATTCGCACCGCTCCTGCTTGAATTAAGCAGGAGCGGTTTTTTTGTTTTTATATTGCGCCGCAGCAAATCGCTTTTACTTTGTTATTGTTGCCCCGGGGGCCCCGCTGCGTCGGCGGAGATGCGTCGCGACTTTTCAGCAGGCTGCGCGTTCTTGAGCACTTTGGGCTGGCGAACCCGGATGGCCAGCCAGCATAGCAAGGCGCCCGAGCACACCATGGCTGAGCCTTGCCAGAAGCTTGTCGCCAATGGCGTGCGCAGTAGCAGGCTGGACAAGGCTGCCGAAAATACCGGGATAAAGTAGGAGGCACCGGCGAGCAGGGTGATATTGCCGTGCAAAATGCCGACATTCCAGGCTGCATAGCCAAAACCCATCGCGCTGGCAGCCAACAGCAAATACACCAGAGCCGGTGTCGACACTGTCAGGCTAGGAGCTCCCTGAAACAGATGGTTCATCCACAAGGTGGCCGCGGTCAGCATGAAAAATAAGGTGATGCCATTTTTACCCTGCGCGATGCGTGCGGTCATGGTGCTGTAGCCAGCCCAGATCAGGGCCCCGCTCAGTGCCAGGCCATAGCTCAAGGGGTTGTCCTGCACGTTGAGCCAGACGCTGTTCGGATTCAAGCCTTGCTCACCACCGAGAATCCAGCTGATGCCCAACATGGACAAAAACAGGCCCGGGACGATCAGCCAATTGGCTTTCTGTTGCTTGAATAAAATGGCCGCCACGATGGTGAAGGTCGGCCAGAGATAATTGACCATGCCCACCTCAATGGCTTGCCGGCTGTTATGCGCATAAGCAATCGATAGGGCCAGGCAGAGCTCATAGCAGACAAAGAGGATGCTGCCCCAGAACAGATAAAGGCGCGGAAATTCGCGCAGCCTCACCCATCCAGCTGATAAAAGCAAAAAGACGGAGGCCAAGGTATAAATCAGGGCCGCGCCGCCGGTAGGGCCCAGATAGTCGCTGACGCTGCGGATCAGGCCGACAATCGTGCTCCATAAGATGATGGCCATCAGCCCGATCAGGGTGGCTTTATCAGATTGTTTCATGCGGGTTTCAATGTCTGCCGAGCGTGCCCTGGGCGGCAGGCGGCTTTACTTGCTGGGGACACTTATGGGTTAATGGGCCGGCTTTGTATCCGGATCTGGCTGTCTGTAAGCAGAGCTTGAGCGCCAGGGATGGGTGCTGACAGCGATCCAGGCCGTGTGGGCGGACCGTTTGTAGCAGTGTACTGCAGGCGCGGTGCGCGCTCGTACCCCTTGTGAGGACGGGAGGACAAGGATAACAGGCCATTTTGTCTGCCCCCCTGGAGAGGGCGACAAGTTGGAATACTTACATTTTCTTGAGTTTTGAGTCGAACCTTCTGTTTACGCTCCGTATGATTTTGAGTGTAAATCGGTTTGACTTGAATCTTTTCTGCGCATATCATTTCAACACGAATTAATAGTGCTGAATTATTTTGTTTGGCTAATTAAATGACTACGGATCAACATTACGATTTACGAATTTTGCGGGCTTTGCGCCAGATCACGCGCTCGATTGCCCTGCATTCCCGGCAGCTGTCGGCGTACAGCAATATCACCGCGCCCCAGTTGATCTGCCTGCGCACCATTATTGAGAAGGGGCCCTTGACGGCGACGGCCATCAGTCGCGAAATGCACGTCAGCCCCAGCACCGTAGTGGGGATTCTGGATCGTCTGGAAGACAAGAAGCTGGTGTTGCGTGAGCGTGGTCGGGAAGACCGCCGCATTGTATTTGTCAGTGCCACACCGGAAGGCAAGACCTTGGCCCGTGATACACCATCCCCGTTGCAAAAGAAGTTGTCGGACGCCCTCAAAGAGCTGCCTGAGCTGGAGCAAGCCACCATGACGCTGTCCTTGGAGCGCATTGTTCGCCTGCTTGATGCGGATCCGGATGTCGTGCTGGAGGCCGATGAGACGGCTTCCCCTATTCTAGAGGTCCCGGAAGGGGATGTGCCCCCCGAATCCGGGTTGGTGGTGTGACGGCCCGACCGGATACGGGCAGCGCGACAGGCAGCGTGGGTGCTGCCGGGCCTGCCCCCGCTGTTCCGGCGCTGGTATTGCGTGCGCCCGTGCTGCGTGACGCGGCGGCCATCCATCAGCTGATTGCCGCCTGCCCACCGTTGGATCTGAATTCTGAATATCTCTATTTGCTGCTCAGCGAGCATTTTTCCCGGACCTGCGTTGTTGCGCAGCGGGGGGAACAAATAGACGGTTTCATCTCTGCCTACTTTCTCCCCGACCGTCCCGATGTGCTCTTTGTCTGGCAAGTGGCGGTGCATGAGCGCGCCCGTGGGCAGCGTCTGGGACAGGCCATGCTGGAACACTTAAGACAAGGTCTGAGTGACCGTGACTGGCGCTTTCTGGAAACGACAGTCAGCCCCGGCAACCTGGCCTCGCGTGGCTTGTTTGCAGCGATGGCGCGCCGTTGGGGAGCACCCCTGCAGGAACACGCATTTTTTGATACTGCTTTGTTTGCCGCGCAGGCACACGAGGCAGAACCTCTATTACGAATCGGCCCCTTGGACTCAGGATAAGGGGACTTTACGCAAAAGAACGGTAGAGCCGGTCTGGTTCGCTGATTATTGTTTGTCGGCTCAAGACACGCCGTTCTATAACCAGGAGAGGAAATATGACTGACTTAAAAATATTCGACCGGATGGAGTCTGAAGTAAGGGGCTACGTCCGGTCCTTTCCGGTCATTTTCAACAAAGCCCGAGGCTCGGTTTTGGAGGACGAGTCAGGCAGGCAATACATCGATTTTTTCAGTGGAGCCGGTACGCTCAATTACGGGCATAACAATCCCCACTTGAAAGAAAAGCTGATTGAGTACCTGAACACCGACGGCTTGGTACATGGTTTGGATATGGCCACCAGCGCCAAGAAGTATTTTCTGGAAGCGGTGGACAAGATACTGCTCAAACCGCGCGGGTGGAATTATCGCCTGCAGTTTACGGGCCCGACGGGCACCAATGCCGTGGAGGCGGCGTTAAAACTGGCGCGACAGGTCAAGGGGCGCCAGAATGTGATTTCCTTTACGCACGGTTTCCACGGCGTCAGCACGGGTTCCCTGGCAGTGACGGCAAATTCCAAGTTCCGCAGTGCGGCAGGTGTGGCCCTGGGCAATACCTCGTTTATGCCGTATGACGGTTACCTGGGGCCGGACGTCAATACGATGGCCTATCTGGAGCGCTTGCTGGAAGACCCCAGCAGCGGCCTGGACCATCCTGCCGCGGTCATCGTGGAAACCGTGCAAGGTGAAGGAGGCGTGAACGTGGCCACACAGCGCTGGTTGCGCGAGTTGCAACGCCTGTGCCGCGAACATGACATGTTGCTGATTGTCGATGACATTCAGGTCGGTTGTGGTCGTACTGGTCGTTTCTTCAGCTTTGAACAGGCCGGCATCAGTCCTGACATCATTACACTGTCCAAATCGTTGTCCGGTTTTGGCTTGCCCATGTCCTTGGTCCTGTTGCGCCCTGAGC